>NZ_CP040910.1:1533111-1660666 GCF_013394085.1 Limosilactobacillus fermentum
CACCAACGTTCTGAAGAATGGCTTTAGAAATGGTCAGAGGCCTATTTGAATATATATAGGCCCTATTTATAACCTGTTAAAATCTTATAAAAAAACTATAATCTTAATTTCTGTTGAATTAGAAAATATATTTTTCCACAAATCAGTACTGCTAAATTCAAATAAGGGACGTAGATTCTCTTGTGAATCTATAATACCAAATTTAAAACACGTTTCTTGTGGATAATAATAAAATTGTCCCTTCGATAAAAGATCGCTGTTTTGAGATTTTTCTTTTGCCTTTTCTACGATGCCTTTTATAAGACCAGGTATTTTCAAATCTAGCAGCTCTAAATCATAGTTGGAAGTTTTAGCGGTACTATACCCTAGAGATTGTTCAGGAATTGCTGTAATTGAACTCCCCGTATTGTCAGTAAATGTTGTTAAGGACTGAAACTTGAAAGCAGATAATCACCCCAAAGTGCCCCTAATCACGTGGCCCATTTGAAATTTAGGCTCACTAAATTAGTCAGTTTCAAGCGGCTTGAAACTGTTTGGCAACGGATTGTGGTAGGTGCTTAATAAATTGGTTAACAGTCCCCTCGAGGAGGTTCCTTGGGATAATTGGTTCATCTTCCATGAATTCTTGTAAAGTTTTTACGAACCATACCAATACCTCAGTAATGTTCAAATCAGGCATGGCTTCTCCCATAATGTAAAATAGATCGCCAATGGTTCGATCGTCCCGCTCTTGCCTTTCCTGCCACGCTAGGAGGTCATATGTCATCATGACCATGGCAAGGTGACCGCAAAGACCGTCATACTTCTGGACCTGAGTTTGGTCAAAACGTAAGTATTGCTTGGCAGCTTTGAAGTAGGTCTCGATCTGCCAGCGCCGGCCATATAGTTGAATGATTTCATTTGGGCGGAGAGAGGTCTTCGTAGTTGCCAAGACTAAATAGTTGTTGGCATGGTGGCGATTGCTTACGAACACCAACTTTAATTCAACGCCCGATAGACTTTCAACGACACAACTATACTGGTAAGTGGCGCCTTCTTTAGACTTACGCCCTTCTGTCTGGAGTCGCTGGTAGAGCGTCTTAACGGAATACAGGCGCTTACGATAGCGATAGTAAACCTTCTTGGAACGCTTTAGCATTCCAACCCCATCAAGGCCGAGCTGGTTGATCAGGTCAAACATTTTAGGTGAACTATACCAGCTATCAAAGAGAACATATTGAGCTGGAACACCATTCTGAAGGGCTTGGGAAACCAGATCAACGGCGGCTTCATTCATCTTAGTTCGTGCTTGGTTTCGACGTTGACTAGCTAAGGTCCGCTGATCGTTCTTCAAGCAAGGTCCCAATTGATTCTCCGCTTTTCCACTCGACATTAAAGCGAAATTAACCGGGAGAAAGGTGTTGGCGTCACTCCAGCCCAGGGTGAGAGCCCGGTAGCCACGGACGTATACCCCTTTATTGTGGTCGTAAACTCGAGCGAGTAGCTCAGCCTTCTTGGCATAAGGACGGGCAAAGAGACTGTCATCAATGATTAGTGCTAGTCGGCGGCGGGAATCGATAAAGGGGCGAAGGGCCTTGATTACTTGGCTCGTTAAGAGGCAGGTTAACTTTTGCCAATTGGTTCGGCCATCATTCAGAAAATTACGGGCCGTCCGGGTGGTGAAATTAGCGTCTGATTGCGCACGGTAAAGTGATTTACGGGCAAAGATGGTCGTCATTAACCACTTAATCATCATCAACGGGCTGATTGGCGTGTGTCGTTTAAAGTTAATTTGATGAATAATTTTACCTAGACCAATCTGCTTAAAGAAGGTCCGGATTAAGAATTGAGCCTCGTCATTCGATTGCGATTGCTTTATACTGTTCATAGCGCAAGAACTCCTTTACTTTGGTTTTGATCAGTTAAAGTATAACGTAGGAGAGCTTGCGTTTTTCTATTTTTAGAGTGGAAAAGCGCAGAATGACGGGTTAAGCCCGCTATTCTGCGCTTTCAAGTTTCAGATTTAATGTGTAAACTTGACAGGGCACAGTACCGATCAAAGATCCTTCATTTGCTGCATTGCTGGTCCTACTTTATTCAACAATTCCGGTATCTTTACCTTTTTACGATTTTTTTAATATGGCAAAATAACGTAAAACACCAAAGTTACTATAAAAAAGACGTTTTAGTAAAAAGTGTCCAAGAAAGCTAGATCAATAATCTAACCTTCTCGGACACTTCATACTACGTATAAACCGATTAATTTACTTTAGAAGCGTGCATAACCTAAAGCATGTTGCGCAGCCAAATTAATTAAACTCCATTGCCGGTCGTAACCAGGTTGGAAGAAGAAGTCAGCTTCGGCTAAATCTTCAAGCGTCAAACGATGCTCTACCGCTAATGCCAAAACATTTCCTTGAGCAGTTAAATCACATGTTGAAAGGACTGCGCCGCCTAAAACAATGTGGGTATGAGGGTCAAACGTGATATCAACATCCACGCGAACATTGCCCTCTGACTCAGGAACGTATGCTGGACGGATGTGATCGACATAGTGTGAATTAACAATTTCAACGTTAGAACGTTCTGCAGTAAATTCATTTACACCCGTAGAAGCAAAGTGTTCGTCAAATACATGCAATGCTGATGAGCCAACTACGCCTTTAAAGATTTGGGTTGGTTTCTTCTCGAAAATATGGTTTACAACGTATTGAGCTTCACGCCGTGCAGTTGTAGCTAAAGCAATTGGAGATGGTTTTCCAGCCGGGATAGATAGTGGTAAGATGGCATCTCCGACTGCAAATATGTCGGGCACGTTGGTTCTCAAGTAGCCATCCACATTGATGAATCCGCGATCTGTCAGGTCCACTACGCCCTTGAGCCATTCTGTATTAGGTTGTACCCCGGCAGCTTGAATTACAAGGTCCGCAGGGTAACTACCCTTCTTAGTTTCCACACTGGCAACTTTTCCGTCGCCCTTAAATGCGGTAATGCTCTGGCTCATTTCTACTTGGACGCCGTTGTCAGTCAGCGTTTTATCGATAATTTCAGTCATTTCATGGTTGAGATAATTGCCGAGGGGACGATCGATGAAGTCAAATAAAGTGACGTGTTTACCTTTCTTAGCAAATACTTCAGCTGCTTCAATCCCGATGTATCCTGAACCAACCACCGCAACATTTTTAATACTATCATCAGTTAATGCTGCCTTAATCTTTGTAGCCCAGTCGTAACCTCGCATTAAATATACATTTTCAAGGTCTGTACCTGGGACAGGCAAATTCTTAGGCGTCACTCCTGAACTAAGAATCAATTTATCATAAGCAACTTGTTCTTCTGTACCTTCTTTTAAATCTTTAACGGTTACCTGTTTTTGGTCAACATCAATTGCTGTAACTTGATGGTTATTAAAAATATTTCCGCCTTTGGAAGTGATGTCTTCTGGTCGGAAATTCCTTACGTCATTAACATCTGTAACTTGGTCTTCTAAGTAAAGTTGCATCCCACAGGACATGAACGATACGAAATCACCCATTTCATAAATCGTAACATCGACGTTATCGTATTTATCCAACAGCTCAATTGCCGATTCATGACCGCCATGTGATGCCCCAACAATAATAACTTTTGCTTTATCCATCTATAATATCCCCCTATTCATAATATTACAGCTATAGTGTAACTCTTTTTGTAAACCGCTTACAAACAAAACGACAGTAATTTTATAAAAGCTATACTTTATTGCATTAAATGTATTTGTTTAAGGTAGATTGTAAAATTTAAGTTGAACATAATTAGTGGACAGAAAAACCCATAAAGGTCTTTAATGGTGTCACCACAACATTCCATTAGAAAGAAGGACCTTTATGGGCACCACTATTTTATCATTTGAAGACCGCGTTGTCATCGAAACACTTCATCATGAAAAGCACTCACTTCAATATATTGCCGATTATTTAGGCTTTAGTAAAACCACTATCTTTAATGAGGTTCATCGCTTAGCTGGTTAGTATCACGCAGTTAAGGCTCAAACTGACCATGAAGTTAAACTTAGTCATCGTGGTCGTAAAACCATCTTAACGACTAACCTAAAGCTATTGATTGAAGAAAAAATCAAGATCCAAAAATGGTCAATTGAACAAGTGGCTCATGTAGTTAGAATTGCCTACAAAACCATCTATAACTGGATTGATCAGGGACTACTGGATATTAATGTGACTGATTTACCTGACCATGGTATTCGTCGCAAACGATCTAAAGAAAGCCGTGGTAGTTTTAGTTATGGACGTTCCATCGAAGTTTGGGCCTAGAATAAAAAGTGTACAAGTTAAATAGAGACTCTGATTTAGTATAATTAAGGAAGTAAATTGGAGGATCAAATAATGACGAAGCACAGTTATGACAAGGAATTTAAGGAACAGGCCGTTCAGTATTACTTAGATAACAAGGATCACATGACCATGAATGAAATAAGTAAGAATCTAGGTATTGGGGCTAGTACATTACATAAATGGATTAAGCTGTTTACTGAGACTGGGGAGTTTGGCCGTGGCTCTGGTAATTTTGCCAGCGATAAGGACAAGGAGCGATCGAAGTATTAAAAAAATCAATCGGGATTCTGAGCAAGTAACTACCGAAAAGGTGTACCAAGAAATGGACGTTCAGCACGCTTTGGAATCCCACCCTTCCATCAATGGTATGTGTGATTATGTTGGAATCTCAAGAAGTGGTTACTATCAACGAGAAAAGCGTCATAATCACCAATCACCGCGAAAGCTTCGGAAGAAGTTTATTCAAGGTGAAATTAAAGCAATTTGGCTCAAAAGCCTTTGTATTTACGGTGCCGGCAAAATCACCCAAGAACTTCGCTCAAAAGGATATAAGATCGCTGAACGAACTGTTGGTAAGTATATGCGTGAACTTGGCATTCACGCCGTTTACCTAACCTCTTGGACGACTACCACTCGCAATTCTAAGTTTGATAAACAGCTAATAAATATTTTAGACGAGCAGTTCAATCCATTGCGACCAAACGCCGTTTGGTGCATTGACACCACTTATATTCCAGTTCATGACGGATTCGTTTATTTAACCAGTATTATGGACTTGTACTCCCGACGGATCATTGGTTGGGACTTATCTGAAACCTTGGAGGTATCGAATGTCATCCCACTTATTGAAAAGACTAAGCACAGTCGCCATATTAGCAAGCCATTAATCATGCACAGTGATCGTGGTAGTCAGTTTACGTCTGAAGCTTACAATCAAGTTACAGCTAACATGACATTAAGCTATTCAAAGAAAGCTTATCCTTGGGATAATGCCTGCATTGAGTCGTTTCATGCCTTGATTAAGCGTGAATGGATAAATCGGTTTAAAATCCATTCATACTCCGAAGCTAAACGACTAGTTTTTCAGTACATTGAAACGTTTTACAACACAGTTAGAATTCACAGTCACTGTGGATTCAAATCACCAAAGCAACTTGAAGATGAGTATCAAACTCAAATTCAAAATTTAGTCGTGGCATAGGACAAAAAAGTCTCTATTTAAATTGTCTATTTTATTGACAGGGGACCATACGCGCACGGGGGATTAAAGATATTCAGTTGTTCATCGCCGACGGTTTAGTTGGACTTCAATCTGCGATTGAGGCTAACTACCCGCAGGCGAAGTTTCAACGGTGCTGGGTCCACGCAGAGCGCAACCTTTTAGGGTACGTTCGCAAAAACGATCGCAGGGAGATTATCACCGACTTTAAGGCTATTCGGCAAGCAGAGAACCTACAAGCCGCCAAAGAACGATTGGCGGCTTTCAGTGCTAAGTGGGAGTCCAGTTATAAGCGTCGAATCAAGAATCTAGTCCAAATGGAGGAGCTATTCACGTTCTTCAGTTTTCCAACTGCGATCCGTCAGACCATCTACTCGACGAACCTAATTGAGTCGTTCAATAAGAGCCTGAAGAAGATGGTCCGACGTAAAGAGCAGTTCCCAAACGAAGGGGCCCTCGATCGCTTTATCATGACGCAAGTAATGGAGTACAACGATAAATTTGAGAATCGAGCACATCGGGGATTCAAGGACTGTCACGACACGCTTGATTCGATGTTTTAGAATCGCCAATTCATGCGGGCGAAGTTTCCTTTTTTACACAACATTCTTGACACTCTCACTTGCACGGCCAATATGGCAATCCCATGCAGCCGCTGGTTGCCTCCATCAACAGCTCCTTTTGGTGCAGCTACGCCCTTTTGCAGAAGTACAAGGACTGGCCGGTCTTTATTGCCAATGTCCCTGGCATTATCTTCGGCCTGATCACTTTTGTAACTGCCTTGCACTAAGCCGTCTTCATCTTTCTTTTTCGATAGTAAAAAATCTCCTCCTAGTAATAAGGCTATAATCCCCTTAAAGGTAACAAGTATGAAACCCAAGACTTATTATCGCTAGGGGGATTTTTATTTGCCAAGCTATTCGACACTAGATCGGCTATATTTTCTAAGTTGTTATCAGGATTCGGATCTTTCGATCAAGGTTTTCGCTGATTACAACGGGATCCACGATGGTTCATTACGTCGTTGGATTAAAGGATTCCTTCAGGAAGGAGTACTGGGGGTTAGGCGGAGCGCGACCAACCGCCATTTTAGTCTATCTCTCTCTTTCTGCGGTTGTCGACTATCAAGATAACGGCTTATCACGCCAGGAAGTGCTTCATAAGTACAATATTCGCAGTAATTCTCAACTAACCGACTGGGTTATTCGGTACAATAGTGGCAAACTACTAGCACCGAAAGGCGCAGGAAAGCGGGTTAGGAAAATGGGACGGAAAGTCAGTTACGACGAAAAGATTAAGATTGTCCAGTGGGCACTTGATCATGACAGTGATTACCAAGTAACAGCTAAGGAGTTCGACGTTTCGTATAACCGAGTGTATGACTGGGTTCGAAAATATCAGGCCACCGGTAACTGGGAAGTCTTAAAGGACCGGCGAGGTAAAAAGCCGCGTCCCAAAGGTGACGCTTTAACGCGCGAAGAACAGTTAGAAGAAGAGAACCGACAACTCAAGGCAAAAGTTCGGCGCTTAGAAGTGGAGCGAGCTTTCGCAAAAAAATTGAGAGAAATACGCAATCGGGAGGTGGACGATCCGCAAAATACGAAGCGATTCAGGAACTAGTTAAGGAAGGTTACACAGTGACCGAGTTGGCGGCGGTAGCAAACACGTCGCGTAAGTCATATTACATTTGGCTCAAGAAAAGGCAGATCAAGACCCAGCAAGAAATCGAGAATGCGAAGATTTTGGCGGCGATTCGTCAAATCGAGAAACGCCATTTGAACTGTGCGGGTTACCGGAAGGTCACGGCCATTCTTAATAGCGATACCAGCAAGATTAAAGAGTACACTTTTAGCTTCGACTTCCCGATTAACATTAAACGGGTCCGGCGGATTATGCGTGAGCACGGGATCAAAGCTGACATTCGCCAACCGCGTCGTAACCGGGTTAAAGAACAACAACAGTACCTTGAAGACAATGTATTACATCGCCAATTTGCCCCTGACCAGCCTAATAAGGTCTGGGTGACTGATACTACGGAACTTACTTACGGTCGTGGAAACAAGGTACGACTGCACGCAATCATAGATTTGTATGGGAACTATGCGCTTAGTTACTTCATATCTCCAACCGAAACCGCCAAGGACGTAATTAAAGCTTTTGAATTGGCTAAACAGAAGACCAGTAGGTTGGCTCCGTTAATTCATACAGATCGTGGATCTGCCTACACTTCAAGGGAATTCAGTAATTACCTTATCCAAAACCAATGCGTCCACAGTATGTCAGCGCCGGGGACCCCGGCTGATAATGCGGTAATTGAGCGCTGGTGGTGTGACTTCAAACATCTGTGGCTGGCACACCAGCCAGCGCCTCAAACGTATGACCAACTCTTAAAGTTAGTGGCAGAAGGCGTTAAGTACTTCAACACCGTTGAAATATCCGGTAAAAGAAAGAATCTCACCGCTGTAGATTACTACAGAAGTGAGATTGCATAACTTAATAATTTTAGATTTCTAAAGTGTTACCTTGACAGGGGGCAGTGCCTAATCTAGAGGGAGATTTTTCTTGTCTATTACAAGTCCAGCAGGCCATCTTCATCAAGGATTTTCACCTGCTTGCCTGTCCTTTTCAGATAGCCCATTTTTTCGAGGAGTTTGAATTTGCGGGAGAGGGTTTCGGGAGTAGTTCCCAAGTAGAGGGCGATATCTTTCATCTTCATGGACAGCTGGACCTGGTCGCTTCCAGCCACCTTAGCCAAGTCGAGCAGGTAGCTGGCCAGCCTTTCTTCGACCCGCTCCATGGCCAGGAACTGGGTCTGTCTTTCCGTGGCCAGCAGCTTCTGGGTGCTGAGTTCCAGCAGTTTGAGGGAGAGCTGGGGATTTTCTAGGAGGACCCGGTTGAAGTCGGCCTTGCTCAAGCTGCAGATTTCCGTATTCTCCATGGCCTGGCCGAAGAAGCTGTCGTTTTCCAGGCCAAAAAGCTGCGCTTCCCCTTCATAGTCACCCGGCTGGGCAACCCGGAGCAGCTGCTCGCGGCCGCTGGCGGACAGCTGGTAAACCTTCATGTTTCCCCGGGCCACGATCTGCAGCTTTTCATCCCCTGGCTGAAAAATCGTCTCACCTTTTTGATAGCGCCGGTGGCTGGCCAGGGAATTGATCTTAAGCTGGTCTTTTTCTGGCAGGTCCACGAATAAGGGAACCAGGCTGACACATATATGCTGCATTTTGCTCTCCTCTGCTGGTAAAAATTAGCCCTGGACCAAGTGGTCGAATTCTTCCAGGGTCTGGTAGGTCTTAGTCATCGCCCCGCAGGCGTCAGCCGGAATGGCGTAATCCGCGGTCAAGGACCGCAGCTTGCTGAAGTCGGCAGTCAAGTCTTCCTGGCCGGCTCTCACCTTCTTTTGGATGTCTTCATAAACCTTGCGGACTTCAAAGACTTCCGGGTGGTGGGCGCCGTGGGCCTTGGTAATTGCCTGCGTATATAAGTCTAACATTTCATCGTTCTTGGTAAAAAATTCCTTGATCATCATTTTTCTCCTTTTTTCTTGATTAGTCGTTTTTCTTATTTTTGCTTTTTTCTCTTATTTAGCGCTGGCCTTCAAGACGTCATAGCCGATATTCTTCACGGCTTGAGTGATCGTGTCCAAATTGGTTTTTTCCGGGTCGAAGTTGACCTTGGCCTTGCTTGCGTTGAAGAGGACCTTGACGCTGGTCTTTTCAACCCCGTCGACATTGGCGATGGCCCCCGCGATCTTCTGCATGCAGGTCGGGCAGGCTAATGTTTCAAGTTGTAAAATTGCTTTTTGCATGATTTCTTTTCCTTTCTTTTTTCTATTGGATACTTTCGCTGCCCTTAGTATACGGGCCTGTTGCTTGAGAAAAATTGTTTTCTATCAATTTTCGCGATTTTTGTAATTTTGACCGGTAGGCCAGAAGGCGCATGGCGTTCAAGATTACAACCAGGATACTGCCTTCGTGGACAAACATCCCGATGGCCATGTTCATCCATGAGCTGGCTAACACGCTGACCAGCAGGACGGCTACGACAGCCAGGGCGATGGTGATGTTCTCAATCATGTTCCGCCGGGTGGCCTTAGCCAGGGCCAGGGCCCGCGGAATCCGGTCAAAGCTGCCGTTCATGAGGACCACGTTTGAAGTCTCAATTGCCACGTCAGTCCCGCTGCCCATGGCAATCCCGATGTCTGCCCGGGCCAGTGACGGACTGTCGTTGATCCCGTCGCCGACAAAGGCCACGATTTCACCGGCTGCCTGCCGCTTTTTGACAAATTCGGCCTTGTCTTCTGGCAAAAGCTGGCCATATGCCTCAGTGAGGCCCAGTTCTTCCGCTACCAGGTCAACCGTCTTCTGGTTGTCACCGGACAAGAGGAGCAGGTTCTTGACACCCAGCTTCTTTAAAGCAGCCAGGTCTTCCTTAACCCCGGCCCGGATCTCGTCCTTTAAGCCTAAAGCAAGTTCCAGCTGCCCGTTTACAGCCACCAGAACCAGGGAATTGCCAGCACTTGCCAGCTCTTCCATGTCCTTTTCCATTTCTTTTGTAACTGGGACATGGTACTGGTCAAGCAAGTAGCGGTTGCCGACCAGGACCTGCTGGCCAGCTACTTGAGCAACGATCCCGCCGCCCTGGAGGACCTGGGAAGCTTCAACTTCTTTAGCTTCCAGGTCTTCATAGTAGCCAGTGATGGCTTTCGCCAAAGGGTGGGCAGATTCTTTTTCCACGCTGACCAAAAGCTGTTCAGCCAGCTGGCCCTGGCCGTACTTTTTCACCTGGCTGACCCGGGGGTCGCCGTAAGTCAAGGTCCCGGTCTTGTCGAACATGATCGTGTCGACCTTGCTGAACTTGGTGATGACTTCACTACCTTTAAAAAGGATCCCCTGCTTGGCCCCATTGCCGATTCCGGCCACGTTGGAGACCGGAACCCCGATAACCAAGGCACCCGGGCAGCCGAGAACCAGGATGGTTACAGCCAGTTCCAGGTCTTGGCTGATGAGGCCAACAATAATGGCCAGGAGCAGGACGACTGGGGTGTAGTACTTGGAGAAGCGGTCAATTAGACGCTCAGCCTGGGACTTGGAGTCCTGGGCTTCTTCGACCAGTTCGATGATCTTGCCAAAAGTCGTTTCATCCCCGACTTTTTCCGCCTTGATCCGGATGGTCCCGTTTTCCAAAATAGTACCGGCATAGACCGGGTCGCCGGGCTTTTTGCCTAAAGGCATGGATTCACCGGTAATGCTGGCTTCGTTGGCCGTCCCGGAACCGGAGACGACTTCCCCGTCAACCGGGATCTTGCCGCCGGTTTTGACCAAAAGGATGTCCCCTTCGTCCAGGTCGTCTAAGTCAACTTCTTCAAAGTCGCCGTCTGCCGTCTGCCGGAGGGCGGTTTCTGGCACCATCTCCACCAGTTTCTTGATGGCTGACCGGGTCTTGGCCAGGGTCCTTTGTTCAAGGTAAGCCCCAAACAAGAAAAGGAAGGCCACGATGGCGGATTCTTCGAATTCCTGGATGACGAAGGCACCTAAGATGGCCAGGGTCACCAGCAAGTCGATACTGATGACTTTGACTTTCAGGGCCTGCCAAGCGGATGCGGCGATCGGGAAGCCGCCGATGAGGGAGGCGGCCAGGAGCAGGCCGGACTCTGCTGTTTCACTTTTAAATAACCATTTTGCGGCAAAGGCCAGGACGATTAAGATGCCCGTAATTGCCGTCAGCCGGTTGCGATTTTTCATTAACCATTTTTGCATTGATCTTTTGACCTCCTTGCTTTGATGCTTTTAATATACCGGGAAAGCAGGATTCCCAAATTGATTTCTATCAAGATCGGGATTTTTACAAAAATTTTTTTACGAAAAAAGCCATCCAGGGGAATTTGATCCTCTGGCACTGCCCCCTGTCAAGGTAACACTTTAGAAATCTAAAATTATTAAGTTATGCAATCTCACTTCTGTAGTAATCTACAGCGGTGAGATTCTTTCTTTTACCGGATATTTCAACGGTGTTGAAGTACTTAACGCCTTCTGCCACTAACTTTAAGAGTTGGTCATACGTTTGAGGCGCTGGCTGGTGTGCCAGCCACAGATGTTTGAAGTCACACCACCAGCGCTCAATTACCGCATTATCAGCCGGGGTCCCCGGCGCTGACATACTGTGGACGCATTGGTTTTGGATAAGGTAATTACTGAATTCCCTTGAAGTGTAGGCAGATCCACGATCTGTATGAATTAACGGAGCCAACCTACTGGTCTTCTGTTTAGCCAATTCAAAAGCTTTAATTACGTCCTTGGCGGTTTCGGTTGGAGATATGAAGTAACTAAGCGCATAGTTCCCATACAAATCTATGATTGCGTGCAGTCGTACCTTGTTTCCACGACCGTAAGTAAGTTCCGTAGTATCAGTCACCCAGACCTTATTAGGCTGGTCAGGGGCAAATTGGCGATGTAATACATTGTCTTCAAGGTACTGTTGTTGTTCTTTAACCCGGTTACGACGCGGTTGGCGAATGTCAGCTTTGATCCCGTGCTCACGCATAATCCGCCGGACCCGTTTAATGTTAATCGGGAAGTCGAAGCTAAAAGTGTACTCTTTAATCTTGCTGGTATCGCTATTAAGAATGGCCGTGACCTTCCGGTAACCCGCACAGTTCAAATGGCGTTTCTCGATTTGACGAATCGCCGCTAAAATCTTCGCATTCTCGATTTCTTGCTGGGTCTTGATCTGCCTTTTCTTGAGCCAAATGTAATATGACTTACGCGACGTGTTTGCTACCGCCGCCAACTCGGTCACTGTGTAACCTTCCTTAACTAGTTCCTGAATCGCTTCGTATTTTGCGGATCGTCCACCTCCCGATTGCGTATTTCTCTCAATTTTTTTGCGAAAGCTCGCTCCACTTCTAAGCGCCGAACTTTTGCCTTGAGTTGTCGGTTCTCTTCTTCTAACTGTTCTTCGCGCGTTAAAGCGTCACCTTTGGGACGCGGCTTTTTACCTCGCCGGTCCTTTAAGACTTCCCAGTTATCGGTGGCCTGATATTTTCGAACCCAGTCATACACTCGGTTATACGAAACGTCGAACTCCTTAGCTGTTACTTGGTAATCACTGTCATGATCAAGTGCCCACTGGACAATCTTAATCTTTTCGTCGTAACTGACTTTCCGTCCCATTTTCCTAACCCGCTTTCCTGCGCCTTTCGGTGCTAGTAGTTTGCCACTATTGTACCGAATAACCCAGTCGGTTAGTTGAGAATTACTGCGAATATTGTACTTATGAAGCACTTCCTGGCGTGATAAGCCGTTATCTTGATAGTCGACAACCGCTGCCACTTTTAGGTCAATTGAATACCGGCGGTTGGTCGCGCTCCGCCTAACCCCCAGTACTCCTTCCTGAAGGAATCCTTTAATCCAACGACGTAATGAACCATCGTGGATCCCGTTGTAATCAGCGAAAACCTTGATCGAAAGATCCGAATCCTGATAACAACTTAGAAAATATAGCCGATCTAGTGTCGAATAGCTTGGCAAATAAAAATCCCCCTAGCGATAATAAGTCTTGGGTTTCATACTTGTTACCTTTAAGGGGATTATAGCCACCTTTAACAATGGATTTTATTTTCTGGTATCACGGTATTAGATATATCATTACCGCTGCCTACGGTGACGGTGGCTACATGATTGCCGAAGAACTCAGCGGAAAATTCATAATTCA
The DNA here is from genome assembly GCF_013394085.1 of Limosilactobacillus fermentum. NCBI lineage: Bacteria > Bacillati > Bacillota > Bacilli > Lactobacillales > Lactobacillaceae > Limosilactobacillus > Limosilactobacillus fermentum. The sequence goes on from NZ_CP040910.1 coordinate 1,546,351, forward strand.
AAACAAGAATTTTCGTAAGTTGGTAGAAGACGTTCCCCTGTTTGAAGGCAAAACTTTCAAGGAACTTTTGCCCGATTCAGACGTAGAATATTAGTTCATCAACCAAAACAAGCATCCCTGGCAGGATAACTTTCTTGCTAGAGATGCGTTTTTCGTCCAATTTTGCCCGATTTTGAACGAAAGAGCAAATAATTGGACAAAAAAGTCCCTTCACGCTTAAACATGAAGTGACTCTTCTTTATCTTAGTCGGTAACTTAGTCGCTTATCTTGGTCGGTTGACCGACTAAGTTATTCTTTCGTCAGCACGGTCACGCATTCAACATGCCACGAGCTGAGTTGGTCAATTACACATTCTCGATTAACCGCTAACTATGGCGATTTTTATTGTCTAGCTAAATGCAGCATATCTGTTTACACGGGCCTAAAATGTTTGTTTTTTATGGATCCCGCGGATAGGTAATAGCCCTCCAGTTTTGCTTGTTTGCGGGAACAAATACGTTTATAAATAGGCATTAAAGCGTTTGTGGAAAATCAAAGTCTAAATCCAATGTTTGCCTGATGGAATTCATCAAGATTCCAGTGCAGCAATCTAAGAGGCATTTTGCCAGCTGTAAAATGCAAATGAGTAAAGAATCCCCGATAATTAGATAAATGTACATTGCTATTAACTGCTGCTTCATTCTTTTGCAAAGTCAACACGTGATACTCTTTATTTGCAAAATTTTTTAAAATGATGAATTTCCTCATTGCTTCATGCTCATCCGTTTCAGCTAGTTGCTCAAGCTGTGAAGCCTTATTAACCATGTAATCCACTCGTTCTTGTAATTCTTCTTTAGTTGTATTAACTGATGGAACAATAGTTTCCATATTCAGAATCTCCTTTATTTATATCTCCCCATGACAATATCCTTAACTTCTTGCAGATAATCATCAGTATATTCTGGCACAAGCAATTGGCCATCAATGGCATCGATCATAACCTTTTCTTTGTCCTTCAGCTTCTTGTACACCGTACTGTCAATAAAGCCCATGTGGGCAACATCACCCTTAGTCATCAGATAGTAATACCGAGTATACTGATTAGCTGGAAGTCCCAAACGGTTAATCCGATCACGCGATTGCAACATAAAAGTAAGATTGAAGTTGTATTCGAAGTAAACCGCATCGTGCACCGTCTGATGGAGCGAAATAGATTCACCTAACGTATTAGGATTAGAAACCAATACCTGGGCATCACCAGTACGGAAATTGTTAATCATTCCTTCACGGTCTTGCTTTGGAGTGGCCCCATAAACCAAGGTTGTTTTAATTCCCATATCGTTGAGAGTATCAGTGATCTTCTGCATGGTGCCAACAAACATCCCCCAAACCAGGACTTTTTTACCTTGGCTAACCAATTTGTCAATCAAATCAATACCCATTTCAAACTTAGGAGATTCAACTTTAGCTAAATCATACTTCTTATAAGCATCCCCACTGCTGGCATTTTCTTTTTCCACAGTTGAAGCTTGCTTATCCCAAACACCAGAGTCGGCATCTACAAGGCCTAACTCTTTATAGTTAATGTTGGTTGCTAGTAATTCTGGATTAGTTGAAGCTTGCAACAGTCTAATGAAAGTTGCCAAAGTCCCATTTTCGGTTTCATAAATAGCCTGTGACAGCATCTGCTGATTCTTTGATGGTTCAACTTCTTTAATAATATCTGGATCTGGTTTAGGGACATGTAGATCTTTCTTGTTGGTCCGCCAAAAGAACGGCGATAATTTCTTATTTACATCTTCTGGATCAATATTATTCAAAGTTGTTAAATCCCAAGCAAAGAAGGATGAGTATTCATCAGGGTACATCAGATGTAGGAAGTTATAGATGTCCCTAAAGCCATTCGGAATTGGTGTCCCCGTTAGAACATAGCGGTAGTGTGGTGTCTGGCTTAAACTCAATGCTGCCTTGGCACGCTGGCCACCGACTCCTTTTACCCGGTGAACTTCGTCAAAGACTAACATAGTTTTGGAATCCAACAAGTCATTAATGATGTTCAGCTTACTTTGTAAAGATTCGTAGTTGATGGTGATCACGTCAGCCTGGACCCAGTCGTGCTTAATAGCACCGACATTATTGTTGTATTTCTTATCCCGCATATTGAGGTAATGCAACTTACGCTTAGGACCAAACACAGCTTCAAATTCTGTCCGCCAAGCAGCAAAGGCGTTCAGTGGTGAAACAACTAACAGTTTATCTACTTCATTTACCCTTGGGCTAGATAGATAGGCAAACGTGCCATACATCATTGCCGTTTTACCAGCACCAGGTACTGAAAAGTTGGCCGCTCGTTTCATGATAGTCATGAAGAAACTAGCTTTTTCTTGCTCTGGCTTAAGCGGACGCGTAATTTCTTGACTAACGACCGCTTTGAAGTTATCAAACTCATGTTGCCAGCGAGGATCACCATCTTTGATAGTTAAACCAGCCTGACTTTGTTCCTTAATATAATACTGACGCTGTTGAACAAAATGATTAAACTTGTTGCTAGTCTGAACCTCAGGTAACCCTTTACGTTGCAGACGCCTATTAAGTTTCTTAACTAATTCAAGCAGTTGAACGTAAGTTAAATCTTCCTTAAAGGTTCGCTGTCTCGGATCTTCAAAGTACGGCCTAAAAATAGCTAAGCCACGCTGAGCTGTCTTTGACTCCAGTGTATGGTTACTATCATCTAGTAGTTGGAAGAAACCGTCATTATTCTTAATAATGATTGGACTATCTGATTTCGTCTCCATACTTACTGAACAACTCCTCACTTAGTTGATTCAAGTCACGCATGTATTTTTGCAACTCTTTTAACTGGTCTTCACTCACTTCGTTATAACGAAGGCTCCCAATGAGGCCACCATCTTCGTTTAAGTCATGATAATATTTCACATTTTGCTTAATGTTACGAATGAATTTATCGACGGACTCACTGTTCCGTGCGTTCCGCATATAAGTATCAAAAGTATCTCCTAGGGCTTCAACCGTATCATTTTCATCAGTTAAACTTTGCATTAAATCAGAAGTGGTATGAATTTCATCATCCTGTAGTGATTCAGACAGATCATCAACAATGTCCGCGACATCATCATTAAAATCTTCGTTATCGACGCTGTTGACAACATTTTTCCCATATTCACGAATATGAGTTCTGGCGGTATTCCCGCTAACACCAACATGAATCTGGTAAAGAATCACACCGAAGTATGAGTTCATGGTTTCATTCTTACGAACCTGCGATTCTGAATCATCACCAAAGTTCTTTGAAAGTGACTTTCCCATTTCAAGAAACAGCGACCAGACCTTACTTTCCTTGATGATGTTGAAGCTATTTTCCGGAGCTCCAATAAACTCCAGAAACTTCTTCATGTAAACGGCACCATCATAGTATTTCTTAACCTCAGTTGGCCGCATATGAGAATCCGCAGCATAGTCCGCCTGAGTCATGATCGGATCATCGCCGCCAGTAGTTTGATAAATGTCAACAGCTAAGTCAACCGGATCATAATTTTGCCGTTCTTCAACACCCATCTGAATAGCCAATTCCAGGTTTTTGATCTTAGCTCGTTCAGTTGAATTGTCATATGAGAATGGTAATACCACGGCTTCAAAATAAACTGTCCTACCAGTTGACTGGTGAATATTCCGTAAAGCAGTGAAGCGCCGATTACCATCGACAATTCTTCCATCATCAAGAACATAACCATATACCTGCTGTCCAGATTCCTGAATTGATTTTTCTGTTCGTTTCAGTGCTGATGAATTATCCTTCTCAATTAACTTAGCAACAAAATTGTTATATTGTGGGTCCTCATGGTCATTTGCTGGGTGCAGCTCATCATGATACTGAGAAATGCCTGTTGCGATCCGACCATTCTTATCATTGTAATAAAGGTATTCCAACGGAATTTTATAGACATCCAACGTCTCGGAACTAACACCATCCACCTTAATTGGTAGCTTAGGCTTAGCTCCTGTTTTCTCTAAATTTCCTTCTTTAGCTAATTCAATTAGCGACAGCATCCTAATTCAACTCCCCGTTTTCCAACTTATTAATCAAGGCATGCACCTCTTGTTCACTAGTAGCCATTCGATAATAAACCCCTGATTCCTGCAAATGATCAAAGTACTTTTGCTGAATAATTCGAATTTCTTCATCACCCAACCGCATGTTTTCAGCTTTAGTTTCAATCACTAAATAAATTGGCTTATTACCATGTTCAATCTTAAAGATAAAGTCAGGTGTAGTCGTTCCGTTATCAAAGCGCGGAATCTTAATAGCCTTTTTTGGTAATTTCCCAAAGACACTAATCTTCGGGCCATACGACCGTTGTAAAATTTTTAATTCTGGATCAGCACTGTCATAACGCAGCGGTGGCCGATCATACAAGTACTTTTCATCAGAAGTCGAATCTGACTGGTATACACCAAGTACGCTAGCCGGAACCGAATCCACAAACTCTTGCTTTTTAGCATTGTAAATCGATGTTGAAGATGAAAAGTTCAGTGGTTCATAGCTATAAGAAGTCTTAATTCGTTCATTAAATTGATTGTTAAAAGTGCGAATTAAATTGCCAAGTGTCTTCTCATTGATGTAGTTAGTATTATTTTTCAAACGCTTAATCGCTTTGATCATCAAATTGTTAAGCAAATTAACCGGTAAATCAGTACCCTTAGCCAAGAGTTTAAGAAATTTACCATAATTCATGGTTAAGAATTCAGTACTATAATCCGACTGCGTTTCCCGAACGGAAGCCACATTCTCATCAGTTACCACTTCTTGGTGAACCACCTGCGGCCGTTGCAAAACAAAGATCTTATTATCGCTATCGTTAAATACGTTCCGAGCCACCGTTTCGGCATCCTGATTAACCGATGGATCAAACTTGATCATTTGCCGCTTAGCCAATTGCAGCCACAAATTCTTCAATTGCTGCCAATTTTGCTTGCGTAACTTAACAGTTGTGCTGTCTTTTGAATTTTTATCTCGAACCTTATCATTAGCAACTTTAGTTTCTTGAACTAATTCTGGATAAAGATGACACAAAGCATCATAGCCAGCCATCGATTGACCATCTAATTCAACGTTTTCTTTAAATTTGTTAGAACGAGTAATCACATTATGGGCATCTAAATCATCAAGTAGCTGATTCTCATCAAACTTAGGATCAATTTTTTGTTTAGCTTTAACAATCAGCTTGATCATGTCATCAGTTAATTCTTCTTGGTTCAGTTTTATCGGTGAATCATCATTAATTTCACCTACTAACTTTTGAGCGAAATCTCGTTCATCATAACCAATTAAGAAAGATAGACGACTCTGCCACTCATCCTGATTCAAACGGTGACCAGTTTCATCAACCGGAAGCCGTAAACCACGACCAACTTCCTGAATCTTACTAATCTCGGAACCGGAAGTACGTAACTTGGCAATTGTGAAAACATTTGGATTATCCCAACCTTCACGCAGCGTCCACTTTGAAAAGAGGAAGCGACGAGTTAGCCAGTTACCATCTTTATCCTTAAAGCTGAGCAGTTTTTCCTTATTGCTGAGGATATCTTCAACTTCAGCCTGAATGTCGGCATCAGAACTGCCCCGATCTTCACTGAAATAACCAGCATAAACGTCCTGATGTTCTGACTGCAAGCTCTTCAAGGTAGCCTGTAAGAAAGAGCGGTACTCTTTTTCCCGATCATCAATCGCCAATTCAAAACGATCAATTAATTTCTTGAGTTTCTTGGTTAAAATAGCCTCAAAGTGATGAGCAAGCCAACCCTTACCACTGTTTTCGCCACGGAAGCTGGAAATACTATCAATAAAGAATAAGGATAGAGTCTTAATCTTTGGAGCATTCTCCCCTGAATTTAAACGTAGGAAGTTTTCTTCTTCAGCCTTAAAGTGACAATCTAATGCCTGTGAGATAATTTCATCCTGATAGTTTTCCGCAAAGGTACCAGGAATCAATTTCATGTCTTTAGATAAAGCTAAACCATTAGAAAGTTCCCGGTCAGTCCCACCAGCATAAGTAATATTACCTTCAAAGCCAGCATCCACATCAGCCAGATTTTCGCCTACGTTTAATGAATAGTCTTTGCCACCCTTGGTCAAAACTAATTCTTTAGCTTTGACTTGCTTAACTTTATACAAGTTATTTGCCTGTTCTTCTGGCATATCAGGATAATCAATATCGATACCCTTAACCAGGCCCTGGTTGAAACTGTCCACGGCGTCCAAGTTAAACTGAGGTTCACCACGATAGTAATCAACCTTAGTGACTTTATTCTTCCCCCGACCAGTAGTTGTTTCCGGGAAGGTAGCACCAAAACGCACAATTAATTGGGGCTTCATTTCTTCGATATCTTCGTAGAACTTTTTTCCTCGTGGAAAGCGTTGTGGTTCGTCGATAATTATTACTGGCCGAGTGGCAGCAATCGCTTTGATTGGGGAAGTTTCACCACCCAGCAAAGTTTGATCGTAGTCATCATGGTGCATGGATTTAGAGTGCAGCATCCCCTGATTAACTAACAATACTTCAATTTGGTTTGCATTCTGCCGAGTTGCTTCAACAAATTCAGACAGTTGCGCTGGAAAGTTGCGCCGTCCTGAACGCGCACTAAAATCACCCGCGTTGATGACATTTAATTGGATCCGGGTATTTTCATAAAATTCGCTAAAGTGCTGCTTAGCATAATCGCTACTAATAAAGCTACGAGTACCTTCTTTAATACTTGGGCTAGGCACTGCAATGACAAACTTAAAGAGCCCATACTTTTGGTGCATTTCATACATCATCCGGGTGTAGACATAGGTCTTCCCAGTCCCCGTCTCCATCTTGATGTCAATATTGGCTTTATCCCTATAACGACACCTAATTAGTGGATTAGCATAAATGTAATTAGCATCTGGATTATTACTCATGGTATCCATGCCTGGGAAAGCTTTATCAATGGCGGCTAGGGCATCAGTTTGGTGTTGTAAAGTTTCTAGTTTAATCTTCATGGGTTAGTACCTCTTGATTAAAGTTACTTTACTATCCAACTGCTTTAAACCATTTTCAAGTTCACGCAGTTCTGCTACATTAAATGAATAGCCAAAGATAACTACACTTTGTACTTCTAATTGGTGAGTACCAAGTTGGTTGAGTAATTCTTTAGTTTGGCTTGCTCCCCAACCTTCATTAATCAAGTAAAGTCGATTATCTTCAACTTTATGTGCGGTGTAGTTATCAAATTTAACTTCTTCAACATCAGTATCAAACGGGTAACCATCCTTGGCAAGCCAAGTGGTAAGAATTGTTTCTTCCCCAGTAGCATCCCCATCAATACCCAAGCTTTTACTTGAAAAGCCATCAACCATATCGGTAAACAGGTTAGTGTTGTTAGGATTGAAGTCCTCAATTTCTTCAAGAGTTTGTTTAACAGGTTTAACTACACGATAATGCTTAAAGCTGCCATCAAAATTTTGGGGCAAAGTTAGTTCATTGTCATCACGGATCTTTTTGGCAGCGCGCCGAATTCGTTCACGAGAAATTTCATCAATAGACTTAAAGCCAGCATCATATGCAACTTTTGCCCCTTTAACAGGAACTGTTTTACCATCTTTATTCCGATGGTATGTTTTTTCCGGGAGTTGTACCATGATGAAACGCCTATTTGCTGTATCTTCGGCATTTAATTGCATTACAGCATCGGCAGTCGTTGCTGATCCAGCAAAAAAGTCCATTACTATTTCCGAATCTTTGGAAGTGTACTTAATTAACTTTTTTACCAAAGAAGTTGGCTTAGGGTAACTAAAGCATTTTTCGTTAAAAAGCTTTATTATCTCATTAGTCCCATCTTTGGTAGTCCCAACATTCCTTAATATTGAACTTGGAGTTTTAGAATCCCCTTTTAAAATACGTTCTTTAAGAAACAACTTTCGTTTAGGGGACGAGTCATTATTCATACCAAACTTTATTCTCCCATCATCCATTAATTTTTTAATACCATCTCTGTTAAAAGCCCAAATCCTATTGTGAGGAGGAAAATATTCTTTACCAGTATTTGGATTGGTAATTCCAAAAACAGTATCACCACCAGCTTTGTTTGCATCCAGAGGGGTTAATTTCCAAGGGCCTCTTGGATCATTGTCAGGATTTTTATATTCTCTTGAACTTAATGGATCTCCATACCACTGAAGTTGTTGAATATCTTTTGCGTAGACCAAAATGTAATTATGATTTAAGGATATTGGTGAATCATTAGATATCGATGTCCTAGACTCCCATATAAATGTATCAACATAATTTGCTTCACCAAAAATCTCATCACAAATATTTTTTAGATTAGAAAACTCATTATCATCTATGGAAATAAAGATTGTACCCTTAGAGGATAGCATTCTCTTTGCAAGAACTAATCTCGGATACATAAATGTCAACCAAGCCGAATGACTTGAACTTCCTTGTATTGATTTAAGTCTTTCAACTTGCTCATCCTCTAATCCAAACATTTCTTTTATCTTATTATCTGAATATTCAAAAGAATCGGGATACTCAAAATCATTACTTCCAGTATTGTATGGTGGATCAATAAATATAGTATTTATTTTATTTAAATAACCTACCTCCAAGTGACGAAGAACCTCTAAATTATCCCCAGTAAAGAATAAATTTTTGCTATTCTTACCTTCACCTTGATTCTGCTTTTCATCGGGCACAATAACAGTACTTGGCATTTCACCAGCCTGACGACGAGCGTAATCTTTACCAATGAAACCCAGCTGATAACCCTCACTCAGCTCATTAACATTCTTATCTTTTAGTTGGTTCCTAAACTTATCCAGGTCAAACGAACCATCCTTCGTAAAAAATTCTGGAAGCTTTGCTTTCAATTCATTAAGAAAGGCGCTGTTTGGCTGCACAGTTTCATTGTATTTTTCATTATCCGTTTGCATCAAATTTCTCCTATTCTTCGTTAATTGGCACAGTTTCACAAATGTCATTAAGATCGCAATCTAAGCCAGTGCATATCTTCATCAAAAGATCCGTAGTTACGTTAGCATCTTTTCCTAACTTAGCAACGGAAGCAGCACTAATATCGCATTCAGCTTGTAAATCTTTTTTCTGTAATCCCCTGTCAATCAACAGTTTCCACAATTTCTTGTAACTAACCTTGTATTTAATTTTTAAGTTATTTAGTTGCTTGCTCATTCCATGATCTCCCAAACAGTTCTTTACCACCACGTTCGAGTGTCAAAACCGTATTTTCTCTAATGATCTCTTGCGCCTTTTCTGATAATACTTCAATACTATCAATTGAAATAAATATCTGCTTAGTTTCTTGAGCATACATTTCAATAATTCGATTTCTACGATCAATCTCAATATTTGAAAATAGTAGTGAATCATGAACAAAGAATGGTAAACGTGTTAAGTCAAGACAAGCTTGATCAAAAATAATTAATCCTTTGAATGATGTCCCTGTACCTTGGTCATTAATCGTCTCAAAATTGTATCCTGTTGGTTTTAATTCAATTCGTGGCGGTTGAAATGAACTTGATCCGCAGACCTGCTCGTTTAAGCTAGCCATTTCAGTGTTCAAAGAGTGCTGTACCTCTGCCAATTCAGTATTGATGGTCGCTTTTAAGGCATCTTGCTGATCTTTCTTGTCTTGTTGTAGTTTTTTCTTCTTCCCGGATTTAAAATCTAAGTGCAACAAGTTCAAATTATACAAATAGGCCATGGAGACCTAAAATTAAAGTGCTGAAACTCTAAAGAAAGGATATCTCCATGACCCAATCCAAGCATAGCACTACCAAGCATTATCAACAACTTACCCCGGAAGAAAGAGGTGAAATTGAAGCGTACTTGAATGCTGGGAAATCTCAGGCTGATATTGCGCGCCTGACCAATCGCAGTCGCAGCACGATCTCGCGTGAAATTAAGCGTGGCACCATTCGACAACGTAATTCTGACTATCTCTTTTTCACCAAATACTTTGCGGACACGAGCCAGCTTATTCATGATAAAGCGCGTCAGAACTGCCGTTTTGGCGGACTAGAAAAGGTCTGCTGGCTGTCCTTTAAGATGCTTAAAACAGCGCTTAAACGGCGACCACGGATTGATAGTGTTGATGGTTTCGTGCACGCCTTTAAGCAGACTCATCCTGACCAGCCGTGCCCTTCAACGCCGACCGTTTATCGGTATATTGATCAAGGCCGCTTAGACATTAAGAATATCGACCTGCCAGCCAAGCTGCGGCGCCATGTAAAGTCCAATCGTCACAACCACTCGCGTAAAAATAAGCGTCTGGCTGGTACTTCGATTGATGAACGACCAGACACTATTAATAACCGTGAACGCTTTGGTGATTGGGAAGGTGACCTGGTTAAAGGCAAGCGTCAAGCCAGTGAACCAGCACTGATGACCCTGACCGAACGGTGAGTCCGCTATGAGATCATCGTCAAGATTCCCAACTACCACGCAGACACCTGCTTAAAAGAGCTTCAAGCCACCATTGACCAGCATCCTGGCTACTTTAAGACCATCACTTTCGATAACGGCTCTGAGTTCAAACTGTTGGACCAGGTTCAAGGAGCTCAGATCTACTTTGCGCACCCGTACTCGCCTTGGGAACGTGGCAGTAATGAAAACCAGAATGGCCTGATCCGAGAGTACATCCCTAAAGGCCTATCACTACATGGCTTCTCTGAAGATGATATCGCAAAGGTTCAAGATGCGCTGAATCAAAAGCATCGCAGGACACTCGGCTACGCTAACGCCGCCGAGCTTATTGAGGCCGCGCTAGCAAGCTAGCTCACGGTCTGGCTCCATGGTTGTTGCACTTGAGTTGACATTCCGGGAAGGAAAAAGTACACTTTCAATCACCTATAAATGCCGTCAGAGCGCGGCTTATCGGCTATTTATCTGTACGTTCAAGGACCGTAACAGACTCAACGTGCGTCGTCTGCGGGAACTGGTCGACCGGTTGGATCGGCTTGGTCACGTGGTAGCCCTGTTCGGCGAAGCGTTGTAAGTCGCGGACCAAAGTCGCCGGGTTGCAGGAGACGTAAATCACCTTTTGGGGCGCCATCTTACCGGTGGCCTCAATCAATTGGGCATCCAAGCCCTTGCGCGGTGGGTCAACAATCACCACATCAGGTTTGAGACCCTCGGCTTGCCACTTGGCAAACTGCTCTTCGGCCTTGCCAACAACAAAGGTCGCATTTTCGATCCCATTATTGGCGGCGTTTTGCTTGGCGTCTGCAATGGCGGCCGGCACGATTTCGACCCCGTAAACGTGCTTGGCGTGCTTAGCCACGGCTAAAGAGATCGTCCCAATCCCACAGTAAGCATCGATAACGGTCTTGCTTCCGTCTAGTCCGGCGTTTTCAATGGCGGTCTGGTAGAGGCGCTCGGTTTGTTGCGGGTTGACCTGGTAAAAGGAGAGCGGCGAAATCGTGAAGTCGATCCCCAAGAGGGTGTCGTGGATGGTTGGTTCCCCCCACAACAGGTGGTTCTTCGTTCCCAAAATGACGTTGGTCCGCTTATCATTGACGTTTTGCACGATGCTCTTAATTCCCGGCACCCGTTCACTTATTTCCCGGGTAATTTCTGCGACGTGCGGGAAATGCTCCCCGTTAGTGACCAGGACCACCATCACCTGGTGGCTGTAGTAGCCCCGGCGGACCATCACCGTCCGGATTACGCCGCGGTGAGTTTCTTCATCGTAAGCCGGCACTTGGTACTTACGCAAGAGGTCGCGGACCACCAAAACGGTTTGGTCAATTGCCGGGTCCTGGATGTAAAAGTCTTCAATTGGCACCAGGTCATGGCTACCACGTTTGTAAAAACCGGTCGTCGGTTGGCCCTTGACCATCCGCACCGGGACTTGGGCCTTATTGCGGTAACCAAAGGGCTGGTCCATCCCCAGCGTTTCGGCCACTTCTAAGTTTAGGTGGGCCTTTTCCAAGAGTTCTTGAATTTGACGCTGCTTAAACTTGAGTTGGGCCGGGTAAGTCAGGTTCCCTAACGGCGCAATCCCCGTCTGTAGGTAGGCCCAGTTGGGGTCATCGATCCGGTCCGGGCTCTTCTTTTCAATGCTGATCAGCTTGCCCCAGGCGAAGTTCTTGGTCACCTTAGTTACCTTGACCGTTACCTCTTCGCCCGGCAAGGTGTTGGGTACAAAAATGGGGTAGTGATCAACCTTGACGACCCCGTTCCCTTGGTAAGTTAGGTCGAGGACCGTCCCCGTGACCGTTTCGTTTTTATGAACTGGTAGTTGCACCTTACTCATTGCTTTCCTCCGTATATTGTATGTACAACGGGCGCCGTAATTGCGCCCATTACAAGAAAGAGGGGCCCGTGCGTTTGCTTAACGGTTGGGTCCCTACTTAGCTAATTATTACTCTTGCGTATCCTTTTCCATTTCGCCCAAGCCACGCACGAAGTAGTCTTCGGCCTTTTGCATGTCCGGCGTAATGTCGCTGGTAATCGCGTCATCCGGGATCGCCTCCATGTTGGCGACGACCGTCATGTGCTGGTGCAGGTTATGGAATTCCATCGGGGCGTCCCCACCGTATTCCCCGTCCAAGTTGATCATTAACCGATCGTTTGGATCAAGGGGCTTCACCGTTACGTCCTTGGCCTTCACGTAGATTACCCGCGGATCATCAATGTGGGTCCCGTTTAAGGCCTTGGCCATCAGCTGCATCAGGCCCAGGAGGCTCGAATCCTTGATGATTAACAAGGAGAAGTTCCCGTCATCTAAGGAAGCATCCGGGACGATTTGTTCAAAGCCCCCCACCGAGTTAGTTAGGGCTAAGAAGATCGTGGAGGCCTTACCCTTAAAGGTTTGACCATCGTAAGTGATCTCCATGGCGACCGGCTTAACCCGGGGCAGGATTTCGGCGCCCTTGGCGAAGTAAGCCAGGTAGCCAAACATCGACTTCATTTGTGACGGCACGTCGTAGGTCAACTCCGTCAAGGTTCCCCCGGCCGCGATGTTCATGAAGTACTTATCACCGGCCTGACCGATGTCGATCTTGAACCGGTTGGCCGGCTCCAGGATCAACTTAGCGGCGGCCACCGGGTTATCGCGCGGTACCCGTAAGGCCCGGGCGTAATCGTTGGTGGTCCCGGCGGGGATGATCGCTAACAGCGGCCGCTTCTTTAGGCCCGCTAAACCATCGACCACTTCGCTTAAGGTCCCATCGCCCCCGGCGGCCACAATCAGGTCAAAGCCTTCCTTGACTGCCCGGGCCGCCTCATTCTTAGCGGAATCTGGTTCCGGCGTGGTGGCAAAGGCACTGGTTTCATAACCGGCTTGTTCGTAAACATCGAGGATGTCGACCAAGTCGTTGCGCAGAGCTTCCCGTCCCGACGTCGGGTTGTAAATTATCCGAGCTCGTTTGGCCATGACCATTCCTCCTTAACGTTCGTTGAGTGACTTACCCAGTAATTGGTTAACCACCTTCGGGTTGGCCTTCCCCTGGGTCTTCTTCATGATTTGCCCAATCAAGAAGCCAAAGGCGCGGTCCTTCCCGTTCTTAAAGTCTTCAATCGATTGTTCGTTGTCGTCCAAGATGGCATCGATAATCGGTTGCAGTTCGGCCGGGTCAGACAGTTGTACCAAACCGTTAGCCTTAGCGAAGGCGGCCGGTTCTTGACCATCCAAGATCCCTTGGAAGACCTTCTTGGCCATCTTCGAGGAGATCGTCCCGTCGTCGATCAACTTGATCATCCCCGCCAGGTTAGCCGGCGTCAGCTTAGTGTCGTCCAGGTCAACGTGTTGGTTGTTCAAGTAGGAGTTAACGTCGTTCATCAGGTAGTTGGCCACCTTCTTGGCGTCGCCACCATCCTTGACGGCCTCTTCAAAGAAGTCGGCCATTTCCTTGGTCTGGGTCAAAACCATGGCGTCGTAATCGGTCAGGCCGAGGTCGTTAACGTAACGGCGCCGGCGTTCGCCCGGCATTTCTGGCATTTGGGACCGAATTTCTTCAATCCAGGCGTCATCAACTTCCAGCGGCGGTAGGTCCGGTTCCGGGAAGTAACGGTAGTCGTCAGAACCTTCCTTGGTCCGCATCGCCACCGTCCCCTTCGTCGCTTCGTCGTAACGGCGGGTTTCTTGAACGATTTCACCACCGGCCATCAAGACCTTTTGGTGGCGGTCGGCTTCAAAGTTCAGGGCGTTCTTGACGAAGTTAAAGGAGTTGATGTTCTTCATTTCCGTCTTGGTCCCGTACTGGTCGGAGCCGTATGGGCGCACGGAAATGTTGGTGTCGACCCGCATCGACCCCTCTTCCATCTTCACGTCGGAGATCCCGGTAAATTGGATCCGTTGGCGCAGGGCTTCCAGGTAGGCAACGGCTTCTTCTGGCGAAGCGATGTCGGCCTTGGAAACAATTTCGATCAACGGCGTCCCCTGCCGGTTCAAGTCCACGTAGGAGTGACTGCCGGTGTGGGTGTTCTTCCCGGCGTCTTCTTCGATGTGCATTTCCTTGATCCCGATCTTTTTCTTCTTACCGTCAACTTCTATTTCCACCCAACCATCGTGGGCGATCGGCGTTTCAGATTGGGTGATCTGGTAGGCCTTTGGGTTATCCGGGTAGAAGTAGTTCTTACGGTCAAAGTGCATCTTCTTGGTCACTTCGGCGTGCAAGGCTAATGCGGCCATGATCCCGTCGCGGACCACACCCTTGTTAATCGACGGTAAGACCCCTGGGTACCCCCAGTCGATCACGTTGGTGTTGGCGTTTGGCGCCGCCCCAAAGTTAACCGGGGACGGGGAGAAGATCTTTGAGTTGGTCTTTAATTCAACGTGGACTTCTAGCCCAATCGTAGTTTCAAAGTTCATAAATGGTTCCCCCCTATCCTAATTCTGGCGTTTGCTTGTGGAAGTCGGTCGTCTGTTCAAAGACGTAACCGGCCTTGTAAATCGTGGCTTCATCAAAGCGCTTACCGATCATCTGCAGGCCAATTGGCATCCCATTGTCCTTGGAGAAGCCGGCAGGGATCGACATCCCCGGTAGCCCGGCCATGTTCAAGGTCACGGTCAAGACGTCATTGAAGTACATTTGCTTTGGATCGGCAATTTCGGCGCCGATCTTAAAGGCGGTGCTGGTTCCGGTTGGCCCAACGATCAAATCGTGGTCCTTTAAGACGTCATCGAAGTCCTGGGCGATCAGGCGGCGTACCTTAGCGGCCTTGTTGAAGTAGGCGTCGTAGAACCCGGCGGACAAGGAGAAGGTTCCCAGCATGATCCGGAGCTTCACTTCGTCCCCAAAGCCTTGCGAACGGGTCTTAACGTAGACGTCTTCCAGGTTCTTAACGTCATCAGCGCGGAAACCGTAACGGATCCCGTCGAAGCGTTGCAAATTAGAAGAAGCTTCCGAAGAGGCCAGGATGTAGTAAGCCGGTACCCCGTACTTGGTGTGTGGTAAGGAAACCTCATCGATCGTGGCACCCAAGGATTCGAGGTGCTTCAGGCTCGCTTCGATCACTTCTTGAACGTCGTCATCGAGGCATTCCATGTATTCGCGCGGAACGGCGATCTTCATTCCCTTGATGTCGGCCTGGTCGTTTAAGCCGGCGGCAAAATCCGGTACCGGTTGGTTAGCGCTAGTCATGTCGCGGTCATCCTTACCGGCGATGGCGCTCATCAAGATGGCGTTGTCCTTAACGGATTGGGTCAGCCAACCAATTTGGTCAAAGGAAGAACCAAAGGCGATCAGCCCCCAACGAGAAACCCGCCCGTAAGTTGGCTTCATCCCCACCGTCCCGGTAAAGGAAGCGGGTATCCGAATCGAACCACCGGTATCGGACCCCAAGGCCCCTAAAACATCCCCGGCAGCCACAGCGGCCGCGGAACCACCAGAAGAGCCCCCTGGTACCCGGGTTAGGTCCCACGGGTTCTTGGTCGTCTTAAAGGCGGAGTTTTCCGTTGACGACCCCATGGCGAATTCATCTAGGTTGACCTTCCCGACGTTGATTGCCCCGGCGGCGTTGAGTTTTTCAACGACCGTAGCATCGTAAACGGGCTTGAAGTTTTCCAAGATCTTGGAAGCCGCCGTCGTCGTCAAGCCCTTGGTAACAATGTTATCCTTAACGGCCAGCGGGATTCCGGCCAGCAGTTGGTCTTCTGCGATTCCCGCTTGGTCTAATTCAGCGGCTTGCTTGAGGGCCGCTTCCTCGTTTAGGGCCAAAAAGGCGCCGACTTGGTCATCGGTGGCCTTGATCCGGTCAAAGGCGGCCTTGGTCAGTTCGGTGGCACTCACCTTCTTAGCAACTAGGTCGGCGTGCAGACCCGAAATGTCTTTACCGTAAAAAGTCATTACTCTTCTCCGTCCTCGCTTTCGTCGATGATCGCTGGCACCTTGATTAAGCCGTTAGCCGTTTCCGGAGCGTTATCCAACAGGGCTTGGCGTTCTTGGTCGCTGCTCTTAACCGCCACGTCTTCTCGCATCACGTTGACTTCCGTCGTTGGCGTACTCATTGGTTCCACGCCGGTCGTATCGACCTCTTCCAGTTCCTTGAACAGGTCAATGATTTCTTCGATTTTGGGGGTGAACTTGTCCAACTCCGCATCGGTAAACGCCAGCTTGGCCAGGTCCGCAACGTGTTCGACCTGTTGCCGGTCTAATTGCTCAGCCATTCTCTCAACCTCTTTTCCTTTGTGCATTGATGATTTATACAATTCCTTATTTTATCACAGTTAGGGCGACTTATTAACTCAAGCGGCTAAAATTCGCGCCGCTAACAACAAGGGACCCGCGCAGTTTCGGCATGCCGATTGCGCGGGCCCACGGGCTCTGTTCAAAGTTTGGTTTTAATAGGAGCTAAAGATGTGCGATTGGTAACTGCTGGACCCAGAGTTGCGGTAGACGACCGCTTGAATTGAGTTCGAAGATTGGATCTTGATTTCAATTGGGATCCCGTTTGGTAAGTACTTCTTGGCGGCCTGAACGATATATTCCGTGAAGGATTGGATTTCGGTTTCACTATAGAACTGGGTCGTGACCGTAATGTTCATCCCGGACAGGGAGTTGTTGTAGTACTGGGCCTGGGCCGTTACCCCGCTTAAGTTCGGGAAGAAGGATTGAATCTGGGTCTTGAAGTTCGTGAAGTTAGAGTTATCGGACTGATCACTGGAATTACTAGAGGTCGAATCGCTCGCCTTTGGTAAGACGACCGCCTTGTAGTTCAAGGTCTTCCAAGATGAGATCGTGGAGCCGTTATTCTTGCTGTAGGCAAAGAAGGTCCCCCCCACCAGTGAATCATCGGAGGCCTGCTTAAAGAGGGCGATCACGATCGGCACGTTCTTTAAGTCCTTACGGGCCCGGAGCCGCTTTAAAATCTTGGCGGCGGCTAACTTACCCTGTTTTTGTACCTCGGCGTCGGAGATGTTTTTCGTGTAATCCGGCCCATCGGTGGTCTTTTGGTAGGTGTATTCGCTGTTGACCCCGATCCCGATTACGATCCCCTTAAGCTTCAAAGAGTTACCGCTTTGCTGCATGTAATCTTGTTCTTCAATTTGTTGAATGTATTCTGGGTTCGGGTCGCTGCTCTTACCCTTAGCTGGGTTTAAACCGGTTGGGTTGCTGGACGTCTTGCGCCCTAACCAGTTATCCAGGGTGCTAGAAGACAGGTACTGTCCTTCCTGGAAGATGTAGCTCTTGGTGGAGAAAACCAGCTTAGAAACGTTGGTCAACCCAGATTCAAAGGCCTTCAAGTTGTACACGTTAGCGTTTTGCGCCGTGTTCACCCCACGGGCCTTGCTGGTCTTGTAGCGACCGTTTTCGATCACCCCTTGGTAATTACCACTGGTCGACCCGGTGGTTGTCACACTCGAGCTACTGGAGCTCTTCTTGCCACAACCGGCAAGCGTCACAGCGGCCACCATGGTGATGGCGGCGGCCAAGACGATTTTCTTTACTCGCACGTCTAGTTTTCCTCCTTCATCGCTTGGTCAAAGCGGTCTTCATCCCAGACCTCGATGCCCAGCGTTTGCGCCTTTTCCAGTTTGCTACCGGCCTTTTCACCGGCAATTAAGAGATCCGTTTTCTTAGAAACGCTCCCGGTTACCGAAGCGCCCCGGGCACTCAGCCACTCCTGGGCTTGGCCGCGGGTCATCTTGGTTAGTTTTCCGGTTAGGACCACCCGTTTTCCGGCCCACTCGGCACTTTCCGTTGCGCTGGTGGTGGGGGCCAGGTAGTCCATGTTGACGCCAACCTCTTTTAGTTCGGCAATCAACTGGTGGACCTGTTCGTTTTGAAAGTAGGTCGCCACCGCGTCACCGATGATCGGGCCGATCGAATCAACCGCCGAAATGGTTGCGGCGTCAGCTGCCATCAGGGCGTCCACCGACTTAAATTCGGCGGCTAATAGCTGGGCGACCTTGGCGCCCACGTGCCGAATCCCTAAGCCAAACAAAAGGCGTTCGCATGAATTATGACGACTATTAGCAATGGCTGTCAATAGGTTGCTGATCGATTTCTCGCCAAATTTAGGCAAAGTTAACAATTGCGCGGCTTCCAGGCGGTAAAGGTCGGCAACGTCTTTAACCATCCCCTTATCCCAGAGTTGTTCAATGATCTTAGGCCCCAAACCGTCGATGTTCATGGCGTTGCGAGAGGCAAAGTGGGCCAGGCCCTCCTTAATTTGGGCCGGACACATTGGGTTAACGCAGCGCAGCGCCACTTCGTCATCGAGGTGCACTAGGTCGGCCCCGCACTCCGGACAGGTAGTCGGCACTTCGTAGGGCTTACTATCAGCCGGGCGCTTCTCAATTATTACCCGGGAAATTTCCGGGATGATATCACCGGCCTTGTGTAACAAGACGGTATCGCCCAGGCGAATGTCTTTTTCGGCAAGGTAATCGGGATTGTGTAAGGAGGCCCGGGAAACGGTCGTCCCCGCCAGCTGTACCGGATCCATTACGGCGGTAGGGGTGACGTTACCGGTCCGCCCCACAGTCCACTCAATGTCTCTAACGACGGTCGCCTGTTCCTCCGGTGGGAACTTGTAGGCAATTTCCCAGCGTGGCACCTTAACCGTATTCCCCAGCGCCACCTGCGTTGCTAGGTCGTTAACCTTTTCGACGATCCCGTCAATTCCGTAGGGGAGCTGATCCCGTTTTTCAGTGTACTCCTCAATGTAGGCGGTCAGTTCTGCTTGGCTGTGAACAACCCGGTAGTTGGGGTTGACGGCAAAGCCCAGTGCCCGCATCTTTTCGAGCGCTTGCGCCTGGGTGGTCACCCCTAGTGCTTGGTAGTCGGGCACGTAGTACATAAAGGTATCCAACTGGCGGGCGGCCGTCACCTTCGGATCTAGCTGGCGCAGGGAACCGGCGGCGGCATTACGCGGGTTGGCAAAGACCGGCTGTCCCTCCGCTTCACGGCGTTCATTGAGCTTAACGAAGGCCTCCTTGGGCATATAGCACTCGCCACGAAATTCTAGCGAGAGGGGTTCGGGCAGTACCTGCGGGATGGACTTAATCGTCTTAACGTTTTCGGTCACGTCTTCACCGATCGTCCCGTTCCCCCGGGTCGAACCCTGCACCAAACGGCCATTTTCGTAGACTAACGATAACGATAACCCGTCGATCTTAAGTTCCAGGTTGTAGTCAAAATCAACTTTGACGTCACTGTTGTCTTGTTGGCGGCGGTTAAAGTCCGCCAATTCTGCGGGCGAGAAGACGTCCCCCATCGAAAGCATCGGGATCTCGTGGATCACCTTGTTGAGTTGGCTTTCCGCGGCCCCCCCTACCCGTTGCGTTGGTGAATCAGGTACCACCAAGTCCGGGAAGCGTTGCTCGATTTCCACTAGGCGTTGGTAAGCCCGGTCGTAAACGTAATCCTCCACGCTCGGGTTGTCCTGTTCGTAATACTCCGCTCCCCACTTCTTGAGCTGCTCTCTTAAAGGCGTTAACTCCGCTTGAGCCTGTTGCTTGGTTAGCTCACTTACGGCTTCTTGCTTACTCATCTTAATCCTCCACCTTGGTGATTGGGGCAAAGCTTGCTAAGAGGCGCTTAACCCCCTGCTGTGGAAAGGCAATGTCTAGTTCCATGTTTTCTCCGGTTCCGTTAACGGAGACCACGGTCCCTTGCCCCCACTTCTTATGGTTAACCTTGTCGCCGGTGTTCCAAGACTTCTTTTCGGCCCCGGTCCCGGTGTTGGTCTTCGGGGCGACCCGCTTCCCCGCATCAGAAGGGCGCCGGTAAGTGGTGGCCGTGGCGGCCTTAAAGGCGTAGGAGTTGCCCCCGGCGATCCGACCGCTTAACGAGCGTTCACCCTGATTTTGGTTCTCTGATTGCATCAGTTCGGGGGTAATTTCCTCGACAAACTCCGACGGCCGGTTGCGTTGGATGTGACCATACAGCATCCGCGAAAAGGCGTTGGTGATGTAAAGCTTCTTCTTAGCCCGGGTGATCCCCACGTAAGCCAAGCGCCGTTCTTCTTCTAATTCCTTGTTGTCGGTCATGGCCCGGGACAACGGGAAGACCCCTTCTTCCATCCCGATCAAGAAGATGACCGGGAATTCCAACCCCTTAGCGGCGTGGAGGGTCATCAAAGTAACGGCGGGTTCCGCTTCATCGACGTCGTCTTGGTCGGACACCAGGGCTAAACCGGCCAGGAAGTCGGTTAGCTTTTGTAGGTGGTCCATTCCCTCATCGTCTTCGTGTTGGCGGTCGTATTCGGCGGTCACCGACTTAAATTCCTCCAGGTTTTCCCGCCGGGTTTGCCCCTGGAGGGTTTTATCCTTCTGCAATTCGGCTAGGTAGCCGGTCCGTTCCAGCACCTGGTCGGTCAAATCGGTGATCGAAAGCACCTTGGCCTCGTCTTGTAAGGCGGCGATTAACTGGCCAAATTCTTCGATCTTATTGCGGGTCCGTGCCGAGATGGCGTTGGCGTTTTGAACGTTTTGGGCCGCCGCCAGCAGTGGCAAGTTGGACTCCTGAGCAAACTCCCGTAACCGTTCGACGGAGGTCATCCCAATCCCGCGCTTGGGGGTGTTGACCACCCGTTCAAAGGACATTGAGTCCAACGGGTTGACAATCAAGGTCAGGTAGGCCAAGAGGTCGCGGATTTCCATCCGGTCGTAGAAGC
Source organism: Limosilactobacillus fermentum (assembly GCF_013394085.1). Taxonomy (NCBI): domain Bacteria; kingdom Bacillati; phylum Bacillota; class Bacilli; order Lactobacillales; family Lactobacillaceae; genus Limosilactobacillus; species Limosilactobacillus fermentum. The sequence goes on from NZ_CP040910.1 coordinate 1,567,462, forward strand.
GGTGGCCACCAACCATCGTGTAAGGAACCGTCGACTTTAGGAAAGTTTCTTCAATCACCCGCGACTGGGCGTTGGTCCGGTAAAGGATGGCGAAGTCTTGGTATTGGTAGTTGTGCTTGGCCCGTTCTTCTTGGATCTTTTTGACAATGAACTGCGCTTCATCGTGCTCGTTTTGGGCCCGGTAATAGGAGATTTTTTCCCCGGCGCCGTTTTCGGTCCAGAGGTTCTTGTCCTTACGTTCCAAGTTGTTGGCGATCACTTCGTTGGCCGCCTTTAAGATCGTTTGGGTTGAGCGGTAGTTTTGTTCCAACATCACGGAATGGGCGTTAGGGTAGTCATGCTCAAAGTTTAAGATGTTGTTCATGTTGGCCCCCCGCCAGCCGTAAATTGACTGGTCGGCATCCCCCACCACGCAGATGTTTTCGTACTTTTCGGCCAGCATGTGCACCAATTCGTACTGGGCGTCGTTGGTGTCCTGGTACTCGTCAACGTGGATGTAGTGGAACTTATCTTGGTAGTAGGTCAAAGTTTCCGGCGCCTTTTTGAAGAGCTCGATCGTCTTCATGATCAAGTCGTCAAAATCCAGGGTCTGGTTGCGTTCCAGTTCCTTTTGGTAGGCTTCGTAAACGCGCGCCACCATCCGGTCAAAGGGGCGTTGATGGTTCTTAGCAAAGGTGGCCGGATCCTCCATCGCATTCTTGGCGTTTGAAATCGCCGACAGCAGTTGCCGGGGTTCAAACTTCTTGGTGTCGATGTTTTGTTCCTCGCAGATCCGCTTAATCAGCGTCCGTTGTTCGCTGGTGTCGGCAATCGTAAAGGCCCGGTTGTAGCCTAGCTGTTCAATGTCACGACGTAAAATCCGTACGCACAGGGCGTGGAAGGTCGACACCCAGACGTCGTTGCCGGCCTCACCTAGGAGCTTAGCGACCCGCTCCTTCATTTCCCGGGCGGCCTTGTTAGTGAAGGTGATTGCTAGGATGTGCCACGGCAAGACGTGACGCTCCTCAATCAAGTAAGCGATCCGGTGGGTCAGGACCCGGGTTTTACCGGAACCAGCCCCCGCCATTACTAGTAGGGGGCCTTCCGTCGTCAACACGGCCTCGCTTTGCTTATCGTTCATTCCCTCTAACATCGATTGGTTCTGCACGCCTAATACCATCCTCTCTTTAAATCGTAACCTTCATTATACCAAATTTCCCGGGAAATACCTGGCTGATGCCCTTCCCTAACTACACTAAGAAGGCCCCAGGCGATCGGCCATGCCGAAGGTTACTGGAGCCCCATTTTAAGTTCAGCGGGTAAGCGTAAACCACCCGCCCCTTAACTATTCTTCTTCCGGTGCTGGTTGCGTTGGCGACGTTTTCGGCCGCAAGATTTCGGTTGTGTCAACCTGATTTAACAGGTCGCTGAGCAAGGCGTCTGGGCCACCAGTCACCCAAACTAACCCCTTCACGCCCTTCGTCCTAGTCGTGTCGGCCGGGAAGAAGCGGAACTTCCAGTTTTCCTTTAGGACCTGCTGCCTAGTAGCGGAGGCTAATTGGTTATCGTAGAGTGGCACTAACACGGCCGGCTGCAGCTGGTGGAGTTCGTGGATCGCCATTCCCCCGATCACCCGCAGCATTTGTTCGTATTGGTTTACCCCGGCCACCTCGTCAAAGATGTTCCCGGAGATGGTTGGCTCCAGGTCAAAGGAATTCACGTACAACGCTCCGGCAGCCGTTGCGTAAAAACGGACGGTGATCACACCACGGTAGCCCAGCTTCTTGGCAATTTCGGTGGCGATCCGGACCATTTCGTCGCGCATAGCATCCGGAACTTCGGTTGGGGTGGTGGCCTCAATTAGCTCCCGGTCCTCGTTGAAAAACTCTTCAACCAGCGGGTAAGCAACCACCGTTTCCCCGTCCGTGGCCACCGTCAGACTGTACTCGGTATTGTGGTCAATCCAGGATTCCAGTAGGTAAGCCCCACCTTGAATGTAGTCGTCACCATAGGCAATGTCTGATTGGTGATTGATCCGCAGGCTCTGTTCGCCCAACCCCCGTTGGATGGGTTTGAGTACCGCCGGGTAGCCAATCGAGTCAATCGATTGGTAAACGTCATCAAGTGAAATCACCGTGACGTAAGGGGACACGTTGACGTTAATTTCATCCAAAAAGGCCCGCTCCATCAAGCGATCCTGGACGATTTCCAAGGCCGCAACCCCTTGGGGAACCTGGGTAAAGTTGGTCAGGTAGTTGATGGCAACCGGGGCAATTAGGGAGCTGGCGTAAATGACCAGGTCGCTGTTTTGGCCAAATTCGGTCAGCTTGTCACGGTCACGGTAGTTGCCAACAATCGTAAAATCGGCCAGCTTGGTTAGTTGGGGTTGGGAGTGATCAACGTAAGCGCCCACGTTTAACCCCAGTTTTTTGGCCGCCACCAACAGCGGCCAGTCCTTTTGGGTTAGGCCGATGATGCCCAGGGTCTTCCCCTGGGACAAAAGGTTTTGTCCCGCCATCTTAATCTTCCCCTTCCGTTTGTTTGAAGCTTACCTGACCATCCGCAAGTGACGAAACCTTCGCTAGCGATTCAACCCGAACGCCCTTAGCAGCGAGTTCAGCGGACCCCGGTTGGAAACACTTTTCGATCACGATGCCGGCACCAACAACTTCCACCCCGGCTTGGTCAGCGATTTGCAACATCCCTTCTACCGCTTGCCCGTTGGCGAGGAAGTCATCAATCAACAAGACCCGATCCGTTTTATCCACGTAGCGCTTGGAAATCGAGATCTGGTTGGTCGTCTTCTTGGTGTACGAGTAGACATCGGCCGTGTACATGCCGGAATTTAGGGTTAAGCTCTTGTGCTTTCTAGCAAAGATCACTGGTACCCCCAGGGCTAACCCGGTCATCACGGCGGGGGCAATCCCGGAGGATTCAACCGTCCAAACCTTGGTGATCTTAGCGTCCTTAAAGCGGGCTGCGAATTCCTGGCCAATGTGTTGCATCAAAACCGGGTCGACTTGGTGGTTCAAAAAGGCGTCCACCTTTAAGACGTTGCCGGGTAACACAGTTCCAAATTGACGAATTTTTTCTTCTAGCTCTTTCATTAGTGGTGAGGCTCCTTACTCATCATACTTGTGGAGGTTATAAGACTTAATGACGTTGATTAACTTGGAAGCGTAATCGGGATCAGTTGCGTACCCCGCATCCTGAAGGGCCACGGCGGCCTGTTGATAGGTGGTGGCGTTAATCACGTTTTGGTAGTTTTGCTGATTGGTGTCGGTCCCGTTAAGCATCAATTTAGTGTGGTCGGCAATTGAATCGTTCCAGGAACTGTAGACCTTAAAGCGTCCCTTGATCACTACCCACTGTCCATTAACGTATTCCTTGGTTGAGAGCAACTTGGAGTTTGCCCCGGTTCCCTTAATCCCAAATAGGTTATGGTACTTAGCGGAGAGTTCCGACGTCCCCCAGTCCGACTCCAAGATTGCTTGGGCCATCGTAATCGAGGCCATCACGTGGTACTGCTTTTGCATCGCCTGGGCCTCGGGGGCAATTTCTTTAATGAACAACTTCTTGGCGTTTTGCTGCTTTTCAATGATTTGTTCCTGGACGTGGCGCTGGTACAAGTGATAGCCCACGTAACTCCCCATTAACCCAATTAAAATAATCAGGACGGCGACCAGCCAGAGGGACTTTTTAGCCCCCTTCTTTGTCCGTCTCCTTCGCTTAGCCACAAAAAATATCCTCCTCAGATTTTTCAGATAATTGTACTTTCATCTTACCGCATTTAGGCGGGGAAGATTACTAATTTTTGTGGAAGATTTAAACTGGAAGTGCGACCCAATCTATCAAACAGGTCGTGGGCTAAGCTAGGACGGGGTTAATGCGGTACGCATCGTTCTCCGTCCGTACTTAGCCACTAGGCCTGTGATTGGGGAGCACGCTATCTGGAAGTGCGACTCAATCTAGCAGACTTAGCCACTAAGCCCGCGGTTATCGTTAAACTTCAAGGAATAGAAAAAGGCCGGGAAAAATCGTGTTTCCCCAGCCCGTTTAATATTTTAATTTTACGATTAGTTAACGTGGCCCTTAACCTGTCGAGGAGGTTGGTAACCACTCACCTAAATGTTAGTGGAATTGCATCCCACCGTCGACTTCTAGGGTTTGACCGGTGATGTAATCAGAATCTGGACCAGCCAAGAAGGCGACGGCGTTAGCAACGTCAGACGCTTCAGACAGGCGCTTTAAGGCGATATCCTTAGCGAAGGTTTGCATCCCCCATTCATCGTCCTTACCGGCGTTTTGGCCAACCTTGTGAGCGATGTCGTACATCATTGGGGTCTTCACGATCCCCGGGGCAAAGGCGTTGACGGTCGTGCCTTCTTCGGCTAGTTCACGGGCGGTTACTTGGGTAATCCCGCGGATGGCAAACTTAGAACTGGAGTAAACGGTCAGGTTCGGGTTCCCCACCACCCCGGCTTGGGAAGTGGCGTTGATGATCTTACCCGGGTGCCCCAACTTCTTGAAGGCGGCGTGGGCCGCTTGGGTCCCCCAAATCACGCCCCCAACGTTAATTGAGTAGACGTAATCAAGGTCTTCTGGCGTCACCGTGTCGATCGGCGTGGTCGGGGCTACCCCGGCATTGTTAACGATCACGTTGAAGTCACCTAATTCTGCCACAGTCTTCTCAACGGCTGCAAAGACTTCGTCACGCTTGGCAACGTCGGCAGTTACCACCAGGGCTTGACCACCCTCGGCTTCAATTTCTTGCTTCACCTTTTCTAAGGCGTCGGCGTGGCGAGCCACTAAGGCAACGGCAAAACCGTCCTTGGCTAAACGCTTGGCAATGGCTTCCCCGATCCCTTGGCCGGCACCAGTAACTAAAGCAACTTTCTTTGACATGTGGGGTTCCCCGCTTTCTCTCAATCTGTTTAGTTTGTGAAAACTTGATCACGGCTTTAATTGTAACAGACTTCACAAAGAATAGCTATCCCCCTTTTGACTTTTCCAACCCTAAGCTTCGATTTAACGTTAAATCAATCAACTTCCCCCTCGTTCCCGTACGTTGTTTAATTAACAGAGCGGTGCCCCTATTTTATTAGTAATAATCACGTGATCCCAAGAAGGGCGTTGCTTATTTAGCAACCCTTTTCACCTGTGGTATGCTAATAAAATCAATGAGAGAGGAAAGATCAATGCGGATTTTAAAGAGGAGCGCCCTGACCTTGCTGGCGGTAATCACCACCCTAGCACTAGTGGTCGGGGGCTACGTTTTATACATGCAACACCAATACTACCGGATTCCCGACCACCAGAAACTAACGATCGGCAACAATCAAGCAGCCACCCTAACGACCGGTAAGGTCTACACCGCCACTACTTACAACGTCGGTTTTGGGGCCTACAACCACCAGTTTAGTTTCTTCATGGACGCCGGCGAGCTTAAAAGCGGCACCAAGACACGGGGCAAGTACGGGACCGCCCGCTCCAAGGCGGTAGTTTTAACCGATACTAAGGGCGTTGAAAGGGTCATGCAAGCCCAACAAGCCGACTTCATGCTCTTTCAAGAGATTGACACCAATTCGACCCGCTCCAAGCACGTCAACCAGGTCAGGATGGTTGAAAATAAGTTCCACGGTTACGGTCACGTCTTTGCCAATAACTTCCACTCGGCCTTTTTAATGTGGCCACTCACCGACCCACACGGTAGCGTTCAATCGGGCCTTTTAACGCTGAGTCGTTACCACATTGGCAGTGCTACCCGGCGCCAGTACCCAGTCACCAACAGCTTTATCTCCAAGTTTACCGACCTGGATCGCTGTTTTGCCGTCACCACCATCCCGGTCACTAACGGCAAGCAACTACTTTTAATCAACAGCCACATGTCCGCCTACGACAAGGGCGGTAAGATGCGTAAGGCCCAGATGAAACTTTTAAACGCCGTCATTGAACGGGCATACTTAGCCAGCAACTACGTGATCGTCGGCGGTAACTACAATCACGCCCTGGGCAAGGACATGCTAACCCACTTCGCCAGCCAAGAAAAAGTGCCCGACTGGGTCTCCGTCTTGGACCAAAGCATGGTCGCCAAGGGCTTCACCATGGTCAAGGCCCAAAACCGCGAAACGGTGCCGACCGTTCGTTCCACCGACCTTGCCTATCGCTCCGGCGTCAACTACCTGACCGTTTGTGACGGCTTCTTGGTTTCTAACAACGTCACGGCAACCGCCACTAACATCAACACCGACTTTGACTACGCCGACCACAACCCGGTCAAGTTAACTTTTATCCTCAAGTAAGCATGAAAAAACACCGGCAAGCCGGTGTTTTGATAAGCGTAACCCGTAGATTAACGCTTGCTGAATTGAGAAGCCTTACGGGCCTTCTTGAGACCTGGCTTGCGACGTTCCTTCATCCGTGGGTCCCGGGTTAAGAGACCAGCCTTCTTCAGGGCATCGCGGAAGTCAGGGTCAACGGTCAAAAGAGCGCGGGCGATCCCGTGACGGGTTGCACCGGCTTGACCAGAGAAGCCCCCACCGTTTACGTTTACCAAGACGTCGTATTGACCTTCCGTCTTAGTAGCGGCAAATGGTTGGTTCACGATGGCGCGTAAGTTGGCAAACGGAATGTAGTCTTCGATTGCCTTGCCGTTCATAGTAATGTTACCAGAACCAGGTACCAAGCGAACGCGTGCGGTTGCATCCTTACGACGTCCAGTACCACTGTATTGTACTTGTTGAGCCAATTCCGTTCCCTCCTTAGATTAAGTTAGTAATGTCGAGTACTTCAGGCTTTTGAGCTGCTTGGTTGTGGCTTTCACCAGCGTAAACGTGCAGCTTCATCCCCATCTTCCGACCAAGCGAGGTGTGAGGAAGCATCCCCTTGATAGTTTGTTCAACCATCTTTTCAGGATCCTTAGCTAAGAAGTCACCGGCCGTGCGTTGCTTCAAACCACCCGGGTGGTTGGAGTGACGGTAGTAGATCTTCCCAGTTGCCTTCTTACCAGTTAACTTAACTTCTGCGGCGTTGATAACGATCACGTAGTCACCGGTGTCAACGTGCGGAGTGAAGGTTGGCTTGTTCTTACCGCGTAAAATAGATGCGACAGTAGAAGCCAAACGACCAAGGGAAATGCCCTTAGCATCAACAACGTACCACTTACGGTCAACTTGACCAGGTTTTGCCATGTATGTCGTTCTCACGATTAAGTTCCTCCAATATTTGTCTTTCTTTTACAATAAATTGTGTACCGAGTAATTTATGGAAAAGAAATACCATTTAGTAGTTTACTCGTTAAACCCGTTGGCGTCAATCATTTTGTGAATTCGCCGGGGAATCATAGGTCACTTCCACCAGGTATAAGCCACTGGCCGGCGCCGTTCCCCGGGCGAGATCGCGGTTCTTGGCCTTCATTACCCGCATAACGTCATCGACGGGGCGGCGGCCGTTACCAATCTCCAGTAAGAAGGCCACCATAATCCGGACCTGGTTATACAAAAAACCATTACCAACGAAGTCAAAGACCACCTCGTCGTTTTCTTCATCCCGAACCACGGTTACCTCATCGATGCGGCGAACGTTGCTGGTCGCTTGCGACCCAGAGGCAACAAAGGAGGTGAAGTCGTGTTCACCAACGAAGTCCTGGGCCGCTGTTTGCATCCGTTCAACGTCGACCGGGTACTTGTAATGGCCGGTGTAATTGCGCTTAAAGGGGTTGGTGAACTCCCCCCCCACCACCCGGTAGCGGTAGCGCTTATGGTGGGCATCAAAGCGGGCGTGAAAGTCCGGCGCCACTTCTGTTGCCTCCTTCACCAAGACGTCGAGGGGGAGGCTTGAATTCAGGGCCCGCACCAAGGACGGCCCCGGAATTTGGTATGGTAAGTCAAAGTGGGCGACCTGACCGAGGGCGTGAACGCCAGCGTCGGTACGTCCGGAACCGAAGACCATTAGCGGCGGTTGTGGTTTTTTAGCGATCTTATTAACGGCCCGTTCGAGGACCTGCTGAACGGTTCGTTCGCCGGGCTGGACCTGAAAGCCAGCAAAGTTACTGCCGTCGTAGGCAAAGGTTATCTTATAACGGTGCACAAGAAACGTCCTTTCTTAAAGCAAAATCCGGGCAACAAAGAAGAGCACTGACACTATCACCACCACCGCCAGCGCAATGCTGTCGGGGCGCCGCCAGGTTAATTGACGGTAGCGGGTCCGCTCCTGATCTGGATCGTAGCCACGGGCCTCCATGGCCACCGCCAGATCCTCGGCTCGCCGGAAGGCCCCGACAAACAGGGGCACCATGATTGGCACCATGCGCTTGACCCGGGTGTAGACACTCCCGGAGGTGAAATCCACCCCCCGGGCCTGCTGGGCCTTAACAATCGTGTTAACTTCATCCATGATCGTCGGAATAAAGCGCAGGGCAATTGAAATCATCATTGCAATCTGATTGACCGGCACTTTGATTTTCTTAAGCGGCTTCATTAACGACTCAATGGCATCGGCTAGCCGTAACGGTGGCGTGGTCGCGGTTAGAACCGTTGAGGCTAAGACAATCAAAATAAACCGGGCGAGAATCACGAGGGCCTGGTTGATCCCCCCACTAGTGATCGCCATCAAGCCCCAGTGCCAGTAAACGTGGCCCCCCGATGAAAAGAGGACCTGGATAGCAATTGTCAGCCCGATTACCCACAGCAGCGGTTTAAGCCCCGCCCAATACATTTTCAGTGGAACCTTTGAAAGCCCAATCATGGCGCCTAGCATCGCCACCAAGAGTAGGTAGGTTAACGGGCCCTTCGCAAAGAAAATAATGACCACGTACCAAAAACAGGTCACTAACTTTAAGCGCGGATCCAAGCGGTGCAAGACGGAGTCGACGGGGACAAAGCTCCCAAACAAGACGCGGCTATTCATCGTTGTCAGCACCCCCTAACTGCGTGGCCAGTCGATCGGCTAGTTGGTTTAACGAGAGCGGCGCCCCTACTTCAACCCCCGCTTGCTTCAGCCGATGGGCAAACCGAACCGACTGGGGAGCCTGAAGGTGGTTTTTTTGAAGCAAGTCAGGGTCGGCAAACAGGTCAGCCGGGCGTCCATCAAAGACTAGACTCCCTTGGTTTAACACCAACACCTGTTGAGCCAAACGAGCTACCTGGTCCATTTGGTGGGTGATCATCAGAACCGTCACCCCCTGTTGGTGCAGCTTTTCCACTAGGGTTAAGAGCTCCTCTTGACCAGCCGGATCAAGCCCCGCGGTCGGCTCATCGAGGATCAAGACGTCGGGTTCCATCGCTAAGACCCCCGCTAAGGCGACCCGCCGCATCTGCCCCCCCGAAAGCTCCAAGGGGCTGTGTTGCAAACGGTCTGCGGGGAAGTTAAGGGCGGTTAAGGCACGGTTAGCCGCTTGCTTGGCCTCCTCGGCATCCTTCCCCAGGTTCTGGGGGCCAAAGGCGACGTCTTCGATTACGGTCGGGGCGAAGAGCTGTTTTTCCGGAAATTGAAAAACATACCCTACCCGGCGGTGGACGTTAATCAGATCCTTTTTAGCGGTCTGGGAATCAATGGTCAAGTCACCAACCTGGATCGACCCGCTGGTGGGTAAGATCAGGGCGTCCACCATCTGCATCAGCGTCGACTTACCGCTCCCGGTGTGACCAATAATGGCGGCCGTTGTCCCGCTGGGGATGGTGGCACTCAGATCAACCACCGCCTGAGTTCCCTGCTCATCAGCCCCCTGGTACCGGTAGCCTACTTGATTGAACTTAACTTCTGCCATATCCACTTCACCATTTCGTCTTCCGTACTAATCTCCCTTGGAATGGCGATCCCCCGGGTCGCCAACGCCTCCTTGAGGGTCACTAAAAAGGTGGGGGCCAGTTGATGGGTTTCCATCAACTGACGATCCTGCATCAATTCTTTGGGGTCGCCATCGACCACTAACCGTCCCCCGTCGATCATAATCATCTGGTCAGCCAAGCGGGCCTCTTCGGTGTCGTGAGTAATTGAAAGAATGGTTAGGTTTCCGGTTTGGTGCAGTCGTTTTAGCAGGGTCATGATCTGCTCTTTTCCTTCCGGATCAAGCATTGCTGTTACTTCATCAACGATTAAGACCTTCGGGTGCAGGGCCAAGGCGCCGGCCAGGGCCACCCGCTGCTTTTGTCCCCCCGATAACTGGGCGGGCTCCCGGTCAGCAAAGGCTGTCATCTCGACTTGCGCTAGGGCCTGATCAACCCGTTCTTGCATTTCAGCCCGGGGAAGACGCTGGTTTTCAAGTCCAAAGGCAACGTCATCGGCTACGGTGGTCCCAACAAATTGATTATCTGGGTTTTGAAAGACAAAAGCCACCCGTTGGTGAACGGCAGTTAAGTTATCCACCGTTACCGGTAGCCCATCGACGGTAATCTCCCCGGCCGCCAACGGCAACAAGCCATCAATTAAGCGGGCCAAGGTGGACTTGCCGGAGCCGTTGTGCCCCACGATCGCTAACCACCGCCCAGCCGGAACCGAGAAGCTAACCCCCTCTAGCGCCGGCGCCTCACTACCGGGGTAGGTAAAGGTGGCGTTTTTTACTTCAATCATCGCCAAGCGTATTTTCCTCCTCTGGCTTTCAGTATCTTAACCATTCTAGCAAATTTTCGCGTAAATAAAAAATCACTTACGAATGGGGCGCGCCGTTTCCGACCTTCAAGCTAGACTAGAAGCAATGCTTCACCATCGTAGCGCTCTATACCACCAAACGTAGTGATTCTTTATTACGTATTTAACTTAATCTCGCTTAGACAAGTTCCAAGATAACCATCTTGGCACCGTCCCCACGCCGCGGCATGGTCTTGAGGATCCGAGTGTAACCACCGTTACGGTCAGCGTACTTCGGTGCAATGTCCTCAAACAGGTTTTGCAAAGCGGATTGGATCTTGATGTCATCGCCATCTTCCTTAACGTCAGCAACGACGTTCCGGACAAAGGCAGCAGCCTTCCGGCGGGAAGCAAGGTCGCCCTTCTTGGCCAGGGTGATCATTTGATCCATGGTCTTGCGAACTTCCTTCGCGCGTGGTTCAGTGGTGGTGATAGAACCATTAACGATGAGGCTCGTCGTCAAATCACGTAATAAAGCCTTCCGTTGTGAACTGGTCCGTCCCAATTTACGGTAACTCATGAAGTGTTCCCTCCTTTAATTTAAATAATTAATTAATCTTCTTGGCGAAAACCAACGCCAAGTTCAGCCAACTTGAGCTTGATTTCATCCAATGACTTCGTCCCAAGGTTCCGAACCTTCATCATGTCGGCTTCGGTCCGTTCAGTTAAGTCCTTTACGGTTTGGATGTCAGCACGCTTCAAACAGTTGTATGAACGTACAGACAGGTCAAGTTCTTCGATGGTCTTGTCAAGCACCTTTTCTTGGTGGGTTTCTTCCCGTTCAACCATCACTTGAGTTACTTGTGCTTCTTCGGTGAGGTTGACGAACATCGTCAGGTGTTCAGTGAGGATCTTAGCAGCAAGACTGATTGCTTCGGTTGGCGTTAAGGAACCATTAGTCCAAACGTCAAGGGTCAGCTTATCGTAGTCGTTGCTTTGCCCCACCCGGGTGTTTTCCACCGTGTAGTTAACACGTTCGATCGGGGTGTAGATGGAATCAATTGGTAAGACACCAATTGCCAAGCCCTCCATACGAGTCTTGTTATCATCAGCAGATGAGTAACCACGACCCTTATCAGCGGTCATCTTAACGTGCAATTCGGCACCGTCGGAAACCGTCGCAATGTGAAGGTCAGAGTTCAGGATAGTAACATCGCCGTCACCTTGGATGTCGGCAGCCGTTACTTCGGCCGGACCCTTAACGTCAATTTCAAGGTCCTTAGCGTCCTCAGAATCAATCTTTAAAGCAACTTGCTTTAAGTTCAAGATAATCTGCGTAACGTCTTCCGTAACCCCTTGAACCGTGCTGAATTCATGCAGAACACCATCAATTTGAATGCTGGTGATGGCTGCCCCTGGCAGGGATGCCAGCATAACACGCCGAAGAGAGTTACCCAGAGTCGTCCCGTAACCGCGTTCCAACGGTTCTACGACAAACTTACCGTAGTTGTCTGTTTCTTCAACTTTGTGGATGTTTGGTTTTTCAAATTCGATCATTCTACTCTGTTACCCCTTTCAAAACGTGAATCGTATTCTGTAAAAGGCACCTGGCCGATTAAAACATCGCCGTAGATGCACATTAAACACGACGACGCTTTGGAGGACGAGAACCGTTGTGTGGTACTGGAGTTACGTCCCGAATGGCAGTAACTTCAAGACCAGTTGTTTGAAGTGCCCGGATGGCAGATTCACGACCGGAACCTGGCCCCTTAACTTCAACTTCGACGGTCTTCATACCGTGTTCCATTGCTTGCTTAGCAGCGGCTTCAGAAGCCATTTGTGCAGCAAATGGAGTTGACTTACGACTACCCTTGAAGCCAAGGACCCCGGCAGAGGACCAAGCAACTGCGTTCCCTTGAACATCGGTAATCATAATCAGAGTGTTGTTGAACGTTGAGTGGATGTGGGCAACACCAGTTTCAATGTTCTTCTTTACCCGACGCTTACGCGTACCCTTTTTGGTTGCCATAGATTAACTAACCTCCTTTTCTAAATAATGATTACTTCTTCTTGCCGGCAATGGCAACGGCCTTCCCCTTACGAGTCCGGGCGTTGTTCTTCGTGTGTTGACCACGAACTGGTAACCCATGACGGTGACGCATGCCACGGTAAGAGCCGATTTCTTGAAGACGCTTGATGTTGAGGGATACTTCACGGCGAAGGTCACCTTCAACCTTGATTTGGTCAACTTCTGCACGGATCTTTTCTTCTTGATCCGGCGTTAAGTCGCGAACCCGAATGTCTTCGGAAACCCCAGCGTTAGCCAGGATCTTTTGTGCAGTCGTGTTCCCAATCCCAAAAATGTAAGTTAAGCCGATTACGATTCGCTTGTCACGAGGTAAATCGACACCTGCGATACGAGCCATTTTGACACCTCCGTCCTATTCTAAATTACTTGCCTTGGCGTTGCTTGTGCTTTGGGTTAATGCAGATAACCATAACCCGGCCGCGACGCTTAACAATCTTGCAGCTATCGCACATCCGTTTTACTGATGGTCGTACTTTCATTGTAAATAATCCTCCTAAAAGATCTTTAGACTAAGTCTTATTTGAAGCGGAAAGTAATCCGGCCCTTGGTCAGATCATATGGAGACATTTCCACCCGAACCCGGTCCCCAGGTAAAATCTTGATGTAGTGCATCCGAATCTTACCGGAAACGTGGGCCAGAATTTCAACCCCATTTTCCAATTCAACTTTAAACATTGCGTTCGGTAAGGTTTCAGTAACCTTACCCTCGACTTCGATAACATCGGCCTTTGCCACTGAATGGTTCCTCCTCGCCGTCTCGATTTAATATTACTATTACTTACGTAAAAAGGGTGGAAGACAACCGTCTCCCACGAAAACTAGATAAACCTTGTGTATTCTACCACGGTAAGGGTGAATGCGCAAGGTAAACCTCGCTTACAGGTTCGTCAGAACTTCCTTAACGGCTTGGTAAACCTTATCGATATCTTGTTCGCCATCGATGGTGTATAACACACCTTGCTTCTTGTAGAAGTCAATCAGTGGCGTATTCAGTTTAATGTTGACGTCTAACCGGTTCTTGACAGTTTCCGGCTTATCGTCGTCCCGCTGGTAGAAGTCGTGGCCCCCGCAGACATCGCAAGTGCCTTCAACCTTCGTCGGGTTGTAGAGACGGTGGTATGTTGTCCCACAGTTCCGGCAGATAAACCGACCACTAAGTCGTTCAACTAAAACTTCCGGACGAACGTGAATGTTGATCACGGCGTCCAGTTGGCGATCACTGTCCACAAGCATTGCGTTTAGTGCATCAGCTTGGGCGAGGTTCCGGGGGAACCCGTCCAACATAAATCCATCCTTGGTATCGTCTTGCGCTAGGCGCTCTTGAACGATCCCGTTGGTAACCTCATCAGGAACCAGTTCACCCTTATCGATGAACTTCTTTGCTTCAACACCCATCGGCGTTTGGTTCTTGATGGCAGCCCGGAAGATATCCCCGGTTGAAATGTGCGGGATATCAAAGTCCTTAACGATTAATTGGGCCTGGGTTCCCTTACCGGCACCCGGCAGCCCCATTAACACAAGGTTCATTGTGCTCATTGTTGTGCCTCCTTATGGCTACTATTCATGGATAAACCCAATGTATTCACGCTTCATCGTCAACCCGTTTAGTTGCCGGACGACGTCCAAGGCGATTTGGACGACGATCAGTAAACTCGTTCCCCCAAGCCCGATTGATTGGCTTAAGTTCCAAACGTTGGAAGCAATCAATGGAATCAGAGAAATCAGGCCCAAGAAAAGGGACCCAACGGTCGATAGCCGCATCAGGAGCCCCGAGACAAAGTCTTGGGTCCCCTTCCCCGGCCAAACCCCCGAAATGTAGGAGCCTTGCTTTTGCAAGTTTTCGGCTAATTTTTCCGGGTTAACCTGAACGAAGGCGTAGAAGAAGGTAAACACAACGATCAAGAAGATGTACAGGGTTATCCCGGGACCCGATTGAAGGTTAAAGATACTGGTCATAACTTGGTACCAAGTATCCCCGGAATGATTTTGCTGAAAGGCCATTAAGATCGTTTGCGGCGTCGAAATAACCGAACCGGCAAAGATAACCGGGATCACCCCGGAAACGTTAATCTTTAATGGCAGGTAGCTATTGGCCGGCGAGACGGTCGTCCGCCGGGTGTACTGAATCGGCAAACGCCGTTCAGCTTGCTGAACCCACGTTACAAAGGCAACGATGATCAGCAAAGCCACCACAACCAGCGCAATGAACCCGATGCCCATCCAAAGGGCACTCCCGGATTCGCCAGTGATTTGATCCGTCCACAACTGCTGGATTGCGCTTGGCATCTGGGCGATGATCCCGGCAAAGATCAACATGGAAACCCCGTTCCCAAGTCCCCGCTCGGTAATCATGTCCCCCATCCAGGTCGCAAACATTGTTCCAGCCGTCAGGATGAGACCAATCGTGAGGTAGGCCTTCATCCCCGGATTATTCACCAGTTTAATGGTGGAGAGGGCGTTGAACCCGGCGGTGATCCCGATCGACTGGACAAAGCCCAACACAATCGTTAACCACCTAGTCGCCTGGTTTAATTTCCGCCGTCCAACTTCACCCTGTTTTGACCATTCAACGAACTTCGGCACGATGTCCATTTGTAGCAGTTGAACGACAATTTGGGCCGTAATATACGGCGAAACCCCCATCGCAAAGAGGGAGTAGTTTTCCAAACCCCCACCACTAAAGGTATTAAGAATAGATGCTAATCCCGATGACGAGAGTTGCTGCAAGGCCGCAGCGTTAACTCCCGGAACGGTGATCGAAGCTCCCAACCGGTAAACAATCAACACGAACAGGGTAAAGAAGATCCGGTGTCGAATTTCTTTGACCCGGAACGCGTTTTTGACGGTTGTGAACATTTAGATCACCTCAGTCGTACCACCGGCAGCTTCAATTGCCTTAACGGCTGAAGCAGAGAACTTGTTAGCCTTAACGGTCAGCTTCTTTTCAAGCTTCCCAGTTGCCAAAACCTTAACGCCACTCTTAACGTTCTTGATCACGCCGTTTGCAACCAGAACTTCTGGCGTAACTTCAGCGCCGTCTTCGAATTGGTTAAGCGTCGTCAGGGAAACAAGGGCGAAGTCTTTGTGGTTCATGCTGGTGAAACCACGCTTTGGCTTTTGCCGGTAGAGAGGCATTTGGCCCCCTTCAAACCCAAGACGGGTCTTACCGTGCGCCTTTTGACCCTTCGTCCCACGACCAGAAGTGAAACCGTGACCGGAAGAAAGGCCACGACCCTTACGAAGCCGCTTGAAACGTGAGCCAGCAACAGGCTTTAATTCGTTTAATTGCATTAGTTGGCACCTCCTTATTTGATTTTGTTTTTTACTTAACTTCCTCGATGGAAACTAAGTGCGCAACCTTAAAGATTGCACCACGAGTAGCCGCGTTATCTGGGAGGATAACGGAGCTGTGAAGCTTGCCCAGCCCCAGAGCCTTAACGGTCCGGCGTTGAGTCGGCTGACGGTGGGCAACACTGCGGATTAAAGTAACTTTAACTTTAGCCATGTTTGGTGTCCTCCTATTCTGCCAGGTGGTCAACGGATGTGCCGCGCAGCTTGGAAACTTCTTCGGCACTCTTCAAGGCCTTGAGACCTTCAAAAGTAGCACGAACAACGTTGATCGGCGTGTTGGAACCTAACCGCTTTGAGGTAACGTCGTTAACCCCTGCAAGTTCCATCACGTTACGAACGGCCCCACCGGCGGTAACCCCGGAACCTTCAACGGCTGGCTTTAACATGATCTTCCCACCGCCGTAAGTACCGATAACTTCGTGCGGAATGGTCGTTCCAACGGTTGGAACCTTGATCAGATTCTTTTGAGCGGCTGCAGAAGCCTTGCGGATTGCTTCCGGAACTTCTTGGGCCTTCCCAGTACCGAAGCCGACGTGGCCATTGTGGTCACCGACAACCACGAGGGCTGCAAAGCGGAGACGACGACCACCCTTAACAACCTTGGTAATCCGGTTGATGGAAACAACTTGATCGTCAAGATCCAACTTAGCTGGATCAATGTATGATGATGATGCCATTACGGGTAATTCCTCCCTTTCCTTAGAATTGAAGCCCGTTTTCACGAGCGGCTTCTGCTAAAGCTTGTACCCGACCATGGTAAAGGTAACCCCCACGGTCAAACACAACAGTGGTAACGTTCTTTTCAACCCCACGCTTAGCGATCAGGGCACCAACACCGGCAGCTTGTTCGGTCTTAGTCTTACCACTTACTTCAGTATCTTGGGTTGAGGCACTTGCGAGCGTCACACCCTTTACGTCATCAATTAATTGAGCGTAAATGTTTTTGTTAGAACGGTAAACACTTAAACGTGGGCGCTCTGCAGTACCAGAGATCTTACCGCGAACGCGCATGTGACGGCGTTGACGGATCTTGTTCTTGTCTGGTTTAGAAATCACAACTGTCACCTCTTATTTTTAGATTAGTTTAACTTGCTGGTTGTAACCTATGATTACTTACCAGTCTTACCTTCCTTGCGGACGATGTGTTCGTTTTCGTAACGAATACCCTTACCCTTGTATGGTTCAGGTGAACGAACGGCACGAACTTCAGCAGCGAAGTCACCAACTTCTTGCTTGTCAATCCCACTGATTTCAATCGTGGTGTTGTCTGGAACAGCAACTTCCACTTCAGCAGGCTTCGTCATTTCAACTGGGTTAGAGTAACCAACAGTCAAGATCAACTTGTCACCCTTGAATTGGGCACGGTACCCAACCCCGACGAGCTTCAAGGTCTTCTTGAATCCATTAACGACCCCTTCAACCATGTTGTTAACGTTGGCGCGGGTAGTCCCGTGCAGGGCACGGACCTTGTTATCTTCGCCAGAACGTTCGAACTTAACCACGTTGCCTTCAACGGACATCGTGATCAGCGGAGAAATTTCACGAGAAAGGGTCCCCTTTGGTCCCTTAACAGTAACCACGTTACCTTCTTGAGAAACTTCAACGCCTGCTGGCAAATCAATTTCCTTGTAACCAATACGACTCATGCGTACACCTCCTTTGTTAGTTTATTTATTACCAAATGTAGGCAACGACTTCGCCGCCGACCTTCTTAGCACGGGCAACCTTATCAGTAACCACGCCGTTGGACGTAGAAATGATGGCAATCCCTAAGCCGTTTAAGACCTTCGGCACAGCGTCTGCCTTAACGTAGGAGCGAAGACCCGGCTTGGAAATCCGCTTTAAACCGGAAATAACGCGTTCGCCGTCTTGGCCGTACTTCAAGAATACGCGGATGATGCCTTGCTTGTTGTCTTCAACGTATTCAACATCGCGGATGAAACCTTCTTGCTTCAAGATTTCGGCGATGTCCTTCTTCATCTTGGATGCAGGTACTTCAACTGAATCGTGGTGTGCCATGTTGGCATTGCGGATCCGAGTTAAGAAATCTGCGATTGGATCACTCATAGACATCGATGTTTTTCCTCCTTTTGTCGGTGATTTGTTTACCAACTAGCCTTCTTCATACCAGGAATCTGTCCCTTGTGGGCAAGGTCACGTAAGCAAATCCGGCAGAGGTGGAACTTACGGTAAACGGAGTGTGGGCGGCCACAACGTTCGCAACGCGTGTATTCTTGCGTTGAGAACTTGGCCGGACGTTCGCTCTTAGCGATCATTGATTTTTTAGCCAATTTTGTAACCTCCTAATTACTTAGCAAATGGCATCCCTAATTGGGCCAGTAATTCGTGAGCTTCTTCGTCGCTGTTAGCAGTCGTAACGATGACGATGTCCAAACCACGAACACGGTTAACGTTATCGTAATCGATTTCTGGGAAGATCAGTTGTTCCCGAACACCCAACGTGTAGTTACCACGACCATCAAAGGCCTTGTTGGAAACCCCACGGAAGTCACGAACCCGTGGCAAGGAAACGTTAACTAACTTGTCCAAGAAGTCGTACATCCGCGTGCCCCGCAGAGTAACCTTGGCACCGATAGCCATCCCTTCACGAAGACGGAAGCCGGCGATGGACTTCTTGGCCTTAGTGATCAGTGGCTTTTGACCGGAGATAAGCCCAAGTTCTTCAACGGCTTCGTCAAGGTTCTTGGAGTTTTGCGTTGCGTCCCCAACCCCCATGTTCAAGACGATCTTTTCGAGCTTGGGAGCAGCCATAACTGAAGAGTAATCAAACTTTTCAATCAAAGATGGGCGAACTTCGTTTTCGTACTTAGCTTTTAAACGGTTTTCCATAAGAAGATTGTTCCTCCTTTCGCTAATGATTAGTCGATTTGCTTGCCAGACTTCTTGGCAACCCGAACCTTCTTGCCGTCAACGACTTCAAAGCCAACCCGAGTTGGTTCGTTCGTTGATGGGTCAAGCAGCATCACGTTTGAAGCGTTAATCGGTGCTTCAGTGTCGATGATCCCGCCGTTAGGGTTCATGTTACTTGGCTTTTGGTGTTTCTTGATCTTGTTAACACCTTCAACGATCACCCGGTTTTCCTTGGCGAAGGTCTTCTTGATCGTACCTTCTTGACCCTTGTCCTTACCGGTGATGACGCGAACTTTGTCACCTGTCTTTAAAAACATGTGGTAGTGCACCTCCTTATTTTTGGGTAATCTTTACAGAACTTCTGGGGCCAGTGAGATGATCTTCATGTAGTCATCGTCACGTAACTCACGAGCGATTGGGCCAAAAATACGGGTACCCTTTGGGCTCTTGTCGTTGTTGATCAGAACGGCTGCGTTTTCATCAAACTTGATGTAGGAACCATCCTTACGGTGCAGACCATGCTTAGTCCGTACGACAACGGCCTTCACAACGTCACCCTTTTTGACAACGCCACCTGGTGTTGCTTGTTTTACAGTAGCAACAATAATGTCACCAATATTACCGGTCTTAACACGGGAACCACCCAAAATCTTGATGACCAGGATTTCGCGGGCACCGGAGTTATCTGCGACCTTCAACCGACTTTCTTGTTGAATCACGGTTAGTGTCCTCCTTCCGTCTATAAGTAAGAATTAGAATACGAATTTAAGGTTTGTTGATTATAAGATAACGGCCTTTTCTACGACCTTAACAAGCCGGAAACGCTTCTTAGCAGACAGCGGCCGCGTTTCCATGATTTGAACAGTATCACCAACGTGGGCTTCGTTGTTAGCGTCGTGAGCGTAGTACTTCTTGGAGTACTTAACCCGCTTGCCGTAGATCGGCGCGCTCTTGTAGGTGTCAATTACGACCGTGATCGTCTTGTCCATCTTGTCAGAAACAACGCGACCTTGGTACACCTTACGTGCATTACGTTCGTCACTCATGCGTAATCCTCCTTTTCGTATTCTAGTTGTTTAATTCTTGTTGGCGAAGAACCGTCTTAACCCGTGCGATGTTCTTGCGAACAGTCTTAAGGCTTGCAGTGTTTTCCAACTGGCCGGTTGCTAATTGGAAACGTAAGTTAAACAATTGTTCCTTCAATTCCTTCTCACGGTTCAGCAATTGCTCAGTGGTTAATCCATTCAGTTCTTGTACGTAATCTTTAGTCTTCATTAGATTGTCCACCTACTTCCTCACGCTTAACGATCTTAGTGCGAACTGGCAACTTGTTTCCGGCAAGACGAAGGGCTTCACGGGCAACTTCTTCAGGAACCCCAGCAACTTCGAACATCACCTTCATACGCTTAACAGGGGCTACCCAACCTTCAGGAGCACCCTTACCGTTACCCATCCGGGTACCAACACCCTTACTAGTGTAAGAAAGGTGTGGGAAGATCTTGATCCAAACCTTACCACCACGCTTCATGTAACGCGTCATGGCAATACGAGCGGCTTCGATCTGCCGGTTAGAAATCCAGTGAGAATCGAGAGCTTGCAGACCGAATTCACCAAAAGTAACGGTCTTACCACCCTTGGCTTCCCCACGCATCTTACCGCGTTGAACCTTACGGTGCTTTACTCGCTTTGGTACTAGCATGTTTTAGTTCCCTCCCTTAGCTTCGTTGTTCTTCTTAGCTGGGAGAACTTCACCACGGTAGATCCAGGTCTTGATCCCCAGAACCCCGTAGGTAGTGTGAGCTTCGTCCCAGGAGTAGTCGATATCTGCGCGAAGCGTGTGCAAAGGAACAGTCCCATCAGAGTAGGATTCGATCCGAGACATGTCGGCACCGTTCAAACGGCCGGCAACTTGAATCTTGATCCCCTTGGCACCGGCACGCATAGTACGTTGCATAGCACCACGCATCGCACGACGGAATGCAATCCGGTTTTCAAGTTGTTCAGCAACACTTTCACCAACCAGGTGTGCATCAAGGTCTGGCTTCTTAATTTCAACCACGTTGATGTGAACCCGCTTGTTGGTCAGGTTGTTAAGTTCCTTGCGAAGTGCTTCAACTTCTGAACCACCCTTACCAATAACCATCCCTGGCTTGGCAGTGTGAATTGATACGTTTACGCGGTTAGCAGCACGTTCAATTTCCACGGTTGATACAGAGGCGTCAGCAAGTCGCTTTTCGATGTATTTACGGATCCGAAGGTCTTCGTTCAGGTAAGCGGCGTAGTTCTTATCTGCGTACCACTTAGCAGTCCAGTCGCGAATGACCCCAACACGGAAACCATTAGGATTAATCTTTTGACCCACTATTCATTCCTCCTACTTTTCTGCAACAACCACTGTGATGTGACTGGTCCGCTTGTTAATTGGAGAAGCAGAACCCTTGGCGCGTGGACGGAACCGCTTTAAGGTTGGTCCTTCGTTAGCAAAGGCTTCGCTTACAACCAAGGATGCTTGGTCCAGGTCAAAGTTGTTTTCAGCGTTTGCAACAGCAGATTTCAAAACTTTTTCGACGTCTGAAGCAGCCCCGTTTGGAGTGAACTTCAGAATAGCAAATGCTTCGGCAACGGACTTGTTACGGATGGTGTCAAGCACCAGGCGTACCTTGCGAGATGATACACGGACCATCTTAGCAGTTGCCTTAGCTGAAGTAACGTTTTCAGCCATTAATCAATTCCCTCCTTTACTTACGACCAGTCTTCTTGTCATCGGCAGCGTGACCACGGAAAGTCCGCGTTGGTACGAATTCACCAAGCTTGTGACCTACCATGTCTTCTTGTACGTAAACTGGCACGTGCTTCCGACCATCATATACTGCGAACGTGTATCCGATAAAGCTCGGGAAGATCGTGGACCGACGTGACCAGGTCTTAATGACGGTCTTCTTGTCGCTATCTGCTTGAGCTTCAACCTTCTTTAATAAAGAAGCATCTGCAAAAGGTCCCTTCTTTAAACTACGACCCATTTTTGTACCTCCTCTCGGGTATTTGACGATTTATGAGTGATTAACGCGTGTGTGGACCACGCTTACGCCCACGAACAATGAACTTGTTGGAACGAGCCTTGTGTGAACGAGTCTTCTTACCAACAGTCTTCTTACCCCATGGGGAGAGTGGAGATGGTAAACCAACTGGAGCCTTACCTTCACCACCACCATGTGGGTGATCGTTAGGGTTCATAACAGAACCACGAACGTGAGGACGTTGACCAGCGTAACGAGAACGACCAGCCTTACCCTTAACGAGCAGACCGTGTTCATCGTTACCGATCGACCCAATCGTTGCCCGGCAAGCAGCCAGGATCATCCGAACTTCACCAGAAGAAAGACGTACCAGAACGTACTTTTCTTCCTTACCAAGAAGTTGAGCAGAAGTACCGGCAGAACGGGTCAATTGACCACCCTTACCCGGCTTAAGTTCGATGTTGTGAATAACAGTACCAACTGGAATGTTCTTCAGCGGTAACGTGTTACCAACCTTGATATCTGCATCCGGACCAGATTGAACAGTCATCCCAACCTTGAGACCCTTCGGTGCAAGGATGTAAGACTTAGTCCCGTCAGCGTAACCAAGCAATGCGATGTTAGCAGTTCGGTTCGGGTCATATTCAATGGCCTTAACAGTTGCTGGAACATCATCCTTGATCCGCTTGAAGTCGATAATCCGGTATTGACGCTTCGTACCACCACCACGGTGACGAACGGTCATCTTACCAGCGTTGTTACGACCAGCGGTGTGCTTGAGCGGAGCCAATAACGACTTTTCCGGCGTCGTCTTCGTGATTTCCGCGAAGTCGTAACCGTTCATGTTACGGCGTCCGTTAGTGGTGCCTTTGTATTTGCGAATTCCCACTGTGTTTTCCTCCTATCCGTTAGATTTATTCGTTATCGTCGCCGAATAACTTGATTTCGTTGGAGTCAGCAGAAAGCTGAACGATCGCCTTACGACGGCGCTTCGTGTAGCCGACGTAACGGCCTTGGCGCTTTTGCTTTCCCTTAACGTTCATGATGTTAACCTTCACAACCTTAACGTCGAAGATTTCTTCAACGGCGTTCTTGACTTGCGTCTTAGTTGCTCGTAAATCAACGTCGAACGTGTAACGCTTGTTGTCCATGGCAGCCGTGGAGGCTTCCGTAATTACAGGACGTAAAATGATATCGCGTGCTTCCATTATGCGAGCACCTCCTCTACTTGAGAAAGAGCTGACTGGGTAATGATGATCTTTTGGGCGTCAACGACGTTCAAGATGTTCACACCAGCTGGCGTCACAACCGTCGTCTTCGGCAGGTTGCGTGCTGATAATTGAGCGTTCTTGTCTTCGTCAGTAACCACAACTAAGACCCTTTCGCTAACCTTGAGGTTGTTCATTACGCCAGCGAATTCCTTCGTCTTTGGTGCGTCAAAGTTCAAACCATCAACAACAACGAACTTGTCGTTGGCAACCTTTTGGGAAAGGGCTGACTTGATGGCTAATTGACGAACCTTACGTGGTAATGCGTAGTTGTAGGAACGAGGGGTTGGGCCAAAGACGATCCCACCGCCACGGAATTGAGGTGCGCGGATGGAACCTTGACGGGCACGACCAGTACCCTTTTGACGCCAAGGCTTCTTCCCACCACCGCGAACTGCGGAACGGTTCTTAACCGCGTGAGTCCCTTGACGCAGGGAAGCACGTTGGCGAAGAATCGCATCGAATTCAGCGGATTCGTTTGCTTCAACAGAAAATACGCTGTCGTTCAGTTCAACAGTGCCGTTTTGGCTACCGTCTTGCTTGAATAATGCAACACTAGTCATTGATTACTTCCTCCTTTCTTACTTGTTGGATTGCTTGCTAAGGCTCTTCTTAGTGTTAGCCTTAACGGAGTTCTTGATCGTAACAAAGGACTTGTTGGCACCAGGAACGTTACCCTTGATTAAGAGAACGTTGTTTTCAGTGTCGACCTTAACGATCCGCAGGTGTTGCACAGTCCGGGTGTTGTTACCCATCCGACCTGGCAGCTTCTTACCCTTGAACACGTGGTTGATGATGGCACCAAGTGAAC
Organism: Limosilactobacillus fermentum; assembly: GCF_013394085.1. Lineage (NCBI taxonomy): Bacteria > Bacillati > Bacillota > Bacilli > Lactobacillales > Lactobacillaceae > Limosilactobacillus > Limosilactobacillus fermentum. The sequence goes on from NZ_CP040910.1 coordinate 1,591,414, forward strand.
CTGGGCGACGGTGGTAACGAGAACCGTGCGCCATTGGCCCACGCCGTTGGCCGTCCTTATGGATGTTACCTTGGTAACCATGACCCTTGGTGGTACCAGTAACGTCGACCGTTTCGCCTTCTGCGAAAATGTCGGCTGCTACCTTATCCCCAACTTTGATGTCGTCTCCTAATTCAGCGTCGCGGATTTCACCGATGAAGCGCTTAGGAGTCGTGTTAGCCTTTGCTGCATGACCTTGTTCGGGCTTGTTGCTCAGAACTTCGCGCTTGTCGTCGAACCCGAGTTGAACGGCACTGTAACCGTCATTTTCAAGGGTCTTAACTTGCATAACAACGTTTGGCGTTACGTCAATAACAGTAACTGGAACCAATTCACCGTTGTCAGTGAAGACTTGAGTCATCCCGACCTTCTTACCTAAGATTCCTTTGGTCATGAGTACACCTCCAATTTAATTTGATTTTTGTTTGTTTTTAGATTTTGAATTAAAGCTTGATTTCGATGTCAACACCACTTGGCAGATCGAGCTTCATCAGGGCGTCAACCGTCTTAGGGGTTGGGTCGATGATGTCGATCAGACGCTTGTGAGTGCGCATTTCGAATTGTTCCCGTGACTTCTTGAACTTGTGCGGTGAACGAATCACCGTGTAAAGAGTCCGTTCAGTAGGTAACGGAATCGGGCCTGATACTTGAGCACCGGTCCGCTTTGCACTTTCAACAATCTTGTCTGCTGATTCATCCAAAACGCGGTGTTCGTAAGCCTTTAAACGAATACGAATCTTTTGGTTTGCCATTGTGTTCCCTCCTTCGTCAAATTTGAAATTATGACTAGCTCCATGGAAATTACCGCCACATCCTGTGGCAAAGCGGCCGGGTGTGTCGCAACCTTCCACTTCATCGCCTGCGTGCTGAAATCCTAGCGAGGGCCACTCTCTGCTCCTCTTTTGTTCAAGCACTTTTTCTATAATACAAGAAAAAGCCTGGTGTAGCAAGGATTTTCTGGGATTAATTTCAAGAAAGTGGTTTCGTCGTTTTTCTTTGTCCTTCGACCATGAAAAAAGACGCTTAATTTTTTTCGACGGCGCTCTTCTCCCCTTCCTTGATCGAAACACTCCCTAGCATTCCATACAAAAAACAGGTGCCAGCAGCTGCTAGCACCTGTTTTTTTACGGGTCAAGTTAATTACTTACCACCGTTCTTTTCGATGATTTCTTCTTGGATGGACTTCGGCACAGCTGAGTAGTGGTCGAAGGTCATCGTGAAGGTACCACGTCCTTGGGTTGCGGAACGAAGGGTCGTTGCGTAACCGAACATTTCGGACAGCGGAACGAAGGAGTGAACTAATTGGGCGTTCCCACGTTCTTCCATCCCGTCGATCGAACCACGACGAGCGGTAACGTGACCCATCACGTCACCCAGGTTATCTTCTGGGGCGACGATGTCAACCTTCATGATTGGTTCAAGGATAACGGCTCCACCCTTAGGAGCGGCGTTACGTAATGCTAAGGAAGCGGCAACCTTGAAGGCAGCTTCAGAGGAGTCGACTTCGTGGTAGGAACCGTCGTAAAGCTTAGCGTGAAGGTCGACCAATGGGTAACCGGCCAGAACACCGTTTTCCATCGCTTCCTTCAACCCTTGTTCAACGGCTGGGATGTATTCACGCGGAACAACCCCACCGACAATGGCGTCTTCGAATTCGAAGCCGGCCCCTTCTTCCAGCGGCGTAAATTCGATCCATACGTCCCCGTATTGACCCTTACCACCAGATTGACGAACAAACTTCCCTTGGGCGGAAACTTGCTTAGTGAAGGCTTCACGGTAGGAAACTTGTGGCTTACCAACCGTAACTTCGGCGTTGAATTCACGGCGAAGACGTTCAACGATGATGTCCAAGTGCAGTTCACCCATCCCGGCGATCAGAGTTTCACCAGTTTCAGGGTTCGTTTCAGCCTTGAAAGTTGGGTCTTCTTCAGCCAACTTTTGCAGACCCTTGTCCATCTTGTCTTGGTCAGCCTTGGACTTCGGTTCAACAGAAACCTGGATAACTGGTTCTGGGAAGTCCATGGATTCAAGTTGCAGTGGGTGGTCTGGGTCGGTCAAGGAGTCACCAGTGGTGGTGTTCTTCAGACCGATGGCAGCGGCGATATCACCAGAGAAGACTTCTGAGATTTCGTTTTGTTGGTTGGAGTGCATTTGAAGCAGACGACCAATCCGTTCACGCTTGCCCTTGGTTGCGTTCAGAACGTAAGAACCAGATTTAAGGGAACCAGTGTAAACCCGCAGGAAAGTCAGACGACCAACGAATGGGTCAGTTGCGATCTTGAAGGCCAAAGCGGCGAATGGCTTGTCATCGCCGGCAGTCAGTTCAATGGCGTTACCTTCCTCGTCGTGAGCAACGAATGGCTTAACATCAACTGGGGATGGCAGGTAATCCAAGACGGCATCAAGCATCATTTGGATCCCCTTATCCTTGTAGGCAGAACCTGCCATTACCGGGAAGAGTTCTTGGTCCAGGGTTGCTTGACGGATGGCAGCCTTGATTTCATCAACGGAGATTTCGGCACCTTCAAGGTACTTTTCCATGATGTCGTCGTTTACGTCAGCCAGCGTTTCGATCATTGCGTCGTGACGGCTTTCGGCTTCATCCTTCATGTCGGCTGGGATTTCAACGGTGTCCCAGTTTTCGCCGAGCTTGTCTTCGTCGTAGATGTAAGCAACCATCTTAACCAGGTCGATCACACCGGCGAATTCGTCTTCGGCACCAATTGGCATTTGGATTGGAAGCGGCGTAACGTTCAGGCGTTCCTTGATGGTCTTAACGGAATAGTCGAAGTTGGCCCCCATCTTGTCCATCTTGTTAGCGAAGACCAGCCGCGGAACGTTGAAGTCGTCGGCTTGACGCCAAACGGTTTCAGTTTGTGGTTCAACACCGGCTTGGGCGTCAAGAACGGTTACGGCACCGTCGAGCACCCGGAGGGCACGTTCAACTTCGACAGTGAAGTCCACGTGTCCTGGGGTGTCGATGATGTTGATCCGGGTATCCTTCCAAACGGCCGTAGTAGCGGCAGAAGTGATCGTGATCCCACGTTCCTTTTCTTCTTCCATCCAGTCCATTTGGGAAGCCCCATCGTGGGTTTCACCAATCTTGTGAATCTTACCGGTGTAGTACAAAATCCGTTCAGTGGCGGTCGTCTTCCCGGCATCGATGTGGGCCATGATCCCAATGTTACGGGTCTTTTCAAGAGGGTATTCACGCTTGTTAGCCATCTTAAAAGTGGTCTCCTTCCGTGTTTGTGTTGTTATTTTTAGAAAAAGGGGTGACGAGTGGAGTTTCCGCCGTCACCCCTCCTGATTGTAACTAGTTTAAGGGCTAGTTTCAAACCGCAATCTTACCAGCGGTAGTGTGCGAAGGCCCGGTTAGCTTCGGCCATCCGCAGGGTGTCTTCCTTCTTCTTGATGGAAGCACCAGTGTTGTTGGAAGCATCGATGATTTCGCCAGAAAGACGTTCCACCATCGTGTGTTCCCCACGAAGACGTGCGTATTGCACGAGCCAACGAAGTGCCAACGTCCGTTGACGGTCTGGGCGAACTTCGATCGGCACTTGGTAGTTAGAACCACCAATCCGGCGCGCCTTAACTTCAAGGGCCGGCTTGATGTTTTCAATTGCTTGTTCGAACACTTCGATCGGGTCGTTACCAGTTTGTTCCTTGATTTGGTCAAGGGCTTGGTAGAGGATCTTAGAAGCGGTTCCGCGCTTACCATCAAGCATCAAGTGGTTAATCAGGCTGGTAACCAGCTTTGAGTTGTAAATTGGATCCGGTAAAACTTCCGGCTTTGCTACATGTCCCTTACGTGGCATTGCTTAATCCCTCCTATATAAAGATTACTTCTTCGGCTTCTTAGCACCGTACTTGGAACGGCTTTGCATCCGGCCGTCAACACCGGCGGTATCAAGCGTCCCACGGATGATGTGGTAACGAACCCCAGGAAGGTCCTTAACACGGCCCCCACGGATCAGGACAACGGAGTGTTCCTGAAGGTTGTGGCCAATCCCTGGAATGTAAGCCGTCACTTCGATCAGGTTAGATAAACGCACACGAGCGTACTTCCGCAGGGCGGAGTTAGGCTTCTTTGGCGTCATCGTCCCAACACGGGTAGCAACCCCACGCTTTTGCGGTGATGGGTTCTTGATTTCTTCCTTCTTAAAACTGTTGTATACAAAGCCCAGGGCAGGTGACTTTGACTTACCCTTGTGGCTCTTGCGGCCCTTACGAACCAATTGGTTAATGGTAGGCATAATTTTTCCCCTTCCTTAATTTAAGTCCACACATCCAGGCGGTTCTTTTTTTGGAATAAAAAAAGGGCGCTGGATGTTATTTAGTTTTGTGCTATCGCTGCGCATGCCGTCTGCCCAACGACAGACCAATCCGTTGCTCAAAAAAGCACCTTTATTAAATTAACACGCTCTCCGACTAAAGTCAACGACAACTATGATCAAATTCGTAACATTGAGTGGTTTTGCCGTACTTAATGGGCAGGAGGAACTAATTATGGAACAACTAATCGCCTTTTTAACCGGCTCTTGCCTAGCATCGTTCATCGTCACCATGACCCAGCGGCACCTTCTAGAAATGGGACCTTCTTCCCCCCGTTCGCTTTGTGATCACTGCGCCCACCCCCTAGCCTGGTGGCAATTGATTCCCCTCGTCGGCTTCGCCCTTCAGTTGGGGCGGTGCCGGTGGTGCAAAAAAGCCATCGCCCCCTGGTCCAGTGTGTGCGAACTAACTTGCGGAACGTGGTTAGCCCTATACACCCCTCTTGACTTAACCGAGTGGTTAGCAAGCCTAGTCCTGTTAACTGGCCTGTCAGCCATGGCCACTACCGACTGGTACGCCGGGTGGATGAACCCCCTCGCCCTGACTAGCCTACTCCCCCTCCCCTTAATTGCGTTGTCTCCCCTGGGGATAGAACAACCCGCCCTCTTCTTATTAGTGGCGGGATTACTCTCATTGATCACCTTACTTAGCCACGGACTGGGCCTAGGTGATCTTGAATGGCTCTTAGTCGTCTTACTTTTAGCTGGGTGGCAGTGCTATTGGCAAACCCTGCTAATTGGCTGCGGCCTAGCCTTAACCTCCCCTAAGTTATGGCACCGCCAACCACTCCCCTTTTTGCCCTACCTTTCTACCGGGCTGCTCGTTTCATTGTTGATCTAGAAAACGAGTGGCAATTAAGTTTCCAACGGGAATGACTAAATTTAGCGGTAGGGTAGTTGGTCCGTGGCGTTCTTTAGCCGTACTTAACCTCCGGGTCTTTTGTTTTCTTTGGGTATGTTTTTATAAATTCTCCGGGAATTCAAAAGGGGACTGGAAAAACACGTTTCCTCAGCCCCCTAGTTATAATTAATGACTAACCCCGTCATTTTCTTCGGCCACCAATTCGACGGTAAAGAGGCGGACGTCCCTTTGCACGACGGCTTCAATTAACTGGAAAAGTAACAAAATCCACGAAAACGCGATCCCAAAGGCCAGCATTTCAAAAGCGGTTAAAGAAAGGTAGCGGACGAACTTAAAAGCGATGTAACTAACGGCCAACACGCCACCGATCACGTAAGAAAGGGTCAAGAAGGTCTTAGTCATCATTGGCATCGTCCACCGAACCACTACCACCAAAATTAACATGGTGTAAACCATCCACATGGCGATGCGATCGTGAAGAAGGTGAAAACGTGGGTCATTTGGAAACAGCCCGACCCCACCTAGGCAAGCTGCCATTAAGTTAAGTAGCCAGCGGGTCACTTGAACCCGCCAGCCGGGGTACTTCTTGGACAGGTTGACAAACAAATAGTCAATCAAGGTCAACATCAGCATTGCCGAAAAGATCAGGGTAATATTAAACTGCCAGCTATTCGACGAGTTTGCCGTCCCCAGGAAGCTAAAATTATGACGCCACCAATCCTTATTGGAATTAGTTAACATCGAGAAGAACACCCCCCCAATAATCATGAATGTCATTAGGTTAGTAATCACCCCGGGAGAAATCGTCATGGCCAGGTTGATCATGATGTAAGTAACCATGGCAATCACCAAAAAAATCAGGGCGCCGGCCGTGTAAATGTCAAAAACGGCCCCGTGAAAAAGCGACCCCACCAACCAGGCTCCCGCCACCAACGAAAAGGCGGTAATCGTCCCGCAAGCAACCATAATGCTGATCATAGCCCGCCAAGAAAATTCCTGCGCCCGGCCACGATGGTGACGTTTTTGGCTAATGAAGGTGCTGGCAAAGGCCAATAACCCGCTTAAAGTAGCAAGGTAAAGGCTAGACGACGCCACCGAATCACCCCCCACCAGTGGCAAGAGGTGGTAGCCTTGGTTAATCATATCGGCGTAAAACAACAACGTCAGTACTAAGGCGGGGCCAAAGTACCACCGGAGCTTGATTTGGGGTAAACTGTCAGCCAACCGCAGTGGGCGAATCACCAACTGGTTGCCTTCCACCCACATTGCTAAGGGCTCGCCATCTTTAATTTCTAACTGGTCCCGGGCGACCTTGGGAACTTCCACGCGATAATTCTTCAATCCACTTCTCCTTGTTAACTGATTTTATACTTACTAGATTATCATCAATTTAGACCACTACCACACTCTCACTAAAATTTAATTATAAAGTTTGACATGCGCCACTCCCTCCCCTAGACTAGGGCAATACACTTAAACTACGGGGGGACTCACGATGAGAAAACCAATGATTGCTTTACCAGCCGATACCTATACCGAGGCAACTAGCATCATCAACTTACGAAACGCCGCTTTTGCGCCCGATCCGGCCATTAAAGCGATCACCAAGTCGGGAGGGCTTCCGATCGTCTTGCCAACCGTGGCCGCCGAAAACGCCGCCTCTTACGTTGACCTGTTCGACGGGCTCTTGTTGCTCGGCGGTTTTGACGTTGACCCCACCTTTTACGGTCAGGAGCCCCACTTTGAATTAGGGGAAACCTTCCGTAAACGGGACCTCTTTGAAATCGCCCTGCTTAAGGCGACCATTGAGGCCGGCAAACCGATCATGGGAATCTGCCGGGGGTTGCAATTGATTAACGCTGGGCTCGGCGGCACCCTTTATCAAGATCTTTCTGAAGACCCGACCGCCCGCCTTAAGCACCACCAGTTAGCCCCAGGAAACCTCCCCACCCACCACGTTAATGTCCACGAGGGCTCCCAGCTTCAAAAACTGGTTGGTAATCGAATCTACATCAACTCTCGCCACCACCAGTCAATTCATGAGGTGGCGCCGGGACTCAAAGTCGTTGCCCGCGCTGACGACGGGGTGATCGAAGCGGTCGAATCCATCGATTCTAATCAAATTCTCGCCGTTCAGTGGCACCCCGAAAACATGTTTAAACACACACCGGAATCACAAGTCATTTTCAAGGACCTGATTGACCGCGCTAGCCAACAAATCTAAATTCAACATCAAAAAGGACCCGCCAAACCAGCTTGGTTTGACGGGTCCTTTTTATGGCTCTACACTAAATCTTGTTGATGGATTACCATAGTGGTGATTCGTTGACAGGATTTTTTGGTTTTGAGGGCACAAAAAAAGGCCCCACCAGCCTTAAAATTCTGATCATTAACTACCACGCAAATTCCAGAAAGTAAGAGGTGTGACCTTATGACTGATTATATTAAAAATATCCTTCAAATTAAAGACCCCAATCTTCATTTCACAGACGTTGTCTTTGAAAATAATGACGGATGGGAGACGCAGGTCTTCATTGGGACGGTCTCGCTTAAATTGGATCGGTGCCCACATTGCGGCTTTGCGGATACCTTCATCAAGAATGGCCATTCTTACCAAACCATTAAGTACCTCTCAATTAACGAAAGTTGTCCCACCATGTTGCGGATCGGTAAGCAACGCCTGAGATGTAAGAATTGCCAAGATTCGTTCATGGCGAAGACCAACGTCGTTGATAAATACTGTTCCATTGCCAAAGCAGTTAAACACAAGGCACTTACGATGCTTGAAAGTAATGTCTCTCAAAAGGACGTGTCTAAGTTTACCGGTGTGTCACCTAGTACCATTGGCCGCCTCCTAGACAGTGATCAAGCGCTCCTTCGCTTTAATAGTCGCACTTTACCCACTAATATTGCCATTGATGAGTTCCGTGGTCCGCAGGGGAAGTATTGCTTCATTATCGTTGATAATGATACCTCACAAATCTACCAAATTCTCCCTGATCGGCTTAAGAGTAGTATTACGCATTACTTTGATCGATTCTCGCTAAAAGAGCGCAAACGAGTCAAATCAGTCTCGACAGACTTAAACAGTTACTATCAAGGCCTTGTACGCCGCTACTTCCCAAACGCAAAGCTGGTTGTGGATCGATTCCACATCGTTTCAATGCTTACGCGGGCGTTTAACCAAGTCCGGGTCGCAGTAATGAAGCAATTCGACCCTAATACGCGTGAGTATCGGGCATTGAAGAATTCGTGGCGACTGTACTTACTTAAAAGCACATCGCTTAACTACACTAAGGAGTACTATGATCGCCACTTACGACAAAAGGTAACGATGGCTGAACGGGTGGGAATTGGTCTGGACCTTGATCCCCAGTTAGCGGCCGGTTATGAACTCTTACAGGGCGCCATGACCGCTCTTGAAGAGCACGATGTTGACCAATTAATGGACCTCTTGTTCACCAAATGGGACGTGCCAGCGCCGTTCCAAACGGTTCTTAAGACCCTCCGTAAGAACAGCGAAGGAGTGTACAACGCAACCGTATTACCGTACTCAAACGGTCGGGTTGAGGGGATCAACCGCATGATCAAGTTAATTCAACGGACGGCATATGGCTTTACTAACTTTGGTCATTTCATCGCCCGGATCCGATTGCATCAAATGGGAACGGAAGCTGAAAAAAGGCGGCGCCAGGTGCAAGCACCGGCCGCCGCCTAAAATGACCCATCAACAGGATTTGACAAAGAGCCCTTTTTATTCAATCAAGCGCTTAGTCTTGATCCTTTAGTTGTTCTTCCATTTCGCGGATGGAGGTAATGGCCCCATCGGTTGCGCCAGTGTTGACACTGACTTCCTTGGGCTTGATGTTGCGGTAAGCACCCATCCCCGTTCCGGCTGGAATGATCTTCCCGATAATAACGTTTTCCTTGAGCCCCACCAGCGGGTCGTTCTTGCCCCGGATGGCGGCGTCGGTAAGGACACGCGTCGTTTCTTGGAAGGAAGCGGCCGAAAGGAAACTGTTAGTTTCAAGGGCCGCCTTAGTGATCCCGAGGATAACTGGCCGGGCAGTGGCCGGAATTCCCCCGGAAATCAAGGTTTGGTAGTTAGCATCGCGGAATTGGCTGATGTCCAACAGTTCACCCGGTAAAACATCAGTATCACCAGGATCCATCACCCGCACCTTACGCATCATTTGGCGAATCATGATTTCAACGTGCTTGTCGAGCAGGTCAATCCCCTGCATACGGTAAACATTTTGCACTTCGGAGAGCAGGTAGGTTTCCGTGGACAAGACGTCGCGAACCCGAATCATTTCCTTTGGATCAATTGACCCTTCGTTGATGGCACGACCACGGTGAATATCATCACCTTCGGCCACCCGCATCCGGGCCGTGATCGGCAGGGTGTAAGTCCGCGTGTCGGTTTCACCCTTGATCGTAACGTCCTTAGTTTGTTCAGCTGGGTTTTCTTCGATGGAAACCACCTGACCAGTAACTTCGGAGATCGTGGCCTTCCCTTTCGGGTTCCGTGATTCCACAATTTCTTGGATACGCGGAAGCCCTTGGGTGATGTCGTCGTTACCGGCCACCCCACCGGTGTGGAAGTTCCGCAGCGTCAGCTGGGTCCCTGGTTCACCGATTGACTGTGCGGCCACCGTCCCGATTGCTTCCCCGGCTTCCACTTGGTCCCCGGTAGCGGCGTTGCGTCCGTAACAACGTTCACAAACCCCGTGTTCGGTATTGCAAGTGAAGGCGGAGCGAATCGTTACCTTTTGAACGCCCGCATCGATAATCTTTTGCGCCATCTCTTCGTTCAAGAGGACGTTTTTACCGACGATCTTTTCCCCGGTTTCCGGATTAAAGACGGACTTCATCGTGTAACGACCCAAAATCCGGTCGTATAACGGTTCGATCATTTCGTTCCCGTTAGTGATGGCGGTCACTTCCAGACCACGGTCGGTGCCACAGTCCTTTTCGCGAACGATCACATCTTGGGCCACGTCAACCAGCCGCCGGGTCAAGTAACCAGAGTTGGCAGTCTTCAAGGCCGTGTCGGTCATCCCCTTCCGTGCCCCGTGGGAAGAGATAAACATTTCCAAGACGGAAAGGCCTTCCCGGAAGTTAGAAAGGATCGGCAGTTCCATGATCTTCCCGGATGGGGAAGCCATCAACCCACGCATTCCGGCCAGCTGGGTAAAGTTGGAGATGTTCCCCCGGGCCCCAGAGTCGGACATCATGTTGATTGGGTTGTGGATATCCATGTGTTCGATCAGCTTGTTTTGAACTTCATCCTTGGCATCGTTCCAGATCCCAATGACCCGTTCGTAACGTTCGTTATCGGTGATCAAACCACGGCGGAATTGCTTCGTAACCAGGGCCACTTGCTTGTGCGCCTTTTCGATGATTTCCGGCTTTTCCTTTAAGTCGGTCACGTCGGCGATCCCGACGGTTAACCCGGAAATCGTGGATTCGTAGTAACCAAGGTCCTTGATCCGGTCAAGAAGTTGGGAGGTGACGGTCACCTTGTAGATCTTGTAAACATCGGCAATGATGTCCGACAAGAAGCCCTTCTTAAACGGCGGCACCAGCGGCGCGTTTTCTAAGTAGGCGTGAATGTCTTCACCAGGTTCCAAGAAGTACTTGTCCGGAACCCCGTTTTGCAGGTTGTCGGCGGTCGGTTCGTTAATGTAAGTGTAATCTTCAGGCATGATGTTGTTGAAGAGCAACTTCCCAACCGAGGTCACCATGATCTTTTGGCGTTGTTCAGCGGTGAACGGCTTCTTGTCAAAGGAAGAAGTCAGCACCCCAACCCGGGTTTGTAAGGCCACGTAACCGTTACGGTAGGCCATCCGGGCTTCGTTGGTGTCCTTAAAGATCATGCCTTCCCCTTCACGGGCCTTGTCTTCAGTCGTCATGTAGTAGTTACCGATAACCATATCCTGGGATGGGGCCACGATTGGTTCCCCGTCACGAGGTGAAAGGATGTGGTGAGCGGCTAACATTAACAGACGCGCTTCGGCCTGGGCTTCATCGGACAGTGGTACGTGGATGGCCATCTGGTCCCCGTCGAAGTCGGCGTTGTAAGCGGCACAAACCAGTGGGTGCAAACGCATGGCCTTCCCGGAAACCAGGATTGGTTCGAAGGCTTGGATCCCTAACCGGTGCAGGGTAGGGGCGCGGTTCAAGAGAACAGGGTGTTCCTTGATCACGTCTTCTAAGACATCGAAGACCTTTTCGTCACGCTTGTCGATCATCCGCTTGGCTGCCTTAACGTTGGTAGCCAGGTTCCGCTTGGTCAGTTCGTGAATGATAAATGGCTTGAAGAGTTCCATCGCCATTGGAACCGGCAACCCCATTTGGTTCATCTTCATGGATGGACCAACATCGATAACGGAACGACCAGAGTAGTCGACCCGCTTCCCGAGCAGGTTTTGACGGAACCGTCCTTGCTTCCCCTTAAGTAAGTGGGACAAGGACTTGAGCGGACGGTTACCAGGACCGGCAACCGGACGGCCACGGCGACCGTTATCAATCAGGGCGTCAACGGCTTCTTGGAGCATCCGCTTTTCGTTTTGAACGATGATGCCCGGAGCGTTTAATTCTAACAGGCGCTTCAACCGGTTGTTCCGGTTAATGACCCGCCGGTACAAGTCGTTCAAGTCGGAAGTGGCAAAGCGGCCACCTTCCAGTTGAACCATCGGCCGTAAGTCAGGTGGCATAACCGGAATTACGTCCATCACCATCCATTCAGGCTTGTTCCCGGACTTGAGAAAGGCTTCCAAGATATCCAGGCGCCGAACCGCGCGGGTCCGCTTTTGCCCAGTTGCTTCCTTTAAGACCGCCTTTAATTCGGTTGCTTCCTTGGCCAGGTCTACGTCGGCCAGTAGCTTTTGGATCGCCTCGGCCCCCATCTCAGCGGTGAAACGGTTGCCATATTCTTCCTTGAGTTCCCGGTAACGTGGTTCGGAAAGCAATTGCTTCTTTTCCAGTCCCGTGTCCCCGGCGTCTAAAACGACGTAAGAAGCAAAGTAGATTACTTCTTCCAGTTCCCGTGGGCTCATGTCCAAGACCAGCCCCATCCGGCTCGGAATCCCCTTGAAGTACCAGATGTGAGAAGCAGGAGCAGCCAGTTCAATGTGACCCATCCGTTCCCGGCGGACCTTGGCAGAGGTTACTTCAACCCCACAACGCTCACAGACCCGCTTGCTGTAACGCGCCCGCTTGTAGCGACCACAGGCACATTCAAAGTCCTTGGTCGGGCCGAAGATTCGTTCATCAAAGAGACCGTCTTTTTCTGGCTTTAAAGTTCGGTAGTTGATCGTTTCCGGCTTGGTAACCTCACCGTAAGACCAACTCCGGATCTTCATTGGGGAAGCCAGACCGATCTCCATACTTTCAAAATTATTGACGTCAATCAAAGGATAATCCTCCTTATTTAATCCCTAAGTGGCGAACCTAATCTTGCTTGGCTTCGTCTTGGGCGCTCGTCGCTTGCGCTGGTTGTTCTTCCAGCGTTTCGTGGCCACGGCGGGCCAGTTTCCGAACGTCAGCAACGTCTTCATCCATGCTCTTAAGCTGGATTTCTTCGTGCTTGTCATCTAAGACCTTCATGTCTAACCCAAGGGATTGCAATTCCTTAACCAGCACACGGAAGGATTCCGGTACCCCTGGCTTTGGAATTTGGTCCCCGTCAATGATGGCTTGGTAAGTATTTACCCGGCCGACCGTATCGTCAGACTTGTAAGTCAAGATTTCTTGCAGGGTGTAAGCAGCCCCGTATGCTTCCAGGGCCCAAACTTCCATTTCACCGAACCGCTGTCCCCCGAATTGGGCCTTCCCCCCAAGTGGTTGTTGGGTAACCAGTGAGTATGGACCAGTCGAACGGGCGTGGATCTTGTCGTCAACCATGTGGGCCAGCTTCAGGTAGTGCATGACCCCAACGGCAACCCGTTGTTCAAATGGTTCCCCGGTCCGACCATCGTAAAGGATCGTCTTCCCATCGGACGGCAAGCCGGCTTCCTTAACGGCATCCCAAACGTCTTGGTCGTTGGCACCATCAAAGACTGGCGTGGCAATGTGGATCCCCAGCTCGCGAGCAGCCATCCCCAAGTGAAGTTCGATCACCTGACCGATGTTCATACGGGACGGCACACCCATTGGTGACAGCATAATGTCAATTGGGGTCCCATCTGGCATGTACGGCATGTCTTCTTCTGGAACGACGATCGAAACCGTCCCCTTGTTCCCGTGACGACCGGACATCTTGTCCCCGACTTGGATCTTCCGCTTCTGGGCGATGTAAACACGGACCATCTTGTTAACCCCTGGGGCTAATTCGTCACCGTTTTCGCGGGTAAAGACCTTCACGTCTTGGATGATCCCGCCACCGCCGTGTGGCACCCTGAGGGAGGTATCACGGACTTCGCGTGACTTTTCACCAAAGATGGCGTGTAAGAGCCGTTCTTCGGCGGATAGTTCGGTAACCCCCTTTGGCGTTACCTTACCAACCAAAATGTCACCATCGTGGACTTCGGCCCCTACCCGGATCACCCCGGATTCATCAAGGTTCTTGCGGGCGTCTTCACTGACGTTTGGAATTTCGCGCGTCATTTCTTCTGGTCCGAGCTTAGTTTCGCGGGCTTCGGATTCGTAAGATTCGATGTGGATCGAAGTGTAAACGTCGTCTTTAACCAGGCGTTCGTTAATGGCGATGGCATCTTCGAAGTTGTAACCTTGCCAAGTCATGAAGGCGATCAGTGGGTTTTGACCAAGGGCTAATTCCCCTTGTTCCATTGATGGTCCGTCGGCTAAGACGTCATCAGCGTCAACCCATTCGCCAACCTTAACAATTGGCCGTTGGTTGTAGTTCTTACCACCGTTAGAGCGGCGGAACTTCATCAGCTTGTAAGTGTCTAACGTTCCGTCTTCTTGGCGTACCCGTACTTCGCGGGCGTCAACGTATTCAACGGTCCCACTGTTCTTAGCGATCAAAGCGACCCCGGAGTCGTGGGCGGCCTTGTATTCAATCCCGGTCCCGATCAACGGAGCGTGTGGGTTAATCAACGGAACGGCTTGCCGTTGCATGTTGGCACCCATCAAGGCCCGGTTGGAGTCGTCGTTTTCCAAGAACGGAATACATGCGGAGGCAACGGAAACCACTTGCTTTGGCGAAACGTCCATGTAGTCGACGTTTTCTGGCGCCGTTTCGATGTAGTCTTCCTTATCACGGCACATGATTTCGTCGTGAACAAAGGAACCATCTTCGTTCAGTGGCGTGTTGGCCTGGGCGATGATGAAGTTATCTTCTTCGTCGGCCGTCAGGTAGTCGATCCGGTCGGTTACCTTGTGGTCGGCCCATGAGACACGACGGTACGGCGTTTCGATAAAGCCGTATGCGTTCACCCGGGCGTAAGAGGACAGCGAGTTGATCAACCCGATGTTCGGTCCTTCCGGCGTTTCGATTGGGCACATCCGGCCGTAGTGGGTATAGTGAACGTCCCGGACTTCATAACCGGCCCGGTCACGCGTCAAACCACCCGGTCCCAGGGCGGACAGACGCCGCTTGTGGGTCAATTCACCCAGTGGGTTGGTCTGGTCCATGAACTGGGAAAGTTGGGAGGAACCAAAGAATTCCTTAATTGAAGCCACGACTGGGCGAATGTTGATCAGTTGTTGTGGCGTTACGGTGTTGATGTCTTGGATTGACATCCGTTCGCGAACCACCCGTTCCATCCGGGCGAGCCCGATCCGGAATTGGTTTTGCAACAGTTCCCCAACGGAACGAATCCGCCGGTTACCCAAGTGGTCGATGTCATCGGTAGTCCCGATCCCTTCTTGTAAGTTCAAGAAGTAGTTGATCGAAGCCAGGATGTCGGCTGGTTGGATGTGCTTTAAGTCCAAGGAGATGTGACCGTTAGATACCACCGGCACCTTGCGTTCAGGGTCGTTCTTGGAGTAAACCATGATCTTTTGCAGTTGAACCGGCGCGGTTACCACTGCTTCATCGGATGGCGTGTAGGTGATCATCTTAAAGTCGTCTTGTTCCAGAACCGGTTCGAGTTCCTTTAAGACTTCCTTAGTGATGACGTCCCCGTCCTTGGCGATAATTTCACCGGTTTCTGGGTCGGCCAGGGTTTCAGCCAGGGTCAGACCTAACAAACGGTACTTCATTTGCAGCTTCTTGTTAGTCTTGTAACGACCAACTGGCGCCATGTCGTAGCGCTTTGGATCAAAGAAGCGGGTCGTCAAAAGGGACCGTGCGGAGTCGGCCGTCTTCGGTTCACCTGGACGGAGCCGTTCGTAGATATCCTTTAAGGATTCTTCAACCCGGGAGTCTTCCGGTTCCTTGTGTAGGTCCTTTTCAATGGTGGCGTTCAGGGATTCTGATTCGCTCCCCAACATGTCCCAAATTTCGTCATCGGAACCAAAACCAAGGGCCCGAACTAATTCCGTAATTGGTAGCTTACGGGTCCGGTCGATACGGACGTAGGAAATTCCCTTAGCGTCGGTTTCGTATTCTAGCCAAGCCCCCCGGTTCGGGATGAAGTTGGCACCGTAGCTTGGGCGCCCATTCTTGTCGGCTTCTTCGTTGTAGTAAACCCCTGGGGAACGAACTAATTGGGATACGATAACCCGTTCGGCCCCGTTGATGATGAAGGTCCCTTGGTCCGTCATCAGTGGGAAGTCACCAAAGAAGACGTCTTGGGACTTGATTTCGCCCGTTTCGTGGTTGGTCAGGCGTAACGTTACGTGCAGTGGTGCTGAGTAGTTTGCGTCATGTTCACGCGCTTCAGCGACCGTGTACTTTGGTTCCAACAATTGGTAGTCAACGAATTCCAAGGATAGCTTCCCCTGGAAATCATCGATCGGCATAATGTCGTCAAACATTTCCCGCAAACCCTTGTCCATAAACCAATTGTAAGAATCGGTTTGAATCTCGATCAAGTTAGGCAGGTCCAAGACTTCCTTGATTCGGGAGTAAGAACGACGGGTACGGTGCTTACCGTACTTAACTAAGTGTCCAGCCAAACTATTCACCTCTCTAGTTTGATAAACGGGTCCAGGAGCGTAATGTTACATTTCGGTTACAATTTAACCAAAAGTCCATTTTTGGGCAAAAGAAAACCAAAAGCAACCAGATCGGTGCCTTTGGTTTTTTATAAAGAGCCTGATGGACAAGAGATCATGAGGCTCACTGAACTCACAATTACATACTCTTGTATCATACAAGCTTTCGGTTTGAATGTCAACGGCTATGCTTGCTTAACAAAGCCGTGCAGAATGCAGCTCAAGATGATTCGTTGCCGTTGTTCTTCGTTGATGGCCCGACCACCGACCTGTTGGAAGGTTCCAAACAGTGGCGTCAAGCTGGCAATAAAGAGTTCTGCCGCTTCTTTTGGCAACAGGTCTGGACGTAAGTTGACCTCTGGCAGCTTGAAGTATTCCGACAGGGGTTCCACGTAGTCCATCATAAAGATCATGTCCAACTTCAATTGGGAGCTGGCCGTAAGCGACCGGCGGGCAAATTGATATTGGCTGTAGACACTCAACGGGTGGTACTTCAAGATGACCTTGGCAATTTCCCAGAGTCGCTCCTCTGGGTCCATGTCTTCTTTTCTCATCACCTTGTTGATGTCTTGGCGTACCTTTCCGCATAAGGCCGTCAAGACGTCTAAGTACAAGACCTCTTTATCACTGAAGTGGTGATAAAGGGCTGGTTGAGTAATTCCGATGTGTTTGGCAATGTCCCGGGTTGACGTTCCGTTGAAGCCATTCTCCAAGAATAACTTGGTGGCCGTTCGCAAGATCGCTTTTCGGGTTTTAGCTAATTGTTCCGCTCGCTTCATTAGTTTTCCCTTCTTAAACTGCTTAGTTCCTTATCATTATGTGTTCACCAATAACTAATTGTACATTGTTCCGCTTAATTATCAATAATTAGTTTAACTTATCTTTTATTTATTTCGCAATAAAAGCCGCCCGGCGGGGGCGCCCTTCCCCCGTCAGCTAGCGGCTTAATTGCATAATCAACTTGTTAATTTTGGAGAACTAGGTTCCGGGAAGCGTTGTCAGAAGTTTTGACTTTGAAGCTCAATTTCCCCCGTTGGGCACCAATCGTCACTTGATCACCGGCCGCAACTTGGCCATCAATCATCGATAAGGAGAGCGGGTCTTCCACCATCGTTTGTAAGGCCCGCCGTAATGGCCGCGCCCCGTATTCAGGGTTGTACCCCTTCGCCGCTACTAACTCAATGGCAGCCGGGGTCAGTTTCAGGCTGATCTTTTGTTCCGCCACCCGCTTTACCAACTGGGCGCTCAAGAGCTTAACCACTTGGTGAATATTTTCCTTGGTCAACGAGTGGAAGATCACGGTCTCATCAATCCGGTTCAAGAACTCCGGCCGGAAGTGCAAGCGCATCTGTTGCTTGATGGCCGCCGACATCGCTTGGTAATTATTTTGAACGCCAGTCGCCCCGAAGCCGACCGTCTTTTCATCGGCCAACTGGGTCGCCCCCAAGTTGGAGGTCATGATCAAAATCGTGTTCCGGAAGTCAACCTTACGTCCCTTGGAATCGGTCAAAACCCCATCATCTAAGACCTGTAACAGGAGGTTAAAGACATCTGGGTGGGCCTTTTCCACCTCATCTAATAAGACGACGGAGTACGGGTGTTGGCGAACCTGTTCGGTCAACTGTCCACCTTCGTCGTAGCCGACGTAACCTGGCGCCGCCCCGACTAACCGGCTGGTCGAATAGCGTTCCATGTACTCGGACATATCAATCCGGATCATGTTGTCTTCTTGGCCAAACATCGCTTCGGCTAACGCCTTAGCCAGCTCGGTCTTCCCAACCCCGGTTGGTCCTAAGAACATGAAGGAACCAATCGGCCGGTTCGGGTCCTTTAAGCCGCTGCGGGCCCGGCGAATTGCCCGGGCAATAGCCGAAACGGCTTCGTCTTGGCCGATCACTCGTTTGTGAAGCACCCTCTCCAGGTTAACCAAGCGATCGCTTTCCTTCTTTTGGAGTTGGGTTAACGGCACCCCGGTCCATTCGTTAACTACCTTGGCAATGTCTTCAGCCGTCACGGTGTACAGGAACTTGCCATCGGCAACCAACTGGGCGTCTCGTTCCCGCTGTTCTTCGATTTGTCGCTTAACCGTTAGCTCTTCGTGGCGTAAGTCGGCCGCCCGGTCAAAGTCTTGCTCGGCAATTGCGTCCTCTTTTTGTGCCCGGAGTTCCTCTAACTTGACCGTCAAGCCATTCTTTTGGTTCCCCTTTTCTTCACCATCGATGCGGACCATTGCCCCGGCCTCATCGATCAGGTCAATCGCCTTATCCGGTAAGAAACGGTTGGTAATGTAACGACTCGACAAGTTAACCGCCGCTATCAGCGCTTCATCAGTAATCTTGGCGTGGTGGTGTTTTTCATAGCGGGGCCGAATTCCCTCGAGGATTTGGCGGGTCTGCTCCTTAGTTGGCTCTTCAACCATGATCGTCGCAAAACGCCGTTCTAAGGCCGCATCGGTTTCAACGTACTTTTGGTACTCGTCCAGGGTAGTCGCCCCAATCAGCTGGAGTTCCCCCCGGGCCAGGGCCGGTTTGAGAATGTTGGAGGCGTCAATCGCCCCCTCTGCTCCCCCGGCACCAATCATGGTGTGGATTTCGTCGATAAATAAGATAATTTTGCCGTCCCGGTAAACTTCATCGATGACGTTTTTGATCCGCCCCTCGAATTCACCCCTGAATTTGGTACCGGCAACCAAGGTCCCCATATCCAGGACCACCAAGCGCTTTTCGGCTAGTTCATCAGGAACTTCACCGTTAACTATCCGTTGGGCAAGGCCCTCGACAATCGCCGTCTTTCCGACCCCCGGTTCCCCTAACAGGACCGGGTTATTCTTGGCCCGCCGGGCGAGGATCTGAATCGCCCGCTTGATTTCTTTTTCCCGTCCAATTACGGGGTCAAGCCCTTCTTCCCTGGCCACCTTTGTCAAATCACGGCCGTACTTATCAAGGGTTGGCGTAGTCCCTTCCCCCTCCTCCGGTTGGGTATTGGATTGGTTTTGCCGGCGGTTGCGCCGTCCCTCTTGAGAAACCCCCAAACGCCGTAACAACATCCGGCGGGCTTGCTTTGGTTCCACGTCCAAGTTCAAAAGGATCCGCGAGGAAAGGATGGTCTCATCTGACAACAGGGCCAACAATAGGTGCTCAGTCCCCACACGTCTTGCCCCCATTTGTTGGGCCAAGCGGGCCGCCAGGGCCAAAATTTCGCGTAACTTTGGCGAATTAGGCAGGTACGCATCGCTAGCGGTGTTTTGCATGGTTCCGTACCCGGTGTAGCGTTCAATCTCTTCACGCAGGTCGTCACTAGTGACGTTAAACTGGTGCAAAACCGTCGCAGCCACCCCCACCTTTTCGAGGCTCAAGGCCAAGAGGAGGTGTTCCGTCCCGACGGCTTGGTGTTTAAAAAAGCGCGCCTGTTCCTGGGCAATCCGCAAGACGTTATTGGCGCTTGGTGTGTATAGATTTTCGTTATCCATTTAAAGCTCGCTTTCTGGTTAGCTTTCATAGCGTAACCGATTCAAGAGTGACATAAGGATCTGAGCCCGCAGGCCGTTTTCCTCCCCCCGGGTTCCATGGGGAGCCAAGGTTGACTTAGCGGTGGCCGCTAGCATGAGATCCCCTTCCCGACGGCTAATCAACTTCTCCTTGTACAGAGTCTGGATGATGGCAAAGGCGTCACGTTCATTAATGGCCGCCCCGACCACATCCATCATCATCTCAATCACGTCGACGTTATCAAGTAGGCTGACCCGCTCAATGCGGATGTAGCCACCACCGCCCCGCTTGCTACGAACTAGGTAGCCATTTTTAGGGGTGAAGCGGGTTTTAATCACGTAATTAATCTGTGAGGGAACCACATCGAAGTGGTTGGCAATTTCTGCGCGCCGAATTTCAATTTGAGCGGAGTTACCGAGGATTTGCTTTAAGTAATCCTCAATCACGTCCGAGATACTTTTTTCTTCCAAGAGTGTTCACCTCATCCCTGACTAATTTTGACCTTAATTATACCATTCTTTTGGTTGAGAAACCCCCACAAAGCTCTTTAGATATAAAAAAGGGCCTCCCCGCAGGGCGACCTTTTTTAACTTAAGTTAGCAAACAAGCTTATTCGTGAACGAAGTCAACCACGTTCCGACCAACGACCTTATTGTCCTTTAATTCTTGGATCATGTCGTTGATTTCATCCAACTTCCGCGTCTTAACGATCGGCTTAACCTTTCCTTCAGCCCCAAATTGGAAGCATTCAGCCAGGTCTTGACGAGTCCCAACCAAGGAACCAGCCACGATAATCCCGTCTAGCACCGTCTTAGCGATGTTTAATTGCATGTCACCTTGTGGTAAGGCAACGGCAACCAACTTCCCGTCTGGGCGCAGGGAGTCAACGGCTTGGTCAAAGGCGGAAGCGTTAACGGCCGTAACAACGGCAGCGTGAACCCCACCAACCTTTTCTTGGATTTGCTTGTCAACGTCACCATCATGACGGTTGATCAAGACTTCAGCACCGTTTTCCTTGGCAGCTTGAAGCTTGTCTTCGTTCCCGTCAACGGCAACCACGTGAGCACCAAAGACGTTGTGAGCAAATTGGATCCCCAAGTTCCCGAGACCACCGGCACCAACGATTGATACCCATTGGCCTGGCTTGATGCCAGCAACCTTGAGGGCCTTGTACATGGTAACCCCGGCACAAGTCAGCGAAGTAGCTTCGACTGGGTCCAGGCCTTCCGGAACCTTAACTGCGTAATCAGCAGGAACGATACATTGTTGTGCCATGGCCCCATCGGCGGTGTAACCGGCGTTGATGACTTCGCGACAGAAGGTTTCCCGACCAGTTAAGCAGTATTCACAGTGGCCACAGCCCTTGAAGAACCAAGCGATCGAAACCCGGTCGCCCACCTTCAGGGAGGTAACACCAGGAGCAACCTTGCTTACGCGGCCAACACCTTCGTGACCGATAATCGTGCCTGGCTTTTCTCCAAAGTCGCCGGCTGCGACGTGTAAGTCAGTGTGGCAAAGGCCACAGTATTCAACGTCAACGAGGGCTTCACCCGGCTTGAGGTCGCGAAGTTGGACATCTTTGACCGTAACAAATCCATCTACGGGATCATTAATAACAGCTGCCTTCATAAAGTCTATCTCCTTTGCTAATTCCGTATAACTTTTCATTTACGGCTCTCATTTTATCAAAAAAGATGTGACTTTTAAAGGTGAAATTTAGCACAGGATTGAAAATTAAGTTTTTATTCATAATAAATTAATAATGTAAATGCCCAGGCAAAAAGGATTTAATCAATGTAAGCGCTTTTAGACTTTATTTCACAAAGCGTCTAATAATACAAACTTGCAACCATGTCGTTGGACCGGCTACAATGGATAAATAAATGCATTCAAGCTTTTTAGGAGGTCTGTTTTTATGAAGAAAGTAATCATCGATCCGGGCTTTTGGGAGCTATTTCCAGAAGCACAAATTAACATCATGACGATCAAGGGGTTTGATAACCACGACACCCCCGAAACCCACCAGCAACGGGCCGATCTGTTAGCCCAAGCGGTCAAGGAATCCGCTAAGTTCACCGCCGCCGACCCGTTCCGTGACAACCCGGTCATCGCGCAGTGGCGGGATGCGTACTCCCAATTCAAGAAGCGTAAGGGTGCCCGCGCATCCATCGAAGCCCTGTTGAAGCGGGCGAACCAAGGCCACGTTTTTGAACCAACCATCCCTTTGGTTGACCTTTACAACAGCGTTTCCCTGAGCTACGGGGTTCCGGTTGGGATTGAAGACCTTGATAAGATCGAAGGCGATCTCCACTTGGGACTTGCTAAGGGTGGCGAAGGCTTCTTCCCGTTGGGGGCTGAAGAAGACGACCCGGCCCGCGAAGGCGAAGTTATCTACTACGACAACGGCGGGGCCGTTTGCCGCTCACTCAACTGGCGGGAAGCGGAACGGACCATGCTGACCGAGACCACGACTAACGGGGTAGCGGTAATGGAATCCGTTAACGCCGAACAAGCCGTCCGGGCAACCGAAGCAATGGCCGAACTGAGTAAACTGGTGGCCGACTTCTTTAAGGTTACCCCCAGCGAACAGTTCATTTTAACTAAGGATCACCCCGAAGTGACGGTGGATTAAAGCAAGTAGCTGGCAAATTAAAAACCGACCAGTTCGCGATTTTGCGAACTGGCCGGTTTTTTTATAGGCTTAGTTTTGCCAACACCCGTTTTCGGCTGTTGTACCAATCGTGAACCACTAGTTCCACCTGGTCGACCACCAGCGTCCCAAAGTTGAGGTTCGCTAAAGTTGCCAAGGTAGCGAGGTCCTGGTGCGGATCAATCAGGGGCGCTTGTTGGCGGGCGACGGTCACGTGAGCAGTCGTCTGCTGGTAGCGCTCCTTTAATTGAAGCTTGTGCACCCCTAAGTGGTGGCGGACCGCTTGGCGCAAGTCCGCTAGCCCCGGTTGGTAAAAGCCAGCCGCCATGACCGCGCTGCCGCTCGCAACCAGCCCCCGGAAGGCCACTTCAAAGGGGTGCCCCCCTTCCACCACTAACTTGACGGCGGAAACGTAGGCAGCCTCTTCTTCTGGAGTCAGGGCAAAGTCTGGCGTCGCCCGGATCAAATCAATCACGGTTACGTGCATGTCTTGAGCAGGATAGTAGTATTGCCCGGGCTCAACCTCACGCAACTTCCCCAGGGCGAAACTAATGTTACGGCTAACGTGAGCCGGCAGGGTAAAGATTAGGCTTAACCCCCGCCGGCGATCGGCTGCCCGGTCACTTAACCAGGGATCAATGTCGCCCCCCGCCAGCAATAGTTCCGTGCCCCGTTGATTAATTGCTTGGTACTTAGCAGTTAGGTCCATTTTAGGCACTCCTTTTTGGATCTATGATACCACTATTCTGGAAGCTCTTTGATCACCCGGGCCGGCACCCCGGCCACAATTGTGTTAGCGGGGACGTCTTTAGTTACCACCGCACCCGCGGCCACCACCACGTTATCACCAATCGTCACCCCCGGCAAGATCGTTGCTTTCCCGCCGATCCAAACGTCGTTGCCGATCGTCACCGGTAAGGCCGTGGCGTGATAATGGCGGCGCCCCTCTTTATCAAGGGGATGGTTAACCGTATAGATATCAACGTTGGGGCCAATCATCACGTGGTCGCCAATCGTCACCTTGGCAATGTCTAAGATCGTTAGGTTGTAGTTAGTCGTGAACTACTCGGCCATAAATGACCGAGCTTCTGGGAACACGAAGTAGTATTTAGGATGTTGCTTCTGTATTCAGAATACCTAACTTACAGAACTCCGTTCTTTTACCACGGCTAGTCCCTAGCCAACGGCTTTTAATCCTCTATGGAGTATATTAACTGCCGCATTAATATCTCGATCGTGATGAGTACCACATTTAGGACAAGTCCATTCTCTAATTTCAAGTGGTTTCTTCCCACTATGGTAACCACACGTGCTACAGATCTGACTGGTGTAATTAGGATTAACAGTAATTAACTGTTTACCGTACCAATCACACTTGTATTCCAGCATGGTTCTAAATTGGTACCAACTGGCATTCGCAATAGCTTTAGCTAAATGGTGATTCTTTTGTAGATTCTTGGCTTTCAAATCTTCAATGACAATCACATCGTATTTTTTAACTAAGGCTGTTGTTAGTTTGTGTAAGTAATCTTGACGTTGGTTCGCTATCCGTTGTTGGTAGCGAGCCTTTTGTTTTTGAGCCCGTTGCCAATTCTGATAATCATTGAGATCCATTTTTACGTCTTTATGATTATGGTTCCATTGGCGAACAGCTACGGTTGCTTGATATTTTCGGCGACTATACTTGCTTTGCCACTTTGTGGCTTGCTTTTCCAACCACTTAGCATTGAAAGTACCAAACTTTTCACCGTCAGAACTAATCGCTAAGTCAGCGATCCCAACATCCAGGCCAACGGTCTTGCCTGTTTTTGGCAATGCTTCTGGAGCAACAGTCTCGACCTGCAAAGATAAGTAGTAGCGACCAGTTGGACCATAGCTGACGGTATAACGCTTAATTTTGCCATTTACAGCTTGAGAGGTCTTACTAGTTCGAATGCTTCCTAACTTAGGTAGCTTCATTCTTCTCTTGGCAATCACTGTGCAGACCGACCGACCAGTATATGACTGTTTGGCGGCGTGCCTGCTTTTAAAGCGTGGATAGCCACCACGATGTTTAAACAGCATCTTAAAAGCTTGGACTAGATTATGGTTCACCACAAGGAAACTAGTCGCATCGCTGTCTTTAAGATAGGGATATTCTTGTTTCAACTGTTTAAGCAAGTAATTCATTCCATATTCATTTACAAAATGACTGCTAGGATTGTTTTGATAGCGTTGCTTAGCCATATCTAGCATGAGATTCCACACTCTACGGTCATTGCCGAACATTTGCCATAGTTGAGCTTGTTGTTGCTTGTTAGGGTACAAGCGTAGCTTGACCCCTTTAATTAATTTGGTCATTCTAATTTCACCTCCTTTTTGCGTTGATCATCAATATACTTGGCTACTGCTTGTTCATTAACGCTCCCAATGCTTTCAACATAATAACTTGGTGACCATAGGTGACGACCTTGCTTTTTCCAGTAGCTAGTTTGTAGTTCTGGACATTCTCGGAAGAGGTGCCGTGCAGAAATGCCTTTAAGCCAGCGCATGATGTTAGTTACAGACAGTTTTGGCGGAGCGCTCACTAGTAAGTGGATATGGTCATCTTTACCAATCTCCATATGAGCAATCGTAAATCCATATTTTGAAGCTATATCATATAATGATTGCTTCAAGACTTCTTCTACGTGTCCTTTCAACACTTTATTACGATATTTAGTTCCCCAAATTAAATGATAATTAAGATTGTAGACTGACGTTCTACCATATGTAATTCTTTTTGTATCTTTCATACCAATAATTATATTACATTACGGTTCGATCATGTGCCCTAAGGGCACAAAAAAAGGCAATTCATCACGTCCTTAAAAGAACGTGTTTCCTTGCCCGCTTTCAAAAACGGCCTCCTCCCCTTTGTCAAACGGGACCAGAATGGGCGCCGGGCCTTCATGGATAACGACTTTAACTTCTTGAAGGTCATTAACTGCCTCAAGAAGAGTGGTGTCCCGGTTAAAGACATCGCGGGCTTTATCAACTTATGTATGCAAGGGGATCAAACCCTTGCCGAACGCTACGATTACCTAGACCAAGAAGAAACGGTCATCGAAGCTAAGGTGGCCGAATTGCAAGAACAACTCGATTTCTTGCGCTTCAAAAAGTGGTACTACAAAACGTCTCTACAGGCCGGGACCGAAGCCGTCCACTTTATGGAGGGGACCAACGTCGTCCAACCAGACATTCACGAACAGTACCTAAAACTTAAGCAGCAAACCCCGCCGGACCAGTTCCGTCAGTTAATCGACCTTTAGCCCCGCTCTATTTCCCAGGAAATGACTGGCCATAGCGCCCGTACCAAGACGTAGGCCAGTGCGGCGCCAACGACCGCACTAGCCGAAAAGCTTGGGATAAATAACATTAAACCACCCTTACCGAATAAAAGCATTGCCAGCGGGACCGCCACTAGGGCGCCCACCAAGCCGGTTCCGACCACCTCCCCGAGGACGGCCAGGACCGGTTTTTTGAACTTCTGGTATAACCAACCGGCCAAGAAGGCGCCGATCATGCTACCCGGGAAAGCAAAGACCGTCCCGGTTCCCAGCAGGTTCCGTAGGATTGAAGTTGCCAAGGCTTGACCAAGTGCCCACCAGGGACCCAGGATGATCCCACTCAAGACGTTGACCAGGCTTTGGACCGGTGCGCACTTAGCGATCCCGATCGGAAAGGAAAAGAGACTCCCCCCGTAGGTAGCAATGGCGACAAACAGGGCGGTCAACACCAACTTTTTAATCTGCGTTTGCTTTGGCTCCATTAGTTGCTCCCCCTTTAGTTAGGCTGGTTGAATGGCGTGCGCCCTGACCAAGAGGCGGACAACGTAGTGGACTAAGACGGCCCCAAACAAAAGGTCGGAAACGAGCCGGGTGCAAAACAGGGCGAGAATCATCGGTAGAGCTAAGTGAATGTAACCCTGCTTAAAGATTTCGTAGGCAAAGGACACCACCGTGACCCAAAAGGCCGATGAAATCAGCGCCGGCCAGCCCCAGTTCTTGTAGCGCAGGGTTAAAAAGCCCAGTTCACTCCCGGCCACGGCGGCTAACACCTCCCAATCACGGCCGTCCCCGGGAGCCGGAGAATGGCAATTGCTAGTGGTCCGGCCATGATCCAAAGGCCAAATAAGACCTCGTTGGCAAAGGGACCGATCACGAGGTAAAGCGGGGCGTAAATGACGTCTGTTCCGACAAAGAGCGCCCCAAATATTAGGGCGATCAACATGATGAAGATAATGTCTTTGAGTGTGAGATGCTTCATGGTTTTCACTCCAAAAAAAGCCCTTCTGTCCGGGGGCAGAAGAGCTGGAATGGCGGGGAAATTCCGTTGATTCAACTATCTTCCTCCGCTAGTATTAACTAGATCAGGTTCAATGGGTATTTCTCAGCTAAATCAATAGCACCCCAGACAGATTCTGATATTTACGTTACCCTAAGTCAACCACACTTCCGCCCAAAAGAAAAGGGGCAGTTTGAATTACCGGGGACCAAAATTTACAAGAACTTTACCAAAGACTGACCATAGCTCCTCTTCCCCTTGCTATAATGGTAGCTGAATAAATTTGCGGAGCCCCTTTAAAGTAGTCGGGGCGCAAGGAGGATATGCTGTGCTTGAAATACTGAAAGCCGTGATCTTAGGAATCGTTGAAGGAATCACCGAATTTTTACCGATCAGTTCGACCGGTCACCTGGTCCTTGTCGATGAGTTTATTAAGCTCAACGAACCCAAGAAGTTTATCGACATGTTCAACGTCGTGATCCAACTTGGGGCCATCATGGCGGTGGTGGTCTTGTACTTCCACAAACTCAACCCCTGGTCACCGAAAAAGTCCCGCTTGGAACGGTCCCAAACCTGGACCCTGTGGAAAAAGGTGATCATCGCCGTGATTCCTTCGGTGATCATCGGCTTACCGCTCAACGACTGGATGGACGCCCACCTCATGAACTGGCTGGTGGTTTCGATCGCCCTGATCGTTTACGGGGTCTTGTTCATCGTAATCGAAAACCACAACCAAAACCTACGGCCCCGCTTTGACAGCCTCAACACCCTACCTTACAAGGTGGCCATTCTGATCGGGTGCTTCCAGATCCTCTCCTTGATCCCCGGAACGTCGCGGTCGGGAGCTACGATCCTAGGGGCGATCCTCATTGGGACTTCACGCTACGTGGCCGCCGAATTCTCCTTCTTCTTGGCGATCCCGACCATGTTCGGGGCCTCCCTGTTGAAGTTGTACAAGTTCTTCGCCCACGGCGGGACCCTGGCCGGCAACCAAGGCCTCATCTTGGCCGTTGGGGTGATCGTTTCCTTCGTGGTGGCCTACGCCTCGATCCGTTTCTTGTTAAATTACATCAAGACCAAGGACTTCAAGGCCTTTGGGTGGTACCGGATCATCCTCGGGGTGATCGTGATTGCCTACTTCGCCCTGTTAGCCCACTAATCCGTTAACTGCATCAAAAAGACCGGCTGTGATTACCAGCCGGTCTTTTTTGATGCAGTTAGTTAACCGTCCAACCCCCATCGGCCTTGACGATGTCGCCGTTGATAAAACTTGCTTCGTCTGAGGCCAAGAAGAGGGCTAAGTTGGCAATTTGTCCCGGTTGACCAATTGGGGTCTCACCAGTGGCCTGCAGGGCTTGCATCCCCAGTGGGTCCGGTGCTGTAATCGTGGTTTGGATGTTGGTAGCCACCCCACCTGGCGCAATGGCGTTGGCCCGCACCTTACCAAAACGTCCGTACGTCCCGGCGATGTTTTTAGTCAACCCCACCAAAGCGTGTTTAGCCATGGTGTAAGCCGCCCCACCCCGGGTCCCGAAGAGGCCACCGACTGAGGCGTTATTAATGATGACCCCGCCGGTTTCTTGTTTTCCATCACCTGAATGGCCGCCCGACATAGCTTAACGGGGCCAGTCAAGTTAATGGCCATTACCCGCTCATATTCTGCGTCGGTTAGGTTCCCGACTGGGGTGAAATTATCCATGATCCCCGCGTTGTTGACCAAGATGTCCAATTGGCCAAAGGTCTGGGTGGCAAAGTCAATCACCCCGTCAACGTCTTCTTGCTTCACAACGTTGGTCACCTTAGCAGCGGCTTAGCCACCCGCCTGTTCAATCGCTTGCTTAACTTCTTCGATCCCTTGGGCGTTGATGTCTGCTAAGAACACCTTGGCCCCTTCCTTAGCAAAGAGTTGGCTGATCGCCTTCCCCATTCCGGAACCAGCCCCGGTTACAATAGCGACCTTACCCGTTAAACGTCCCGTCATAATGGCACCATCCTTTCGTTTTCAATTACTGTAAGCGTTACCGCTATTATAATCATGACGTTTTGGGTTAACCACTAATTTCAACACAAAAAGACGCCGCTGAGGATAACCTCAACGGCGCCTTTTGGGAATAACGATCGGGAATACAGGATTCGAACCTGCGACCTCTTCGTCCCGAACGAAGCGCTCTACCAAGCTGAGCTAATTCCCGAGGTATGCACCCAGAAGGAGTCGAACCTTCAACCTTCTGATTCGTAGTCAGACACTCTATCCAATTGCGCTATGGGTGCGTAAGAAAAAGCGGAAGACGGGATTCGAACCCGCGACCCCCACCATGGCAAGGTGATGTTCTACCACTGAACTACTTCCGCAATTTTCGGGGTGATTGGCAATTACTTGCCTTTCAACGTTTATATATGTTACTCTTCTAGACCAACTTTGTCAATTACTTTTTTAAAATAATTAAGTTGGTTGGTCAATGCGGATAAGAGGACTCGAACCTCCACGTCATAAAGACACAAGAACCTAAATCTTGCGCGTCTGCCAGTTCCGCCATATCCGCATGACAAACGTCGAAAATAAAAGGACGATCCCCTCGGACGCCCTAATAAAATGGAGGATACAGGGCTCGAACCTGTGACCCTCTGCTTGTAAGGCAGACGCTCTCCCAACTGAGCTAATCCTCCATGTTAACTGACAACTTCTATAGTATAGGCGATGTCAGTCAAACTGTCAATCATTACTTTAAATTTAATGCAGAAAGTTTTGAATCGATTTGTTCCAAGACGACCTTGGCCGCCTGCGGATCCGCCACAAAGTCGTACTGGTCGCCATCGATCATCATCTTCGGGCTCTTATCGTATGCCTCGTACCAGGATTGGTAACGCTGGTTGAGCGTCTTGTAGTACTGGTAGAGGCTCGGGTCGTTTTCGATTTGTTCAAAGGACCGCCCGCGTTGCTTGATCCGGTTGAGCATCGTTTCAAAGGAGACCCGGATGTGGATCAAAAGGTTGGGCGCCTTTTGGTGGGCCTGATCTGGTAACTCTTCCATCATGTTCCCCAACAAGGAGGTGTAGATATCAGCTTCCGTGTGGGTAGCCCGTCCCAAGTCAGCGTTCATCTTAAACATCAGGGCGTCTTCAAAGATTGACCGGTCCAACACGTTCAAATCGTTATCAAAGGAATCCTTGATTTCGTCTAGGCGCCTGTTTAAAAAGTAAATCTGCAACAAGAACCCGTACTTTTGCGGGTCTTTGTAAAAGAGGGGCAAGATCGGGTTGTCATCGACCGATTCAAAAAACGGCTTACTTCCCAGGTGGTCGGCGAGCATCTGCGTCAGGCTCGTCTTCCCCGCCCCAATCGTTCCGGCTAATACAATCATCCGTTAAACCTCACTTATTCGTTCCGTTTCAAAAGACACAAGGACTATTCTAACACCCCCGCGGTCATTTTTGAAAAGAAAAAACCAAGGGTGGTTGAAAATACAACGCCCCTTGGTTTTCGGTCTTAACTTACTTATCTTCGGTTGGCTCGTAGCTTTCCCCCTTGGTCGACCGGGAAAGATCGGCGTCAGTCGGCTTAATCATCTTAGAGCCGTAACGAAGCTTGTAGTACAGGTACAAAACAATGTAGATCGGCACCGCCATGTAAGTGATGGCAATGTTGGACCAATCCAACTTGGCAAAGGCACTCAGGTTCTGGGCCACGATTACGACGATACATAATACGAAGGCGAAAATAGGACCAAACGGGAACCACTTAGCGTGATACTTGAGTTCGGACAGTTGGTGTCCCTGGGCCAAGAAGGCCTTCCGGAAGCAGTAGTGTGAAATAGCGATCCCCAACCAGGCGATAAACCCACAGAGCCCGGAAGCACTGATTAAGTAGTTGTAGGCGTTAGGGCCAATGAATTGGGTTGCCCACACCAGGATGCCGACCACCGTCGTCCCTAACAGACCGTAAATCGGAATCCCGTGCTTGTTAACGTAACCAAACATCTTCCAAGCGTAACCTTCCCGGGCCTGGGAGTACAGCATCCGCGTTGATGCGTACATCCAGGAGTTGGCCGAAGAAAGGACGGCCACCAGGATGACGGCGTTCATAACCGACGCAGCGGCGGCTAAACCGGCCCGCTTAAAGATCAGGGTAAACGGTGAGGTCACGATGTCTTGCACGTCAGACGACAGCAGGTGCGGATCGGTGTACGGTAAGATACAAGCAATCACGAAGATCGTCAAAATGTAGAACAAGAGGATCCGCCAGAAGGTGGACTTGATCGCTTCTGGAACCGCCTTTTCCGGGTTTTCCGATTCCCCGGCGGTGATCCCGATCATTTCGGTCCCCTGAAAGGAGAATCCAGCCACCAAGAAGACGGTGATTATGCCGGGTACCCCGTTAACAAACGGCGCCTTCTTGTAGGTAAAGTTAGTCAAATCGGTTGGTCCTTGGCCGCCCATGATCCCGAGGATCACTAAGACCCCCACGATGATAAAGATGATAACGGTGACCACCTTGATCAAGGCTAACCAGAATTCCGTTTCCCCGTAAGAACGAACCGACAGGTAATTAATAATGAAGATCAAGATAAAGGCGACCCCGGAAAAGACCCAGGCCGGTACGTGGGGAAGCCAGAAGTTCATCACTAACCCGACCGTGGTGATTTCCACCGGCACCGTGATAGCGGCGTTAAACCAGTAGTTCCACCCGAGGGCAAACCCGGTTGCCGGCGAGACGAACTTACTTGCGTAGGCGGCAAAGGACCCGGTCAGCGGGATGTAAGTCGCCATTTCAGCCAAACTGGTCATCAAGAAGTAGACCATTACCCCCATGACCGCGTAGGCAATCAGGGCGCCCCCTGGTCCGGCCGTGGTAATTGCCGACCCGGATGCGATGAAAAGCCCGGTCCCAATTGATCCCCCGAGCGCGATCATTGTTAAGTGGCGCGTCTTTAGCGTCCGTTCAATGTGGCCGCCTTGTGTGCCAGATGATTGTTGCTCATCCATGATTTTTCCTCCTATATGGCTAAAGAGGTGGGGCAAAATTAAGGGGCCCCCTAGCAAGTGCTAGAAGACCCAACTCATGATTTGAATTAGTATCTGGAAGCACTCCGCAAACTGCGACAGTCCGTGGCCTCTTAAGCCACGTCCCAACAAAGGTAACAGCAAAATTACCGATGTTTCGGCACGACACCCTTTCAAACGGGCTGGGGCATTTGCTTGCCTAACCCGCCATACTGATGAGTCGTGCGACCTCTTCTTGTGTGATAAACATAAGTATTTTATAACGGGGATTGGGGGATGGCAACCCCTTTTCTAAGAAAGTTCTAAGCACCAGTTAACGACCGCCTCATTTTCAGCCGTCCTTATAAATCCATTTCTAGCCAAGACCGTTGCCGAAGCGTAATTATCGCCCCGAGTTTGCGCCTCAACCCGTTTCGTTTGCCCCCCGGCCCGTAAGTTAGAAATTAATATTTGCAGCGCCCTAGTCATCAGCCCTTGGCCCTGCCAGGGTCTCAAGATCAAGTAGCCCACTTCACGAACCCCTTTTTCAATCACGAAACTAGTCGCTAAGCCAACCCGACTATCACCTAGGGTAATTACCCAGAAGTCACCCGACTGGCGCCACATGGCAAAGGCCCATTGGCGGGCACTTGGATTATCACTTAGGGTAAGACCCACCTCTTTGACTAGCTGGGGGTCGGAAAAACATTGGTTAACAAAGCCCATGTCCGCTTCGGTCACCAAGCGGATGTCTAACTGTTTTTGTGGATCTGCTTGCACTATAATTACCCCATAGATTTATGATTACAGAAAGGAAGTTTGTTATGGAAATTAAAACACTTTCACTGACCAACGGCAAGCAAACAACCCAAGCGAGCCTGACCGCTTACCTGCAGACCCCCACCCCCAAGGCCCCCGTTCAAGCATTCCCGGCCCTGATCTTTGTCCCGGGCGGGTCAATGACCCACATCCCAGAAGAAGAATCGGAAAAAACGGCCCTGACCTTTGCTGCCTTAGGCTACCAGGTCTTCATCCTGCGCTACAGCTTTGTCGGCGAGGCCACGCCCCTCTACCCCGCCCCGCTCCTTGATTTGGCCCAGGCTGTGAGCTTGGTTCACCATCACGAAGATTCTTGGCACCTGAACGGCAAGGTTGCCGTAATGGGTTTTTCCGCCGGGGGTCAAGTAGTGGCACTCTACAACGACTACTGGCAATCAACATGGTTAGGGGAAGAGAGTGGTTTAACAGAGGCCGAGCGTCACTTCGACGCCGCCGTCCTCGGCTACCCGGTTATTGACCTCGACCTGGGCTTTCCAGACGAAGCCACCCTTACCAAGTGGACCGACGACCCGGCCAAATATAACGCTAGTCACCACGTCAACCAAGCAAACCGCCCCACCTTCACTTGGGCTACGGTTACCGACCCCTTGATTACGGTGCAAAACTCCCTTAATTACGTCCAAGCCCTGCAACGGGAAAACATTTCCCAGGAAATCCACCTCTTTGACGGCGGTCCCCACGCCATGGACGTGGCAACCGATCTGGTTGGACCCACGGTAGAACCTCACAAACCCCACGTTCACCACTGGGTCACCCTTGCCGATGAGTGGCTCACCCAAACACTCTCCCTATAACGGCGGAAAATTAAACAAGGGGTGGGTGAGAAATAACATCCGCTGTGGGTCGTACGTAAAATTGGCCGAACGTTTGATGCGGCACACACCATTCTGCGGCCTGCTTAGTCACTAGGCCTGTGGTTATTCCCCACATTTTCTATCTAACATTCGTGAATACAGTAAGAGGCTGTGAGAAATGCGCTTTTCTCACAGCCTCTTGTTGTTTTTTCGCATGTTTAATACCAAGAGTTATGGGTCATCTTCCACCGCCGCAGCCGTGGGGCGTACCAAACGTACACCCCTTCGGAAAATTGTAGCCAGGCGTAAGCCAACAGCATGGCGCCAAAGGTGTCAGATGGGTAGTGGGCCTGCAAGTATACCCGTGAGATTGCCACGAGGACCACCGCAAAGATCAACACCAGTTGAATAATTACCCGGGTGGCCCCACTCCGAATCAACGGTACCACGACCAGGCTAATGATCGCCGCAATCAAGAAGAAGCCCAAAACGTGACCACTCGGGAAGGAGTAGCCGGTGTCAGACACCGGGTGTTGGGCCGGGCGGTCTCGCTTAATAACGTGTTTGACGATGGTCCCTAAAACGTCACCCCCAAATAGGGTCAAGAGGGCCCAGACCGCGGGAATTTTACCCTTAAAGCCCCAGAGGAAAAAGGCAATAATTAAGCCCCAGAGGATATCCATTTTCGGGCTAGCCAAAAAGGCGGTCAACACCATTAGGGTGTGGACAAAACCGGTCGTCTTGCTAGAGGTAAAGAGGGCCTGGCAGACCGTGTCTACCGTTGTGATCAGCATCGAATTCTTGTAAATCATCGCAGCCACCACCAAAAAAATGACGGTTGTCACGATCAAGCGCATGGGACGCTTGCGATCTCGTTCAATTAGCATTTTAATAAATCTCCATTTGCAAAGTATGTGCTGAGTATACCACGTTGTCGAATCTCAATCACGTTTTTTCCAGCCCTTGAGTTGGCTAAAGGGCCGGGCCTCTTTGCGGTGGCGACCGTACAAAGCGGTGTTGATTAGGTCACCGAGCCCAAAGCCCAGGGTAATCGCCCCGGCAATCACGACCACCTGATAAAGGTAGGATAAGGACAGCCCGTAATCGCCCAAAACAAAGTAACGCACCACCTTGTACGCCTGGCCACCGGGCACAAAGGGGACCAGGGCCGGAACGTTATACAAAATCATTGGCTGGTGCTGAACCTTGGCCGCCATCATCGCGAGAATCCCGATTAAAATCGCGGCGCTCAAGTTTGAAAGGGCTAAGCCAACGTGCAGGTGAAAGTACATTACCACGTAAATCACCCAGGTCGCCCCCCCGATTACGCCCCCAGCTAAGTAAGCGCGCCGGGGGACGTTAAGTAAAATGGCAAAGCAAATCGTAGCCACAAAGGCAAAAACAAAGTGGAGCAAGAGTCGTTCAATCATGGCCACCCCCTATAAGTACCGCAAGACAAGGACAATTGCACACCCAATGGAAGCCGCCGTCAGAACGGCTTCCAGTGCCCGGGCGATCCCAGAAATTACGTTACCAGACACAATATCGCGCGCCGCATTGGTAATTGGCACCCCGGGTACCAGAGACATGATGGCACCAATGATGATGTCGTCCACCCGGTGGGCAAAGCCAAGGTGGACCGCCGTGCTGGCTAGGGCCCCAATCACTAAGGCCGTGCAAAATTCCCCCAGGTAACGAACCTTGAAGGTACTAACCAACCACAGGTAGACCCAGTAGGAAAAGCCGCCGACCAAAAAGGCCACCAGCGTATCCTTGGTATCGCCCGTAAAGACAACCATCAAGACACAACTCATCACCGCTGCTGCTAAGCACTGTAACAAGGCCGGCTGCTTAGTGGAAATTTGATCGACGAGGCTTAGGCGCTGGTAGGCCGCCCGCAAGTCAATCTTACGGTCGGCAAAATCCCGCGAAATGGCGTTGACCTGGGCAATCCTAGTTAAGTCGTTGCGGCGGATCCGGACGTCAACTACCTGGGCGTTGGAGCGGTGATTCGATGAGGCAACGACCCCGGTCACCGTAGTAAAGGCTTGAAACGACTGCAGACCGGCGTTGGCCGCGATTCGGTACATCGTGTCATTAACCCGCTCCATGTTTGACCCGTTTTCAATTAGGATCTGCCCCGCCAGTAGGCAGGTACTGATTGCCAGGTCGGTTTCTTCTTGTGTCATGGCTAGCCACCCCCTTATTCGATAGCAACATTATGCAAGGGCGCCGTCATGATTGACAAGCCTTTTCGGACAAAAACTTATCATCAATCAAGCCAACGAGGGATTCCCCGGCTTTCCAAGCAAACAAAAAACGGGCGGCGACATAAGTCACCACCCGCTTTTTAAAAATGATTACGACTTAGAAACGTTGGCTGCTTGGAGCCCACGGTCGCCGTTTTCAACGTCGAACGTTACCGATTGACCTTCTTCTAAAGTCTTGAAGCCGTCGCCTTGGATGGCGGAGAAGTGAACGAACACGTCGTCACCAGCTTCGCGGGAAATAAACCCGTAACCCTTTTCGTCATTAAACCACTTAATAGTTCCTTGTTCCATGGATGAATCCTCCTGTTAAAACAAATGTATCAAACTTGGTAATTCTACCTGAGCAAACTGGGAGATTCCTTCAATGAAACAATTTACCACTTCGTACCCGAGTCAAACTACATTTATAAGTATAGCATGCGCCCCACTATAAAGCTACTTATTTATCTTTCGGCGCAATAAATACGTTGTGCGCCGCCTTGTAAGAGATGTTGAGCGTTTGACCATCCGTTAGTCGCTCAACCACGACCGGCCCCTCAAAGGGTTCGTGCTTAACAATCTTAATGTGATCGCGCAACCGTAAGCCAATCTCACTAAGGTAGGTCAAAAGGTCGTGATTATCCAAGAAGCGCTCAATGATTACCTCTTCGCCATCTTCCCCCTCCGCCAGTAAGCGGTGGCTAATATTGGTGAAGCGGCCGTTGGCACTAGGGATCACGCCCCCATGCGGGCAGTAGGCCGGGTGCCCCAAGAAATCATCCAAGGCGGTTGCCAAGTGGTCGCTGGTCTTGTGCTCCAAGATCTCGGCCTCGGGGTGGACGTCAGTCATGTTATAGTGAAGCTTATCAACTAAGAAGGTTTCCCACAGGCGGTGCTTACGAACCAATTCAGCTGCGTAGCGTCCCCCTTTTTCGGTTAGAGCGATGCCAGCGTAAGGTTCATGCTCTACGAGTCCTTCATCGGCCAACTTGGTGATCATTTCGGTCACGGACCCGGCGGCGATTCCTAGCCCCAGGGAAATTTCCTTATTGGAAACCTTTTTGCGGCCCCCTCCTAGCTCAAAGATAATTTTCAAATAATCTTCTTTCATTGGCGTCATTGTATCGCCTCAAACCTTCTTTCTTTTTGTTCGGATCACTTTGTCCCGGTTGAATCCAGAATGATTATAGCATATCATTAATTTAACGATTTGGATAACCTAAACTTTTGTTTTTAAAGAATTAATTTTTCCTGTACCAAGGGGGGAGACCAATGCATAACAACCGGGTGAGTGGCGGCCGTTTTCTAGCCGTCACCATCTTAAACGTCGCCATTACCATTGTTGAAATCATCGGGGGGCTCTTATCCGGGAGCCTCGCCCTACTTTCCGACGCCTTTCATAACCTTGGTGACTCACTTTCAATTGTGCTGGGCTACTTTGCCCAATCAATTGCCGGACGACCGGAAAACCACCGGCGCACCTATGGTTACCGGCGGGCGGAAATTCTAGCCGCCATGCTAAACGCCCTCTTTTTAATCGTGGTGTCCGTCTTTTTAATCATTGAGGCCATTAAACACCTCCACCATCCCGAACACGTTAACGGACCAATCATGCTCACCGTTGCCATTGTCGGTTTACTGGCCAACCTGATCTCGGCCGGCCTCTTACAAGGAGGGAGTCACCACAGCCTAAACGTCAGAGCTACCTACTTACACGTCTTATCTGATGCCCTATCTTCGGTCGCCGTGATCCTCGGCGGGCTAGTTCTAACCTTCGTCAACCTCCCCTGGTTGGACCCGGTTTTAACGATCGCCGTTGCCCTTTACATTGGCTATGAAGCCATCCCCATCATTCGCCAGACTTTGAGCATTCTAATGCAATCGGCCCCCCGCCTCGACTACGACCAAATCAAACAGGACCTGCTCGGAATTGACGGGGTCGTCAACGTCCACCACGTCCACGCCTGGTCGATCGATGAACACCGGATCATCTTTTCTGCCCACTTGAATTGCCAAGACATGCTCTTGAGCCAGGTTGAAGAAGTCTACCACCAGGCCGAACAAATCCTCGAAACCAAGTACGGCATTTGCCACGTCACCATTCAAGCCGAGTGCTTACGGGGTCAAGACGAGGAGCTCTTCGACACCCCACCGGACCGTCAAAGCATTTGCGAATAATATGCGCTTCGTATAACGTTTAAAATTATAAAAGTGAGGCAGGGAGAAAAACGGATTTCTCCCTGCCTCTTACTGTATATCAGAATGTTAGAGAGAAAGCGTGGCCAACAACTATGGGCCTAGTCATCCGACCTGCAGCTAATTGCCACTCTCTTTAAAATAACCGTCCAACGCCGTAGTGAATGGTGATCGTGATTAAACCAATCACGATGTTTCTAATTACGGCGACCTTAACCAACCCATCCCCCAACTTCGAGAAAATGTAACCGGTCAAAGCAGACGATAAGATCACTGCTAAGATTGTCGCGTACCACTTCAAGCCCGCCGGGGCCAAAATCATCGCCATTAGAGGTAAGATCCCCCCTAGAGCAGCCGCAAATAGCGAGGCAAAGGCGGCGTCCCACGGGTTGAGGTAGTGGCCAAGTTCAATATCATATTTAATAAATATTGGCCGGAAATCCCGTGACTTTAGTCATGGGATGGATAGGCTTCTACTTACGTCCTTTAGGGCGTTTTTTTATTTCATTGTACTTTTGATTATTGATATATTGCTCAACGACCTCCTTGCTCATATTCCCTAAAGTACTCATGTAATAGCTAGGGGACCAGAGGTGGCCACCCCAATACTGCGACTGGCGGATTTCCGGGTGTCGCTTGAGGAAAATGAAGGCACTGCGTCCTTTGAGGGCTTTGATAGCGCTAGTTGGTGCTTTACTAGGTGGAAAACTAATCAACACATGGACGTGGTCAGGCATTACTTCCATGTGCTCAATCACGATTTCGTTATCTGCCGCAACCGTTGTAAGGATTTCTTTCATTTCATTCACTAACACTTCACTAGTAAAAGTTGGATTACGATACTTGGTTACCCAAATCAAATGGTAGTGAAAGTTATAAATATAACGCCGTGTATAAATGGCATCTTCGATTTTGTCCTTCGACATGATTGCCACGCTCCTTAATTATTATTGTCATTGACATGTGGTATAATAACACTATATCAGTGAAGGAGGTGAAAATAAATGAAGTCAATGGCGCAGATGAAATATCATTACGGACTCAAGGTGCGGATTTATCCAAGCGACAGGCAAAAGAAAATTATCAAGATCAATAGTGATGCTAGTCGATTCATCTATAACGAAATGGTCGCTATTAACAAGGAACTTTGGCGGCTAAAACAGGTTAAACTCCCGATTGATACCATTCAGAACCGGATTGAGCAACTGGAGCTTCGCCAAAGCGCTAAACAAATGTCTAATCATTTCCAGTTCTTAGAAGATAAAAGGATCGATAGCTTGACTAAAGCCAATGCCATTCAAAACTACCATAAAGCTTGGAATGCTTTTCGCAAAGTTCATACCGCAGGTGTGCCTAAGTTTCACCGGAAAAGTTACGTTTGGCGTTATCAAACTAACTGCCAGTATTTGAAACAGAAGGCAGCATACTTAACTAACGGAACTGTACATTTTGAAGATAGTAAGCATGTTATAGTGCCTAAATTAGGTCGGCTCCGTGTTAAAGGTTCCCATCAACGAGTCTTAGCTCGCAGTGCTGAAACCCGTATTGGAACGGTAACCATCGTAAAGGACGCTAGCGGTCGTTTCTTTCTCTCAATGCAGTTAGCGTCGGATACTCCCTTTGTCAATTGGCCGCAAAATACAGGCAAGCAGATTGGGATTGATCTTAATACTGAAAACTTCTTAACTACTAGTAATGGCGATACTGTGGCTAATCCACGCTATTACCGCATAATTAAGGGTCGCTTAGCCAAAGCACAGCGCATCTTATCGCGACGGGCTCGTCGGGCCAAACAAGAACATCGACCATTACGGACTAGTAAGAACTACCAAAAGCAACGCTTGTTGGTGGCTAAATTACACGCCCAAGTCTTTGAACGTCGACGTGACTTTCTCCACAATGTCTCGACTACACTAATCAAGAACCACGATTTCGTAGCCGCAGAGGAATTGCGGAGTAAAAATATGCTGAAGAATCATGCTTTAGCGATGAGTATTGCGGACGTAGGTTGGCGGACTTTCTTAGGAATGTTGGCTTATAAAGCAGAACTCTACCATCGCCAATTCCTTACGGTGAATCCTAAGAATACTACGCAGGCTTGCCATGAATGTGGTTTTGTGATGGGCACAGCAGGGACCGAAAAACTCACACTTGCAGACCGAGAATGGACATGCCCAAAGTGCCATGCTCACCACGTTCGTGACCATAACGCTGCGCAGAATATTCTAACTAAAGGAATTATTAAATTAGCCTAATTTGGCTCGTCCCTATGGCAACCTGGGGACGCTAAAGGCATT
Source organism: Limosilactobacillus fermentum (assembly GCF_013394085.1). Lineage (NCBI taxonomy): Bacteria > Bacillati > Bacillota > Bacilli > Lactobacillales > Lactobacillaceae > Limosilactobacillus > Limosilactobacillus fermentum. The sequence continues at coordinate 1,631,515 of NZ_CP040910.1, forward strand.
GGTAATTGCCGTGTAAGACGAAACGGTTCGTAGAACTGTTCGCAGTGGTGTATCTATGCAAATTGTGATTCAAACACTCATCAGAAGGGTGCTTGCTCACAAGCCACTGACTTTAGTCAGTGGTGGTTGACCTCGCACAATTGTTTTCAAGGGCGCCTTGGCCATCAAATCCTCAGCGATTGACTGGGCCGTTTTTTCACTGAGCCCCTTTTCTTGGTAGTAGGCCCGCACGGCGCTCACTTCCCCGTCCCAGTCCGTTTTCAACAGGCCTTCTTCTTTGGCAACGGCGGCCCGTTCGGTATCCTTTTGGGTGGAGACGGAGGCGTACTCACCGGAGGCCATTGAAAAGGCACAGGCCAAAAGGTCCGATAATCCCGCAATTAAGATCGTGAATTGATCGGTGGTGGCCGCAGCCACGGATACCAAGACCCCGACTACGGTCAAAATTCCGTCGTTAGAGCCTAAGACACCGGCCCGCAAGGTATTCAGGCGCTCTTCCATCGTTTGCTTATGGAGGTTTTTAACCTTAACTTTTTGCATTTTAATCCCCCTTTAGCTTAACGGGCAAAGAGCTGCCCAATGACGAAGGTTACCGCCATCGTTAATAGGCCGGCCACTACGTTACGAACCACCGACTTTCCGCGTTCAGCGTCCCCCAACACCGCTGCCGCGTACCCGGTGATGCATAGGGCGATCAAAACGGCAACCACGGTGGCCCAAATCCGGGTGGCCGCCGGAGTAATCATCACCGCCACCATTGGCAGGATCGATCCAAGCGGAAACGAGATCATAGAAGCGATCGCCGCCGCATAAGGGCTGGTGAATTCATGGGGGTTAAAGCCATGGCGTTCCAGGACAACCGTCCCTAACGCATCTTTAGCCATCAACTCGTTGGTCGCCTGGGTGGCTAGCGCGGGGTCAATCCCCTGATCCAGGTACTTTTGCTTCACGAAGTCATACTCGCTTTGGTAGTCTTCGTCTAGGCGTTCCTTTTCTTCAATCAGGGCCATTCGTTGCGAGTCCTTTTGGGTAGAAACCGAAACGTATTCCCCCATTGCCATTGAGATCGTCCCGGCCAGGGCCCCCGATAAACCGGCAATTAAAATTGCATAACTATTGCTAGTGGCCGCTGCCACCCCAATGACGATCCCCGCCACCGAAATAATGCCATCGTTGGCGCCCATCACGCTAGCCCGCAAAATGTTAATCCGCCGCGCTAACGATGTTTTTTTCTTCGCCATTACGCCACCCCTTCTTCTTTTACTTTAGAACCATTATAATATAACTGAATATAAAAGCAAGTGGTTTATCAAATTTATAGTTTAAAATTTAGAATAGTTCTAAAAAACGGACACACCTTAATTGGCGTTGTCCGTCTCGGGCGGGATGCTATTGATAATCCCGGATCTCTTCCGTGCGAATCACAAAAACTGAGGTTCCGGCGTGCTTAGTCATGTAAGAAGCTTGGGAGCCCACCACCTTGCGATTTCCCGGCTTACTAATCGAGCCTACAATCAGCAAGTCCGGTTGGAACTCTGGAATGACGTGGTTACAAATCCGTTCAGCGGGACGGTCCCCCTCGTCTACGATCGCCGTGATCTTTTTGGGGTCAATCCCGTAATCAATGGCGGCCTGAACGTATTCATCGATCCGTTTTTCGAGGTCCTGGCGGCTGGTGTGAACGTAATCCTTGTCGAGGGCTTGGAAGACATTAACCGTGTTGGTTTCGTGAATGGATACAATCCCTAATTCACTACCGTCACGCTTGGCCTTCCCCACGGCGTAGGCAAAAGCTGCCCGGGCATCGGGTGCGTCATCGACCCCGACGAGAATCTTATGGAACGTTTTTGGCTTAATTTCAAACATGAAATTTCTCCTCTCTTTCGGGGGCCGGCAACCCGGATCGTCCCCCTAATTGTGTTCATAAATTAGTATTGCACTATTAGCACCGATTGTAAATCAGATTTTTTAGCCTTCCCTAATTTTATTTTCTAACCCTAGAAATTCATCCCATTGTCGCAGCCCTGATCCGTGCTATACTTAGTCAATCATCTTTTTAGGGGGACCTTCGATGCTGTTTGATAAGACATTTTCGCAATTAACCACCACTGAACTCTTTCAAATTTACCGGCTCCGGGCGGCCGTCTTCATCGTGGCCCAGTCCCGGGTCGTCCAAGACCCCGACGACGTCGACCTCATCGCTCGCCATATTTTCATCAAGGACGGAGACGCAATCGTCGCATACGCCCGGGTGTACCCTGCGGACGGCGGCGTTTCCTTTGGGCGGGTCGTCACCGCGGCCAGCCATCGCGGCCAAGGACTGGGCCGGGAATTAATGGATGGCGTAATGGACTGCATCCGGAAATATTTCCCGGGAAATCCCATCCATATCCACGCCCAAGAACAGGTAGAACGTTTCTACCACCAGTGGGGCTTCCAAAGCGAAGGGGCGCCGTTTATTCTCGCCCAAACCCCACACGTTAAAATGACCCACCCCGCCATATAAACAAACCTCCACCCCGACCATCAACTTAGTCAGGGTGGAGGTTTTTAATTAGAAGCGAAAATCAAGGCGGTAGCCAAAGCTTTGGTCACTCCCCATCAAGCGTTGGGCGTGCCGTTCTAGCACCGTCCGCCGCTTACCGTGCATCATCCACACCGTTAGAAGGATGAAGAAGACCAGTTCCACTAACGTCAACACCCAGCTAGAGGTGGTTGGCGTTCCAGTTAAGGGGGTAACCCCCCCAGTTCCATCAGCCGCAAAGGCTAGCCAATCAAATAAAAAGTGCATCAAAATCGTTAACCAAAGCTGGCCGGTGTACAAAAAGACCACCAGGTAAAAAAGGCCAAATCCCACGGCCCCCGTGATCTGCAGGACGGTATCTGCTAAGGGTTGACCAGCCGCGTTCAAGAGGTGGGCGAACCCAAACAGTAGCGCCGAAACGGCCAAGGGGCCACCAAGGGGCCAGCGGGTGTTTTTTAAGGCCACCAAAAGGACCGCCAAGATAACAAAGCGGCAAAGGGTTTCTTCCCCAATTCCGGCACACAGGGCCACCAAAAAGTTACTGCTACTAGTTAGGCCCTGGCGCAGGGTCGTTAGGCTAACCCCACCTATGTTAACTCCGGTCACGACCAGGTCCACGGCCACCAGGAAGGCGAAGGTCAGCCAGCTCCAGCCCCAACCAAATTTAGGCAGGAGGCCAGGCCAAGCCAGCTCCCAGGCCCGCATGAGGGTAGTAGCGGTGATTAAAAAGGCCAACGCCCCCACCACGTGAGAGCTAACGATGGTTTGCATGATCGGCGGCCCAGCGAACTTCACCGGTAGGGAAATTGTCATTCCTAAAATAATCAACAAGAACCAGTAAAAGCTGTAGCAAAGCCGGGAAAGCCCCCACTTAAAGGCACCCCCAATTTCGCTAGCAAGGGGGGCGAACATGATCAGATAGTAGATTAGGGCCAAAACGACGACGCCCCGGGCCGGAAGCTGGAGCCGAACGATAATTTGGCGGGTCACCGTTCCCCAGACCATGAGCAAGGCCAGGGGCTGAAAGATGGCTTGTAGCCAACGGTTGGTGGCCGCTAGCCATGTAGGGACCGCCGGCAGGGAGGCAACGATTAGCCCAATTGCCGTAATTACGCCTAAAAAAATCATCAGGTAGCCCTGATGGATGCCAACGTACATTTCCCACCCACTAATAACGAGCAGGAAAAAGAGTGCGGCGACCAATTGGGTCTCATACCAGATGTGCAGGTAATCTCTTCCTGACATCTTATTACCTCCAATCAAACTTTCATTTCCTATAACTATGATGGTAACAAAGTCCCGGGTCAAGCAAAAGGGAAAAGCAAAATTTTAATGTTCGCACAATCAAAAAGGGCCCTGCCAAGTTCGTTAACCGAACCTACCGGAACCCTAATTGCTTACGAAACCTGATTTAACTATTCGGTGACCGTAGCCGTTTCCTTCGCAGCCGTTTTCTTGGCGTTCGGACGACACTTACGGTTGTTACGCCGGGTTGCCCCGGATCCTTCCTTACCATCTTCGGCTTGGTTTTTCTTTGGTGCCCGTTCCTGAGCATCGGCGTTTAGGATCGTCACCATCGGAATAATGACTGGGCGCCGGCCGGTCCGGTCGTACAAGAGCCGTTGCAAACGTAAGACGATCATCCGGTTAATGGCCCGGCGATCAACCCGCTTGTGGTTCTTGAAGGTGTTTAGGATCGCCCAGAAGACTTCGTGATTGGCCGCCTTGATCAGTTCCTGGGATTCGTGCATGTAAACAAAGCCCCGGGAAACAATATCTGGCCCCGCCACGATCTGGTAGTCCTTTAAGTCGACCACGGCCACCGCCGTTACAACCCCTTCTTCGGAGAGCATCCGCCGTTCGCGAATTTCCGGATCACCAACTGAATCGCTGACGTCGCGTCCGTCAATGTAAACGTCCCCCATCGATTCGATGTGGTCGGCTAAGCGACAGGTGTCCTTGGTCAAGGCCAGAACGTCCCCGTTTTCCAGGATGAAGGTGTTTTCCTTTGGCACCCCGGTCAATTGGGCCAGCTTAGTGTGGATCTTTTGCATCCGGTATTCACCGTGGACCGGGGCGAAGAACTTCGGCTTCATCAAGCGCAGCATTAGTTCTTCGTCAATTTGGCCCCCGTGCCCGGACGTGTGGATGTTGTTAACGTAACCATGGATAACGGTAGCGCCGCTTTCTTCCAACTTGTTAATCAGGGCGTTGACCGAAGTCGTGTTCCCCGGAATTGGGTTGGAGGAGAAGACCACCGTATCTTCAGGTTGGATCGTGATCTGACGGTGGGTCCCGTTAGCGATCCGTGACAGGGCGGCCATCGGTTCCCCCTGCGAACCAGTACACATGATCATGACCTTTTCCGGTGGGTAGGAGTTTAACTCGTTGGGGTCGATCAAGGAGTCTTCCGGGATCTTTAGGTAACCCAGTGCCTGACCCGCCGCAATGGCGTTTTCCATTGACCGACCAAAAATGGCGATCTTGCGGCCCTGGCGCATGGCGGCGTCAGAGGCTTCCCGCAACCGGTAAACGTTGGAGGCAAAGGAGGCAAAGATGATCCGCCCCTTAATTCGTTCGAAGACCCGCCGAATATGGATGTCAACCCAGCGTTCGGACTTAGTGAACTCCGGCCGTTCGGCGTTGGTGGAGTCCGAGGTCAACAAGAGCACCCCTTCTTCACCCAGCTTGGCCATTTGTTGGAAGTTGGGCGCCGGCAAGTTGCCAACCGGGGTTAAATCAAACTTGAAGTCCCCGGTTTGAATGATCGTCCCTTGCGGGGTGTGAACCGCTACCCCCACCGTATCCGGAATCGAGTGGGTAGTCCGGAAGAAGGAAACCCACAGCTTCTTAAAGTGAACCTCGGAGAATTCATCAATCTCGTGCAGTTCCGTGCTCCGCAAGAGGTGCTTTTCGTCTAACTTCCCCTTAATCAACGAGGTGGCAAACGGACCGGCATAGATCGGCACGTTAACCTTTTGCAAGAAGAAGGGCAAGCCTCCAATGTGGTCTTCGTGACCGTGGGTAATGAAAATCCCTTTAATCTTTTCCTTATTTTCAACTAGGTAATCGTAATTTTGAATGACGTAATTGACCCCGAGTAGTTCGTCTTCCGGGAAGAGTACCCCACAGTCAATGATCACAATTTCATCTTGGAACTGAACACAGTACATGTTCTTCCCAATTTCCCCTAGGCCCCCGACAGCAAAGAAGGCCACTTCATTATTCTTAATTTGTAACTTACGCATAAGTACCTTTCCTTTATCTTTAGTTGCGATAACGATCGGAACTTCTGGATACACCAAAAGGAGGGCTTCTCCAGTTGTTGCCGCCCTGACGTTTTATTCAGTTTTTCGTTATTTTTTCGTCCGTAATAAACTATGAATAGTTTACCACATGCGGGGGGTGAATCATAGTTGGATCACCTGAGTAACTAAAACGGGGCCAAGAGAAAGCGAATTTCCCTCAACCCCGTTTAAATCTTTAAAGATAGTTCGGTTTTAGTCCCCTAAGCACAAATTAGTTTTCTTTAATTAGGCCGGCGTGCTTATCGGCGTACCACTGTTGCCAAGTAGTAGTGGTATGCCCCCGTTGATCATAGGTCATGTCGAGGGCCGCTAAGACCCCCCGGTAAGCCGCTACCGTCATCCGGAGGCTAACGGCGGTGTCGTGTTCAATCGTCCCCTGCCGGTTCTCACCTAAAACGTGATTAATTTCAGCCACCAAGCGGTCATCGGCCAGGGCCGCAATGATCTCCAAATCATCGTGCTTGAAGTGTGCTACGTAAAAAGGAGCAAATTCCATTACCGCCACGGTCTGTGCTTCGTCATTTAACTGATTAAATTGGTATTGTTCTGGCATTTTTTGCCTTCCTTTCACAACCAAGACAACCTGTTTCTACTATATAAATATAGCCTAGCACTTTTTAGCGGGTTCGGCATAGAAGAGTCACCAATTATTTAGTATCAAACAGGCGTAACTCCACGTGGTCATCTTCTTTGACGATCGCCTCCACCGACTTCTTGGGGTCGTCTGCTAAGGGCCCTAAATCAATGCGGGTTCCCTCCTTGGTCGCCTCTATTTCAAAGACCCGGTCAATAATAAAGCGCTGAAAGTCCTTCATTTGACTGCGCCGTTCGTCTTCTTTTGCAACCGCCACTGGTAGGGTGTAACCCTCATCTAAGTAGTACTTAATCCCCATTACCTGAAAGAGGGTTGCTAACTGGTATTTATGGCTGGAATTTTCTTGGGTTTGCTCCGAGTGGATGTAGCCCTTGCGCTCCCAATAGCGGAGCTGACTGGGTGAGACTTCCGCGGCTTCGGCTAGTTCTCGCATACTTAGCCGCAGGTTCGCCTTGATAAATCGTTTCCGGTAGATCGATGCTAGCGACACGCCTATCCCTCCTCTTAATTTACGAAATAAAACAGGGTTATTATCTAATTTTGCGTAATCTTTGTCAAATAATTTGACAAAGATCTCCAAGAGTAATATATTAATTCCTGTTTAGATTTTACAAAAAGTAAGAAAGAAGGCTTTATCTTGCAGTCCAATCAACGACCAATGGACATCAACGGCAAGCCATACAACCGGGCGATTCTGGTTGCCGTGCTGACCGTTGGTTCCTTCTTTACGATGTTGACCGGGACCTTCTTGGCGACCGCTTACCCCGCCATCATGCGTTCCTTTGACATTTCCACTTCGACCGTTCAGTGGTTGACGACTAGTTTCATGCTGGTGACCGGGATCATGATCCCGATCTCGGCTTGGTTAATCAACAAGCTGAACTCCCGGGTGATGTACATTTCGGCGATGGCGACGTTCTTAATCGGAACGATCATCGCCTTTACCGCCCCGAACTTCGGCCTCCTCTTAACTGGCCGGGTGATCCAATCAATCGGGGTAGGGGTTTCGATGCCGCTAAACCAGACCGTCATGTTATCGATCTTCCCGCCGGAAAAGCGGGGCGCCGCCATGGGGGTGGTGGGGGTCGCCATGGGGTTAGCCCCTGCCGTTGGTCCAACCATGTCCGGTTTGATCGTCGACAATTGGTCCTGGCGGGACCTCTTCGGGATCATGATTCCAGCCATCGTGATCGTGATTGCCCTAGCCCTGGTTTACATGAAGCCAGTGCTAAAGGTGCACCAACAACCAATGGATCTTTGGTCAATCATCACTTCTACGGTTGGGTTCGGGGGCCTCTTGTACGGGGTTTCAGAAGCATCCAACCGCGGCTGGGGTGACGCCTTAGTCCTGTCTTGCATCGTGATCGGGATCATCTTTATCGTCCTTTTTGCCCACCGGCAACTCCACTTGGACGACCCCTTCTTGGACCTAACCGTCTTCAAGTACGGTGAATTTACCCTGGCGGCCGTTTTATCCAGTGCCGTTAACTTGGCCATGGTCGGGGTGGAAATGCTATTGCCGTTATACATCCAAAATATCCGTGGTGAATCGGCCTTCCACTCCGGGTTAATGCTGTTGCCGGGGGCTTTGATGCTGGGGTTAATGTCTCCAGTAACTGGGCGCTTATTCGACCGTTACGGGGCCCGGTTCCTTTCGATCACCGGGTTGACCCTCTTGATCATCGGAACGGTGCCGTTTTTAACCCTGACTAAAAACACCCCCGTTATTTCAATCGTGGTCTTCTACGCCATTCGGTTATTTGGGGTCTCAATGGTCTTCATGCCGGTAACGACCTCGGGGATGAACGTCTTGCCAATCACGGAAATGGCGCACGGGACGGCTGTTAACAACACCTTCCGCCAGACGATGAGTTCCATTGGGACCGCCATTATGACGACCGTCTTGACCAACGTCACCAACATGCAAAAACCAACCCACGCCCTACTAGAAAAGGCGCCCCTTTCCTACAAGGACCACTACATCAACGCTACTCTGGCCGGTTTCCACGCCGCCTTCTTGGTGGCCGCCCTCTTTGCCGTGATCTCCTTGATCCTCGCCTTCTTCCTGAAGAACGGTAACCGGGCCCGCGAAATCGCCTTGCAACAACAGAAGGGGGAATAAGCAATGATCATCGTCTTAGTATTACTATCAACAATTGCCTTTTACCTCTTCACCGCCGTTTGGCAAAAAATGCCCGGCCGAACGCTCTGGTCGTTTGTAAGTCTAGTCGTCTTGGTGCTTTCGATCGTGTCCTTTGTTTTACACGATAACCACCACATGGGAATGAAACTAGAAACGACCAACACCACTTCTAGCTTGGTGTCTCCCATCAAGAACCTCAACGTCTTAGTGTACAAGCAGCTAGGATCTGGGAGTGAAAAGGTCTACGTCTACAAGACCGACCCCAACGCCAAGAAAACCACTACAACGCGCCTAGCCGCCAACACTAAGTCAACGGTGAAGACCACCACGTCAACCAACGCCACGGTGGTTAAGCACACCAAGCGTTGGGTTTACAAGAATGGTTTTTCCAAGCTGATGTTTGGCATCTTAGGCGACGATAACGAAGTCGACCAAGTAACCTACACCTTCAACATCAACGACCAGTGGCTGGTTCTTTCTAGCACCCAAGCCGCTAAGTTACAAGCCCTGATGAAGGACTTCACCGCTCAAGCAGCGATGAAGTCCAAGGTCGCTGCCCTAGTCCAGGAGGAAGTGGCCGCCAAACTCAAGGCTAACCCAACGATGAGCGCCACTGACCAAGCCGCGCTCCAGGCTGCCGCTTTAAAGAGCGCTGAGGCAACCGTTATCGGCCAAATGTTAAAGTAATTAATGCCACACTAAAAGGGACTCTCCGAATTGGGGAGCCCCTTTTTTGTGGTTAGAGGAATTGTTAGCTAAAGAGTGTGGGGTAAATAACTACTTGATGTTGATAAAGTCGACCTTGAACAAACGTGCCAATTGTTCTAATTGTTCTTCGCTTAGGGCTAGGGTCAAGACGGTGTGGTGACCACCACCGTACTTCATCCATTGCTTAGCACCCTCAGCCAACCCAATTTCTGGCGTCCACATTTGCTTAGCGACCGGCAACTTCGGCATTTCGGCTTCTGGCGTCTTGCAGTCAACCGGGTAGCCAATGAACTTGTAGCCATCATCGAAGTAAGACAGGGTAATGTCGTAACCCTTCCCTTCGGCCCCAGTGAAGACCAGGCGCGCCGGGTCGTCCTTGCCACCAATCCCCAGTGGGTGAACTTCCACGCGCGGCTTGTCGGAGGCCAGGGTTGGGTCAACTTCTAGCATGTGCGAACCCATGATGGCTTCGTGACCGTGACGAAGGTCCAGCGTGTAGTCTTCCATCAGGGCGGTTTGCTTGTTGTCGGCGGCAATCTTAAGCAAGCGGGTTAAGCCGGCCATCTTGAAGTCCCCTTCAGGACCAAAGCCGTAACCATCAATCATCAACAGTTGAACGGCCAGCCCTGGCAGTTGTTCTAAGCCTTCCAGGTCTTGGAAGTTGTCGGTGAAGGCATCGTAGCCATTGTCATCCAAGAACTTCTTGATCCCCAGGTATTCACGGAGTTGGTAGCGAACGTTGTGAACGTACTTTTCGTGGTCGTTGTCACCTTCAACCAAGTCATAGTTAGCTTCCAAGTCCTTGTAAGCGGCGTCGATTTCGTCTTCGGCGATTCCGTTTACCACCGCTACCAATTCGTTGGTCGGGTAGTAATCAACTGTCCAACCAAACTTGATTTGAGCGGCTGAAGTGAACCCCCGAGATTGTTGTCCAATCTTGTGGGTTCACTTCAAGCTAGTTTTCTCTCAACCTCTTACTGTCTTTTCAAACCTTGGATAACAAACACGGGAACCAACCGTCCACCGGAAGTTATCTCCCACTCCCTACTAATTTAACCCATCCCACAGGGTCTTGAAGGCAACCGGCATTTCAACGTCAAAGGCCAGGTTCGTTTGGGTAAACGGATCGGTGAAGGCCAGGTGGCTGGCGTAGAGGGCTTGGTGGTCGGTCACGCTAAGGTCACCGCCGTACAAGTGGTCGCCTAAAAGTGGGTGCCCAACGCTGGCCATGTGCACCCGAATCTGGTGGGTCCGCCCGGAGTGTAAGCGCAAGCGCACCAAGGTCCAATCCCCCCGACTTTCTTCGGCCCAGTATTCGGTTTTTGCCGGTTGGCCAGCCGGGTTAACCTCACGTTCGATTTGCCCCTTGATGCGAGCGATCGGAGTGTCAATGATACCATGCTCCTTAGCAAAGGTTCCGGCCACAATCGCCCGGTACTCTTTTTGCATCGTGTGCCCCTCAACTTGGGGGCTGATCATGCTGGAGGCGACGTTGTGCTTAGCCACCAATAGTAGTCCGGCCGTATCGCGGTCCAAGCGGGTAATTAAGTGGGGGCGCAGATCCGGCGCGTCCTTGGCCACTAGGTAGCCCTTCACCCGGTTTAGGATCGTCCCGTTGACCACGTGGGGGCCGGGAACCGAGGCTACCCCCACTGGTTTGTTCACGACCAACCAGTTGTCATCCTCGTAGACAATCGTCAGTGGCTCTTCGGAAGTCGCTACGGTGGCGTCACCCGGTTCAGGTTGGACGGTCAGGGTCAGCGGTTGGTTCGGCAAAATTTTGGTGGTTGGCCGTACCCGCCGGTGGTCGACTTGGAACTCGCCAGCCCCGTTTTTGATGTCGTTGAAAAGACGGTGCCCCATCCCTAGCGAATGAAGAAAGGTTTTAATCTTAATTGGTTCTTGGCCCCGGTAGACCCACGTGTTTTCCATCTCGGCTTGGCTCCTTTTTTCTGTTGAATGTAAAAAAACCGGATCCGAAGACCCAGTTTTTGAAAAATTATACGGTCCGTACGAGACTCGAACTCGTGATCTCATCCGTGACAGGGATGCGTCCTAACCAGCTAGACCAACGGACCATTTAACAACAAATAATAGTATACGGGAGAGTGAATTCACCGTCAACCATTTTTTGCTTTTTTGTTCAAAACAGGAGCGCCCTTTCCCATTCCCCGGTATAATGAATGGCGAATAGGAGGAGAAAAAATGAGTCACCTGATTAGTCAACTCAAGACCCTTTGGGGACATTATTCACGATACTTAAAGGTTATCTTTATCATTTCGGTAATCCTGTTTGTGATTACTTCTTTGACCGGGTTCCTGCGCGGCGTTAACTGGGACCGGGTCGGCGACGGGCTGAGCTCGCTTTCGCCCTTAACGATCGCCCTGCTCACCATCGCCGGGATTGTCTCTGTCATCCCGATGCTGGGTTATGACGTCGCCATCACCCACCTCTTGCCTGGCAAGTTTACCGTCGGCCACATCATCAGGAGCGGCTGGGTCACCAACACCCTGACCAACGTCGCCGGCTTCGGTGGCCTGCTCGGGGCGTCTCTGCGGGCGACTTTTTACGGCCAGCAGGCCAGCAAAAAGGAAATCCTAAACGCAATTGCCAAAATTGCTATCTTCTTGGTGGCCGGTCTATCGGTGATGTGTTGGGTCGCCTTGGTCCTCATGTTTGGTTTTCACCAGGGGGGCCACTTTAACCGTTACGCCATCTGGCTGGTCGGCGGTGGACTATACTTCCCGGCCGTCTTTTTCTTCACCCGCTGGAAGTCCAAGAGCCTCTTTGCCGACCTGTCGTGGCGCCTGGAATTATTGATCATCATTTCCTCGACGCTCGAATGGCTAGGGGTCGCCCTCTTCTTCGTCTTCGTTGGGGCAATGATGGGCGTCCACGTTAATCTGGTCGCCGTTTTCCCGCTTTACGTGGTCGCCCAACTGCTCGGGGTCGTTTCCATGCTACCGGGGGCGCTGGGTTCCTTTGACCTAATGATGATGGTCGAGTTGGTCATGCTGGGGGTTCCCCACGCCACCACTGTCGTCTGGTTGGTCTTGTTCCGGGTCTTTTACTACTTGATTCCACTGGCCCTGGCCGGGATCTTCTTTGTTCACTACCTCTGGCTCCAGCTCGATAACTTCTTGGACCACCTCCCGCAAGCGGCCGGTCACCAAGTCGCCCACTGGGTGGTGACGACCTTCATGTACGGCTCGGGGATCTTGATGCTTTTAGCCGCTTCGGTTCCCGACCTGGCCGATAACAACAAGCTCTTGCAACAGGTCTACCCCTTCACCTTTTTCTTCTTGCATCAGCTAACGACGGTGGCCTTTGCAATCGCCCTGCTGGCTTGTGCCCGCGGGATCCAGGCCAAGGTTGCTAAAGCCTACTGGCCCTCGCTAGCCCTGCTCGTAATCGGAATTGCCAACACCCTGTGGTACCTAGGCACCCTTAGCTTAGCGATCTTCTTAGCGGTCCTATTTTTCTTGACCCTGGCGATGCGCCACGTCTTATACCGTAAAAAACTCCAGTACTCGCTAGGTAAGTTCACCCTCGACGCCGTTATCTACGCCGGGGCGGTGATCTTATACGTCATCGTTGGTCTCGTTAACAACCCCACCTACATGGCCAAGCACTCGATCCCGAGTTTCCTGCTCTTCCCCGGCGAAAAGGTGTGGCTGTCGGGCTTTATTGGCATCCTGATCGGTCTGTCGATCATGCTTTTGATCATCCACTACTTCACCTCGGGGCCCGACCCCTTCGCTGGCGAACAAAAGCTACCGGTTGACCGGGTCAACGCCCTGATTGAAGAATTTGGGGGCAACGAAACCTCCCACCTGGCCTTTTTAAAGGACAAGAACCTCTACTTCTACCAGGTTGACGGCCACGACCGCCTCTTTTTCATGTACCGGCGCAAGTACGATAAGTTGATCGTGATGGGGAATCCGGTCGGAGACCAAACCGTCGTCCGTGAGGCGAGCCTAGAATTTCTACGCGAAGCCAACTTATACGGTTACCAACTGGTCTTTTACGAGGTCAATAGCCAACTAACTATGCTCCTGCACGAATTTGGGTTTGACTTCCTAAAGACCGGTGAAGACGGATTGGTCAAACTTGCCGACTTTACCTTGGCCGGTAAGAAACAACGCTCCCAACGGGCCTTAATGCACAAGTTTGAGCGGGAAGGTTACCAATTCACCATCGTTGAACCACCCTTTTCCGATGAGCTGATGCAAGAAATGCGGGCCGTTTCCGACGACTGGTTGGGTGACCAAGTTGAAAAGGGCTTTTCCTTAGGCTTCTTTGATCCCGACTACATCAACACCGCCCCGGTGGCCCTGGTCGATGACAAGGACGGCAAGTTGGTGGCCTTTGCCACTCTGATGCCGACCGGGGGTAAGGAGATCCTGACGATCGACTTGATGCGTCACTCCCACGCCGCCCCGTCCGGAATCATGGATATGATCTTTGTTTCAATGTTCTTGTATGGTCAGGAAAAGGGCTACACCTACTTCGACCTTGGGATGGCCCCACTAGCCAACGTTGGTGAATCGCGGTACTCCTTTACCGAAGAGCGGGCTGCCCACTTCATCTACGAATACGGGACCCATCTCTACGGCTTCCAAGGCCTGCGCCGCTACAAGGATAAGTACGCTAGCGAGTGGCACTCCCGCTACACCGTCTACCGCAAGAAAAACTCCCTGTTGGCCACCATGATCGCCCTAGTATCGGTCGTTAACCAACGTGCCGATCAAAAGGTTGACCGCCACCCACTAATGATGTGGTGGAAGAAATAGGAGTGTGACCCAACCTTCTATATACCATCAAATAAAAACCGATCAATTCGCAATTATTTACGAGTTGACCGGTTTTTTACTTGGAAAGAAGTTTGACAATCTCTATTTCATTTTCACTATTACACAGATAACGTGGTCACCAACCGCAGGCCTAGTATCTAAGTACGGCCGAAGAACGCTGCTTAACACAGCAACCTTCTGCCTAGCTTAGCTATACACCCTGCCATACAGGTTGGTTCCCACTTCGAAACCCAGGTGCGAGGGCGTTTTATTGTCTAGTGGTTGTTCTCTAATAGGTAAGGGTAGAGCATTTGACGACGAACCTCGGCAGCATCCACCCCTAAGGCGTCCGCAATGCAATAGGCAAAGGCCAAGGCCGTTGCCGGTCCCCGGCTGGTGATCAACTTTCCCTTTTCATCGACCACGTTAATGTCTTCGTGGAAACGACCGCTGGGAGCGACCTGCGTGGTCGTTTGCTCAATCCCCGGAAAACAAGTGTAGTCGTGACCATCCAAGAGTCCGTAGCGGGCAAAGGCAATTGGGGCGGCGCACATGGCGGCGTTCCACTCCCCCGCTTGTTGGCGCCGTTGCATCAATTGCATCAAGCGATCATCATCGCGCAATGCCTTTGCGCCACCCGAGCCGCCGGGAAAGACCACGCAATCGAACCCCAAGAGCCCCTCGCCTACTTCGGCTAGGCTAGTATCGCAAGTTAAGGCAATCTGGTGGGCCCCTATCACTTGGCGATCATCTAGGCCCACCATCGTCGTTTCAATCCCCAACCGGCGAAAAACATCTACCGGCGTCAGGGCCTCGATTTCTTCACAACCTGGGGCAATCATTACCGCTACTTTTGTCATTTTGAATCCCTCTTTCTAGCTGTTCACAACCCGTTTGATCTCTTCAACCGCCTGCTCACTCTCCGGGCTTTGGTAAACCGGGTAAATGTGATACAGGTTCCGCCCGATGTGGGTGGTTACCGGGACGTGTTGCTGACGGAGCCGCTCCGCAAAGTCCATGGCGTCCGGGTACATCAACTCTTCGGTCCCCACAAAAATCGTCACGTCGCGTAAGGGCGACAGGGTTCCGTACAGTGGGCTCACCTGCCAGTTACGGTGGTCCAACTTAGCAGCCCATATCGCCCCTAACTGCCGAAGACCGGCGGCGTTTAAGGTAACGTCTTTTTCCTCGTAGTCAGCGACCTGGGGATTAGTTAAATCGATGTCTAACCACGGTGAAATCATGATTAGGTGACCGGGTTGCGGAAGCCCCCGTTCACCCAGGTACTCGCAAAAACTAGCCGCCAACCCGGCGCCAGCCGAGTCCCCCATTACGGTCACCTGGCTGACCGGCACCTGGGTGTAGACCTCGTTATAGATCTGTTTAAGCACGGCAAAGGCGTCCTCAACCGTGTGGGCTGGCAAGGTCGGGTAAATGGGCACCACCACTTTTGAAGCGGTCCTGTCCGCCAACCGGTTCAAAAACTGCCAGTGCTCCTTTAGCGGCCGCTCAAAAAAGGCACCCCCGGTTAGGTAAATAATGACCGGGTGTTCCTGCAAGTCCGCGTTGAGCGTAAAGCACTGGCTACCGGCCACTTCGCTCTCCTTAACCGGGACGGTGAACTTAACGTCACTGGGTAATTGAAGGGGGCGTTCACTTTCCACCGCCGCCCTTTGCAATGCATCAGCCAGTTTAGTCGGGGTGGAGAGTGTCTTTTTAAAACCAGACACCCGGATCGCCATTTCAGTTAGGGTGGCCCGCTGGGAACGGTGGTGGCCACACTTGGTGACCTCCTTTAGACTGCTCTTAATGCTTGTCACAATTCCGCGGGCTATTTGGCGGTCAAAGTGACGCCGCTTTACGTTCCTCATCATCTGCGTTCCCCTTATCAAAATTTTGTGTGCATTCCTCGTTTCTCTCTAGTTAAAATCCTAACACGGTCCACGCCCCGGTCGTTAGCGATTTCCCGTTAAGTTTTGGTAAAAGAAGGGAAGTGGGAAATGACCTTCTCGACAGACCGTATGACTAAGCTAGGGGGAAGGTTGGTGCCTTGGCACCGTTCTTCGTCCGTACTTAGGCACTAGGTCTGTGGTCATTTTCCACCACCCCTTATTGCGGCATCAAATGCTGTTCTTTTAGCCACTTCCCGAAGGCCTGCCAGTCGGCACGCACGGTCGGTTCTAGGCGCCGAGCGTACAAAAAGGCGGCTGGGTGATACATTGGCACAATGTAGTAAGGGGTCGTCCCCATTTGATAACCCTGGTGATCCGGCCGGGTTTCTAAGACCAACTGGTGCAAGACCTGACCGTGCAAGTCACCAATCTTGGCCTCTGGTCCCAGCAAGCGTTGGAGGCTGGTGTTGCCTAGGGGCACAACCACCTGAGGGGTGACTGTCTTTAATTCCCAGTCAAAGAGGGGCCCAAAGGCTAGGACCTCCTTTTTGGTGGGGGTGCGGTTGGGGTACTTGGTGACCCGCTGCCCAGTTTTCTTATCGGTGACCACCTTAACCGAGTACGGCCGCTTGCGGACCACCGAGGTGATGTGGACGGTCGCCCGCGACAAACCAATTTCTTCTAGCAACTTGATTAATTCCTTACCCGAAGTCCCACTAAAGGGCACCCGGCTATCGGTCTCACTGCGCCCGGGAGCCTCACCCACCAGCATTACCGCCGGATGGTTTGGTCCAGCCCCCGGTACAAAGCCCATTAGGGGACGATCCTTGATCGCTGCCTCTACTTGGTCAACTAACTGCTGAGGATACTCAATTTGCACGCTGATCACCCATCTTCCTATCCGTTATGACGCCACTTGGTATCGGTTAGTACCCGGGCCGCTACTTGACCCAGGGGTAAAAAGAGGACGATTAACATCGCCCGGGTTAACCACTCGGCCCCGGTGTTGACCGACTGTAACCCTAAGTTATAGACGGCCCGGTACATGTACAGCCCGGGCACCATGATTACCACCGAGGGAATCGTGATCGCAATCCGCGGGTAACCAACCCGGTTACGGACAATCGCCGCCAACAGGCCACAAGCTAGCGCCCCCAAGAAGGCGGCCGGGCCAGCCGCCATCCCAAAGTCGACTAATTCCAGCCGTAAGGTATTACCAAGCGCCCCGATTACCCCGGCCATCGCCGCCATTTTCGGCGTCGAATTAAACATAATTGAAAAGCCAAAGACCCCGCAAAAAGAGGCCGGCAACCGCAACAATAAGAGCTGCCATTCATTTAACGGCAAGGCGGCGAAGTTGGCTGGCCTTAAGTGGACCATCAGGGCCACCAGCCAGCCAACCAAGGTCGCCACGGTAATGATTAACAGGGCGTAGGCGGCCCGCTCCAAGCCGGACCGCATGTCTAATTTGGCTAGGTCCAGCCCCGAGGTGATGAATGGAAAACCAGGGATGATAAAGAGCATTGCCCCGATGTAGCCGGCCTCGTGACGTTCGTTGATTCCCCAGAAGTTTTGCAGGGCCATAAACGGGACCAGGTATAACAAACAAGCCACGGCCACGGAAACGGCCACGCAAGCAAGCAGGGTAATGTGACGGTCAATCATCTTACGCCGCACAAAGTTCCCGCACCCCGCTCCCACAAAGGAACACAACATTTCTACCGGGCCCCCGCCGAGCAAGAAGACGAAGGCTGAACAGGCCAAGGCCGCCGCTAACCCCACTTGGTAAGGGCGGTAATTACCCTTCATCCGTTCAATCTCGGTTAAACGGTGGTCAATTTCTGCAATCGTCCACTCCCGCTTGCCCCGCTCAATTTCCTTAACGAACTTCTCCAGGGCGTTTAGCCGGGTTGTATTCACCCCGGTCGTCGGTAACGAGATCGCCTGGGTGTAACTGTGGTTATCATCAATGCAGGTGTATTCAATCGATACCAAGCCAATATCGGCCGAACAGGTCATTCCAAGGTTGCGGGCAACCACGTTCATCGAGTCGCGCACCCGCCAGGACCCGGTTCCGCAGGCCAAAATCATTAGACCAACCCGCCCAACGATCATTGACCGTTCCACTAAGGGGGCCTCCTTAGCCGGGGTAACGTTGTCATCTTCTACAAAATCCTGCCACGGAATCTGCATGTGGTGGTGGTAATCTTCACCCACCGCTTGTTCCTTATCCATCTTTTTCTCTCCCCACTTTAGACACTAAATTACGTCCTATTATAGGAGGGTTGCCGACGTTTGTGTAGGGACAATTAAGCGGGTGAAAAGAGTTCCAGGTGCTTTAGAGTCGTCACTAGGGTCTGCTCGTCTTCGCTTAACACGTAACCTTCCCGGGTCGCCACCGAGATGTAAAAACTGGCCGGGGTCGGGTCCGTCAATTCTAGCGGTACGATCCCCGGCTCGTCTTTGATCGCATCCAAAACGATCAGGCTGACGCCGAGGTTTTGACGGACCAGCTCCTTGACCCAAGAAATATTGGGTAGCGGGTAGAGGGTGCTTTCCGGGCGGACACGGGCCGCGTCGCAATAAGCGTTAAAGGCCGCCCGGTGGATGTATTGGTCACTGTAATTAATGAAGCGTTCGTTAGCCAAATCGCCAAAGGCCACCCGCCGTTTTTTAGCCAACGGGTGTTGTTCGCTGACCGCCACGGTGAAGGGGCGCTTGGCCACCAGGTCGACAAATATCCCCTCCTCATTAATCGGCGCCATCGACCCCAAAATGGCGATGTCAATTTGACCATCCTTGAGCCGTTTTAACAGCTCGTGGGACCCCTGGTCGGTGATCCGCAGGCACGACAACAAATCCGGCGGACAGGATTTAACTAACCCACTGATGTATATTTTACCGATGATCGGGGGTAAGCCGAAGCGAATGCTGCCCCGCTTAGCCTGGCTAATTGACTTTTGCGCCAAGGCTAACTGGTGATTGATCCGGTCCGCCGCTTGGTAAAGTAACTGACCAGCCCGGGTGATCTTCATCCCCCGCCGGCCACGGGCAACGTCGACCAATTGGACGTCAAATTCACGTTCCAGGCGTTGGATGGCCTGAGTAACGGTTGGCTGGGTGACGCCAAATTGCCCGGCCACTTGGGTGTAGTTTTTCATTTCAACAACGGCCGTAAAGTACTGTAAGTCACGCGTATTCATTCTGGCGTTCCCCCTTTTTCCTCCAGATTTTAACACAAAAGGGCCCCCACGGCCGTGCCCCAGGGGTCCTTTTTAATTAGTAATTTCATTTACGGATAACGTGCTCCCAACCGCAGGCCTAGTGCCTAAGTCTGGCCACAGAACACCGCTGGCGCGCTAACCTGTGCCCTATCCTTAGTCCAACGGCCTGCTTAATGGTTGGATCACACTTCCTGATCACCACATCCCAATCACCTTCATCCAGAGGCTCCCAATCCCGATCCAAACGACCAGGTAGAAGACCCCCAGAACCAGGTTCAAGGACCACCACTTGTTTTGCGGGACGTAACCAGACCCAAACAAAACCGGAGCCGGGCCAGAAGCGTAGTGGGTGGTTGAGGCGTTTAAGTTCCCAAAGAACCCGAGCAATAAGGCCGCCAGCATTGGCGGTACGTGAGCGGAGATGGCTACGGCTAACAGGGCCGAATACATCGCCGTTACGTGGGCCGTTGAACTAGCGAAGAGGTAGTGACTGTAGAAGAAGAAGACAATCAAGATCGCCAAGACCAAGAACCAACTCATCCCGTGCAACATACTACCGATGCTTGAAGAAAGCCACGGAATAAAGCCCAGGGTGGTCAAGGAACCAGCCATCATAACCAAGACGGAGAACCAGGTCAGGGTGTTCCAAGCCCCGGTTTCGTGCAAAACGTCGGTCCAGCTCAGGACCCCAACGACCAAGAGCAGGCCTAAGGTTAAGAAGGCAGCTAGGCTGGCGTCGATCTTGGTCAGGCTCCCGGTCATCCAGAGGACCAGAGCAATGATGAAGATAACGGCCATTAGCTTTTCTGGTAGGGTCATCTTCCCCATTTGATCCAGTTCCTTTTCCGCCCACTGCTTAGCGTTGGGCGTTTCCTTAATCTCCGGCGGGTACATCTTGTAGATCAACCAGGGAACGACGATCAAGGAAATAATTCCCGGAACCAGGGCGGCTAAGAACCAGCCTCCCCAGCTGATGTTCACTCCGCTTGACTTGGCTAGGGTTTGGACCAGGGGGTTAGCGGCCATCGCCGTCATAAACATGGCGGCGGTGATCATGTCCCCGTGATATTCGGCAAAGACCAAGAAGGAGCCGATCTTGCGTTCCGTCCCGTCCTTGGGGTCGGAGCCAAAGGATTGGGCCAAGGACTTAATGATTGGGTACAAGACCCCACCGGCCCGGGCGGTGTTGGACGGGGTGGCCGGGGCCATGATCAAGTCGACCCCAATTAAGGAATAGGCCAGCCCCAGCGTTTTCTTACCGAAGAGGCGGACGAAGTTAAGGGCGATTCGCCGTCCCAACCCGGTCTTGATAAAGCCCCGGGCGATGAAGAAGGCCATGGCAATCATCCAAATTGAGCTGTTCCCAAAGCCTAAGATCGCCTTATCCATCGGCAAGGTGCCGGTCAAAACGGTCAGGGCAAAGGCGAGAATTGAGACACCCCCGATTGGTAGGGGCCGGGTGATGCAGGCAATGATCGTCCCGACAAAGAGGGCGAACATGTGCCAGCCGGCCACGGGAACGGCCGCTGGCTTCATTGGCGTGAGCAGCCACAAAATGACCCCCACGATTACCGGCCAGATAAAGCCCCGGTAATTGACTTTTTCTAAATTCTTCATATTGATTTCTTCCTAATCAGTTCTCTTGTTTCTTACTATTTCTGACTTTGGTACAAGGCGACTTGTTGACCGGCTTGGCGCCCAAAGATCACGATTTCGGCGATCGAGTTACCCCCGACCCGGTTATTCCCGTGTAGGCCCCCGGCAACTTCACCGGCGGCAAACAGTCCCGGAATCACGTTCCCGTTGCCATCCAAGACCTCTGTATGGGTGTTGATGTGTAAACCACCCATCGTGTAGTGGATCGCTGGGGCAATGTGGATGGCGAAGAAGCCTGGCTTGGCGATGTCGCGGTCCATCCCGGTCGTCCGGCTAAATTCCTGGTCATCGTGGTCCTTGACCGCTTGGTTCCAGGTCGCCACCGTCTTTTTCAGGGTAGCTGGCGCCATGGAGAGTTTTTGGGCGAGCTCTTCGATGGTGTTGCCGGAAACCACTAGCCCCACCTTGTCGTAGAAGTCGACGGCCTTGGCCCGGTCACGGATCCCCTGGTCAAAGATCAGGTAAGCGGAGTGCTCCGGCAAAGCGGTGATGGCGTTGGAGACGATCTTACGGGTGTTTAACTCGTTGACGAAGCGTTGCCCCTTGGCGTTAACCAGGATTGCCCCTTCGCCCCGGACGACTTCACCAATCAAATAAACGTGCGGGTTATCTTGTTGAACGGTCGGGTGGACTTGAATCAAGTCCATTTGAACTAGCTGCGCCCCGACGTCTTCGCCGAGTTTCAGGCCGTCGCCGGTGGCCCCCGGTTGGTTAGTCGTCTTGTAATCAACCAGGTCTGGGCGGTAGCGCTTCATGTATTCCTTAGAAGCGCCGAAACCACCGGTCGCTAGGATAACGCTGTTGGCCGCGATCGTCTTGGTGCCGGCCGTGGTTTGGACTTCGACCCCGTTAACGGTCCCCTGATCGTCTTTTAACAACTTAGTGACCTTGGTCTGGTTGAAGACCGGGATTCCTTGTTGGCCAACCACCCGCAACAACTCGTTGACCAAGAATCCACCGATCGGGGCTAAGCTAGCCGGGCGGTGGGTCCGCATCACCGACATCCCCCCGGTGATCGTGACGTCTTCTAACTTGATGTCGTGATCGGCCAGCCAGTCAATCGCCAGGGCGGAGTGGTGAACGAAGTAACCCAAGAGGTCCTTATCGTTTAAACGACCGCCGTCTTGGTAGGTTTCCCGGTAAAAGGAGCCGACGTTATCGATCACCCCGTGCTTTAATTGGACGTTGGTTTCGGCGGCGTTCATCCCGGATGAGGCCCGGTTAGTGTTCCCACCTAAGCCTTCTTCTTTTTCAAGGACGACGGCTGAAAGCCCTAGTTCATGGGCTTGGATGGCGGCCGTCAAGCCGGCCCCCCCGGAACCAATGATCACCGTGTCGTAGCGGTCCTTTAACTCACTGGCCGGGCGTGGTTGAAATTTTTCTCCCATAATTTCCTCCTAATCTTGTTTGTCGACGTTGGTCATCTTTAACATGTCCATCCATTCGTCGTATTGTTCTTCGGTCACCTTGCCGGACTTCAAAGCGGCTTCTTTTAAAGTGGAGCCGGCCTTATCGGCGGCTTGGGCAATCTTAGCGGCGTCGTGGTAGCCGATATATGGCGACAGGGCGGTTACCGTCATCAAGGAGTTGTCCAAAAGTTCCTTCATCCGGGCGTCGTTGACCGTCAAGCCTGCAATCATCTTGTCGGCAAAGCCGGTGATCGTCCCGGTTAGGAGGTTGGCTGATTCCAAGAAGGCGTCGATCATCACCGGCTTGTAGACGTTCATTTCAAAATTCCCCTGGCTAGCGGCCATTGAAACGACCGTGTCGTTACCAAAGACCCGTAGTGACGCCATCGTTACTGCTTCGGCTTGGGTTGGGTTAACCTTCCCCGGCATGATTGAGGAACCCGGTTCGTTGGCCGGGATGTTTAATTCGCCGTAACCAGCCCGCGGACCGGAGGCCAAGAAGCGGACGTCTTGGGCAATCTTAAACATGTCGGCGGCCAGGGTCTTCAGGGCCCCGTGGACCACGTTTAAGCCGGAGTGGTTAGCCAAGCCAAAGAACTTGTTGGTCTTAACCGTAAATTCGTGTCCGTAAACGACGGAAACCTTTTCGGCGATCTTTTCCGGCATCCCCGGGGCCGCGTTTAAACCAGTCCCCACGGCCGTTCCCCCGATCGCCAGTTCCAATAGGGTCGGTTGGAGTTGCTTTAAGTAGTCCCGGTCGTGTTCTAAAGCGGCCACGTAACCAGAGACTTCTTGGCCAAAGGTTAACGGGGTGGCGTCTTGCAGGTGGGTCCGGCCAACCTTAACGACGTGCCAGTATTGTTCTTGTTTGGCCTTTAATTCGTCAATTAGGTGCTGGACGGCCGGCAGCAGCTGATCCAAGGCTTCCACGGCCACGATGTTCATCGCCGTTGGGTAGACGTCGTTGGAGGATTGACCCTTGTTAACGTCATCGTTTGGCAATACGGTGACGTCTGGATTCAAGCGCTTAGCCAGGTTGGCCACGACTTCGTTGGTGTTCATGTTGGTTTGGGTCCCGGAACCGGTTTGGTAAACCTTAAGTGGGAAGTCCTTGCGCAAGTCGTCATCGGGCAGGACTAAGAGTTGGTCAATCGCCTCGATGATCAACTTCCCCTTGGCCTCATCAATCTGGTTTAATTCCAGGTTGGCTTGGGCAGCGGCCTTCTTAATGTTGAGCAGGGCGCGGATGATGGCCAACGGCATGAACTGGCCGGTTGGGAAATTGTGGCGGCTCCGTTCCGTTTGTGGTCCCCAGAGGGCTTCTTGTGGGATTTGAACTGGTCCTAAAGTATCTTCTTCCGTCCGAAATTGTGACATATTCTTCAACCTCCAAGTGATTAATCCGATTGCATTTGTGAAAAGTTACACATTACTTAACGATTATACGATAATCCCCCCGCTCTCTTATAGTCAAACCCGCTAGTTATTATAAGGATTGATTATTATTAACGGTCCTGCACCCCGCTTAATTGATATTCATCAGCTTTAATCGGCCTATTTTTAGCGGGATTGTTAGCGCCTTCATTTATTTAAATTTTGTCTAATATCCGTAATTGCTTGCCAAATAGTGACGGCGAGCCACCCGTAACTTTCTAAATCAGGATCCCTGATTGATTTTATTCAAAAACTATGTCAAAATGGGGACGATTGTTAGCCCCTTAACAAGGTGACAAACACAGAAATGAGAGGATTTGATCATATGAAGCACTACATTGGGATTGCTGGAACCAACCGTCAAGGCTCCACCAACCGCCGCTTGTTGCAGTTCATCAAGGAACACTTCGCCGACAAGGCCGAAATTGAATTGATGGACATTGGTGGCCTGCCGGTCTTCTACAAGACCCCGGACCGCTCAGTTCCGGAACGGGTAACTGAAATGGCCAAGAAGATCGAAGCATCCGACGGGGTCATTATTTCCACCCCTGAATACGACCACGGGGTCCCGGCCGTTTTGATGAACGCCTTGGAATGGCTTTCTTACGGTGTGCACCCCTTTGCTGACAAGCCGGTAATGATTACCGGGGCGTCATACGGGATGCTTGGGACTTCCCGGGCCCAACTCTGATGCTACGCCAGATGCTGGACTCCCCGGAACTGTCCGCCCGGATCATGCCATCATCCGAATACATGGTGGGCCACTCCTTACAAGCCTTTGACGACGAAGGGAACCTCAAGGAAGGGGCCCTCGTCAACCGCTTGGACGGCTTATTCGCCGACTTCGACACCTTCGTCGACGTCAACAAGAACCTGGTCTATGACCGTGAACACGTGATGCAAGACATCCGCGTTTCCGACCTGAAGAACGACTTATAAACCAAGGAGGAACCTACGCATGAAGTTAGTTGGGATTGTCGGCTCCATCGCCGAAGATTCATACAACCGCAAATTAATGACCTTTATGGCCAACCGTTTCAATAACATCGCCGACATTGAAGTCGTTTCAATCAAGGACGTACCGATGTTTTCCGAAGACGACGACCAAACCAACGGGATGGCCGTTCAATACTTGAAGCACCGAATTGAAAACGCCGACGGGGTGATCATGGCCACCCCTGAACACAACCACACCACGACCGCCGCTTTGAAGTCGACAATCGAATGGCTGTCCTATAAGATCCACCCGTTAGAAGACAAGCCGGTCCTGATCATAGGGGCCTCTTACTTCACCCAGGGTTCTTCCCGGGCCCAATTGGACCTGCGCGAAATCTTGGAAGCCCCAGGGGTTAACGCCCTCGTGATGCCGGGGAACGAATTCTTGTTGGGGAACGTTCGCGACGCCTTTGACGACAACGGCAACTTAAAGGACGGCGGCACGATTAACCGTTTGAGCAACTTGTTGATCAAGTTCTCCAAGTGGGTCAACGTCTTGAAGGCCTTAAAGGGCCCAGAACCGGCCGACGCCTACAAGAATGAAGACCTGACTGCCTCCGGGAAGACTGACACCACTATCGAAGGGGTGAAGCCCGGTGACCCAGACTGGATTGAAAAGGCCGCTAAGTTGACCAACGCCGCTTCCGGCAAGGACTACGTTAAGCTCGACGCTGGGATCCTGACCGTTGACCAACTTAACTGGTTCTTAAAGTCGATCCCGGCCGAACTGACCTACGTCGACGACAACAACCAGTTCCTCTACTACAACCACAAGGCCCCGGCTGAAAAGATGTTTGCCTCCCGGACCCCGCAACAACCGGGTTCCCCGATGTCGGCCGTTCACCCGGACAAGCGGAATGTCCACGACCACGTTAAGCAAGTCATCCACACCCTACGGACCGGTAAGACCGACATGTTCCAACTGGCCGAACCAGTGGACAAGAAGAACGCTAAGTGGGTGGTTAACAACTACCAAGCCATTCACGACGAAGACAACATTTACCGTGGGATTAACGAAATCGTGATCGACTTCTGGCCAATCGTCAAGAAGTACCTGGAAATGACCGGGCAAACCCTGGTTGACGACCCGAACAGCAAGGTGGACGCTAACGCCAGTGCTTCTACCAAGGAAGAAGCCGCCACCGAGGCTCCCGCCGTTGACGCTAGCGCCAGTGCTTCCGAAAGCGAAACGGAAAGCCAACCGGCACCGGCACCGGCACCAGCTACTCAAGCACCGGCCGTTGACGCCGACGCCAGTGCCTCAGAAGAAGACGCACCAGCACAACCGGAAGTCGACGCTGACGCCAGTGCAAGTAAATAACGGAAGTGCGCCCAACCCGTTCGGCAGGCCGTATGGCTAAGCTAGGGCAAATGGTTACCGCCTTAGCGGTGTCCTTTACCCGTACTTAGACACTAGGCCTGCGGTTGGGAGCACGTTATCTGCGGAAGTGCATCCCTACACCCTACAATAAGACCCCTAACGCTCACCTCGTGCGTTAGGGGTCTTTTCATTGTCGTTTAAGCAAGGGAGGTTGGTGAGCACTTCCTCTTATTCAAATCTAGCCAGTTCCTGGTCCAGCGGCTTGTATTCCGCTTGCCAAGTAAAGTCGGCCACCGCCTGCTTGGCATCCGTGATTCCCGCTGCGGCTAAGCCCTGGTCGATGGCGGATTGAGCCACCGCCTCAGCCACCTTCTTGGAGAAGTCGGCTAGCTTGGAGACCGGTGGTAAGACGGCGGCGCCCGGTTGATCAGCGTCAACGAGGCCCCCTAAGGCGTGGGCGGCCGCCGCCAGCATGTCGTCGTTAATTACCTTGGCTTGGACGGCTAAGGCCCCAAAGCCCACCCCCGGGTAAATCAGGGCGTTGTTAGCTTGGCCAATTTCGTACTGAACCCCTTGGTAGTCAACCGCCGGGGTCGGAATCCCAGTGGCGACTAGGGCCCGCCCGTCAGACCAGTTCATAACGTCGTCTGGCATGGCTTCAATCTTCTTGGTCGGGTTGGAGATTGGGAAGATGATCGGGTGCTTAGCGTGGGCCGCCATTTCGCGGATGGCGGCTTCGGTGAAGGCGTTGTGAACGGTCGACGTTCCGACCATCACCGTTGGTTGCACCGCCTTGATAGCTGCCGTTAAGTCGGTTAATTGAGCGGCGTTGTCGAATTCACCCCGCGACCGGGTGAAGCGGGCTTGTTCCGGCGTTAGGCCCTCCGTATCATCAAACAACAACCCCTGGCGATCGAACAAGTAGAAGTGCTGCTTGGCTTCTTGTTCGCTGAGGCCTTGGCGCACCAGTTCTTCGAAGAGCATTTTTACGATCCCCATCCCGGCGGTCCCAGCACCAAAGGTTAGGAAGGTTTGGTCGGTTAGCTTTTCTTTGGTGATGTTTAAGGCCCCCAGTACCCCGGCCAAAACGATTACCCCGGTCCCTTGGATATCGTCGTTAAAGGTCAAAATCTTGTCTTGGTACTTATCCAAAATCTTGGCGGCCGTCCCACGGCCGAAGTCTTCAAAGTGCAACAGGCTCTTAGGGAAGAGGCTTTCGACGTCGCCGACAAATTGGTCAATGAAGTCAAAGTAGCGTTGGCCTTCAATCCGGGCGTGGCGCTTACCCAGGTAGTTCTTGTCGTCCAGTAGTTCTTGGTTGTTGGTCCCGGCGTCAATCGAAACTGGTAACACTTGGGCCGGGTTGATCCCAGCGGCGGCCGTGTAAACCATTAACTTACCAACGGCGATGTCGACCCCGTTAACTCCCCAGTCACCAATCCCGAGGATCCCCTCGGCATCGGTCACCACGATCAGACGGATATCCCGCCCCTCGGCGGCGTTCTTTAAGATCTCACGGTTGTTTTCTGGGTGATCAACGGTTAGGTAGGCGGCATTTTGCGGCTTAACGAAGCGTTCGTTGTACTCTTCAATCGACTCGGCAATTACCGGGTCGTACACGATCGGCATGAATTTGTTGATGTGCTTGCCCATTAAGTTAAAGAACAGCGTCCGGTTGTTGTTAAAGATTTCCATCAGGAAGTGGCGTTTTTCAATCAGGGTGCCCTTCTTTTGGTAGAGGGCGTAAATTTCATCGGCTTGTTCGTCAATCGTCTTAACCCGTGGTGGTAAGAGCCCTAGCAGGCCGTGTTGCTTACGTTCCTCAGTTGTAAAGGCGGTGCCCCGGTTTAAAAAGGGGTTGTTTAACAGTTCGTATCCACTAATCATTTTGATCGGTCCTTTCAATCCATCTGCACAACTTTCTCTCTCATCGTGGTTGATCATAAGTAGTCCCTTAGGTGATAGTCAAACCGATGGAAGCCAATCAATTTTATTGATATGATAAACAGAAACGCCGTTACTTAGGGGGGTAAAGATGAACATTAAGGAACTTCGCTATTATCATGACCTCGTAATTCGAAAAAATTTTTCCAAAGTCGCCACCCACTTTGGCGTTGCCCAACCCACCATCACGATGGCCATCCAACGTTTAGAACGGGAATTAGGGGCGCCGCTCTTTATTCGGAGCCAATCCCACCACGACCTGACCGTAACCGCCAGCGGTCTGCAGTTTGACCAGCACGTCCAAACCATCCTGCGCGAATTGGAGGTCGCTCACCAAGAGCTTTCCCGGGCCAAACAGGAACAAATCCGCTTTGGCCTACCGCCGATCATCGGTAACTACTTTTTCCCCGCCTACACCCCCGCCCTGCTAGCGGCGGGATTGTTACAACGCTTAGAGGTTGAAGACCACGGGTCCCGGGAGCTAACGAAAATGCTGGCCCACGGCATCATCGACATGGCCCTCCTAGGGTCCTTAGCCCCCCTACAACAAGATTCTTTTTCGACGCAAGTAATTACGCGCGCCCCCATCCAAATTATCGTGGCACCCGACCACCCCTTAGCCACCCGAACCACCGGCGTTTCCTTTCAGGACCTCAAAAAAGAGCCCTTCATTACCCTGGCCAACGAGTACGTTCACGCCCAGGCCTTCCACCAGGTTTCCCGGGCGGCTGGGGTGCGTCCCAAAGTTGTTTTTAAAACCCACGACGTTCACGTTTTAAAAACCCTGGTGGCGAAAAACTCCGGGATTTCCTTTCTCACCACCCTAGCTCTAGAACCCCAAGATCACCTTGTTGCACTGCCACTACTCGATCTGGGCGCCCCCGAATTTATCATTTCGGTTGCTACCCGGGCCAACCGGCTACTGTCACCCTATGGTCAGGAACTTTGGGGGTTATTGGCGGATGAACACGATTAAACCTTCCTAAATAATTAAGAGCCCAGTTGTCCACCTCCAGGCATACTGAGCTCTATTTTTATACTGTCCTTACCCGCTTCGCTTTTTAACATAAACTGAAAGTTACCGTCGTTACTGAAGCAGCGGGTAACTCAAATTCATGTTGCTTAGCAACCTTCGAATTAGCCTTAACGGGCTTAGCTCGAACTAAATTGGGCTCCTCAAAGGTATTGCATGCATGAGGATCAT
>NZ_CP040910.1:1660766-1887974 GCF_013394085.1 Limosilactobacillus fermentum
AGCGGAATATTACCACGATTTGGTTGGATAAGAAAAATTGTGTTTTCGTTTTTATAAGTGTCAACTTGACAGGGGATAGTACCCCCCGCTCCAAGCTGGCCAGTGCTTCTTGATAGTCCATGTCTCCTCCAATCAAAAACGGGCGACCACAGAGGGGCGCCCGTCAGTTAATTATTCAGCGATTTCAACGTCTTCAATCACGACGTCTTCTTCTGGGCGGTCGCGGAAGTCGCGCTTAACCTGGGAAATCTTTTGGGCCACGTCCATGCCCTCGATCACCTGGCCAAAGACGGTGTGGTGGAAGTCCAACCACGGCGTCCCCCCCTCTTGGTAGCGGGCGATTACTTCGTCCGGGTAGCCGGCGGCCTTCATTTGGCCCACCATGTCAGCCGGCACGTTTTCGTTGGTCACGATGAAGAATTGGCTCCCGTTGGTGTTAGGACCAGCGTTGGCCATCGAAAGGGCCCCCTTGAAGTTAAAGAGTTCCTCGGAGAATTCGTCTTCAAAGGCTTGGCCGTAGATTGATTCACCACCGGCCCCGGTCCCGGTCGGGTCGCCCCCTTGGATCATGAAGTCCGGAATCACCCGGTGGAAAATTACGCCTTTGTAGTAGCCCTGCTTGGCCAACTCAACGAAGTTCTTCACCGTCTTGGGTGCTTGGTCGGGGAACAGTTGTAGCTTGATGTCCCCTTGGTTAGTCTTAATGGTTGCTTGAACGGCCTTGACGTCGGCCAAGTTCAGTTGCGGATATTGGCTCATCTTTTTCCTCCAAAATTAGTATTAGGGTATATTTTAACACAATAAGGGAAGTGCGAACCAGCCATTGGCAGGCCGTGGGTTAAGGATAGACCGGGGATTGATGCGGTACGCATCGTTCTCCGGTCAGACTTAGCCACGTTATCTTTGGAATAGTCAAGATACAACAAAGGCGCCGCATGGTTTTGCGACGCCCTTGTTTAGAAGAGAGATGTTGAGATGTTTAGTTTTTACCAACGACGGCGATCAGGTCATCTCCGGCCTGAACCGTCCCGTCAGCGAGCTGTTTAACGGCACTGTAGTTAGCGGTGTTGGTAATTACAATCATGGTCGTGGTGTCGTAGCCGGCTGCCTTAACGGCATCAAGGTCAACGGTGCCCAAAACGTCACCCTTCTTGACTTTTTGACCCTGCGCTACGTTGGAAGTGAAGTGGTCACCCTTTAAGTTAACGGTGTCCAAACCGATGTGAATCAAGATCTCGGCACCGTCCGTACTGGTTAAACCGTAGGCGTGCTTCGTGGCGTAGGCCACCGTGATCTCACCGTCGGCCGGTGCGACAATCGTCCCGTCACTTGGAACGATGGCGGCCCCGTCCCCCATCATCTTTTGGGAGAAGACCTCGTCGTTAACTTGACTCAAATCTTCAGCGGTCCCACTTACGGGTGCGCCCAGCGTTTCGGTCTTAGCGGCTTCACCACTTGGTTGGTTAGCACTAGCAACAGTTGCTACGGCTTCGTTTGCTTGGGTCGTAGCATCAACTGCATCAGCGTCGGCTGCTTCAACAACCGGGTTTACCAAGTGATTGTGCGTCTTCCCGTAAAGGAAGGTGATGGTGAAGGCCACCACGAAGGAAACGAGTTCACACAGCAGGTAGAACGGAATTGACTTGGCTCCGATGGATAAGAACCCAATGAACCCGGCCGACCCCATCGAAACGGCGATGACGTGGAAGAGACCGGCTAGAGTAGCGGCGGTCGCAGACCCGATCAAGGCACAGAAGAATGGGAACTTGAGCTTCAAGTTAACCCCGAAGAGGGCTGGTTCCGTAATCCCCAGTAAGGCGGAAACGGCGGCGGAACTAGAAAGCCCCTTCATCTTTTCGTTCTTGGTTAAGAAGTAAACGGCGGTCGTGGCAGCCCCCTGGGCAACGTTAGCCATGGAAGCAACGACGAAGATAAAGTCCCCGTAACCAGTCCCGCTCTTGTAGGCGGTCACCAGCTGAGTTTCGATGGCTGGGAAGGATTGGTGGAGCCCCGTCAAAACGATTGGCGAGTAGATGGCCCCGAAGATCCCGGTCCCGACAAAGCCGAGGGTCGAGTAAAGCCAAACGATCCCGTTAGTGATTAAGTCTGATAGTTCCTTCATAACTGGTCCAACCACGATAAAGGTGATGAACCCCGTTAAGATGACTGACAGCAGTGGCGTAAAGGTGAAGTCAACCGCGGATGGTAACTTCTTGTGGAACCACTTTTCAAAGATTGACAGGATCCAAACGGCGGCTAAGGCCGGGATCACTTGCCCAGTGTAAGATTGGATGTTAACGGTAAAACCGAAGAGGTGCCATGCACCCCCCTCTGCCAAGGCCGGCGCCGTCATCATCATCCCGACTACGGCCCCCAAGAATTGGTTGGCCCCGAAGCGCTTAGCCCCGGAAACCCCCACTAGAATCGGCAAGAAGACGTACGGAGCGGCCGACATAACGTTGACCATTCCTTCCAGCCCCTTGATGGCCGGGAACATTTGGACGACCGACTTTGGCCCGAACAGACCTTGGGAAACTAAAACGTTATCTAAGGCCATCAACAGACCTCCGGCAACCAGGGCCGGAATGATTGGCACGAAGATGTCCGACAGCAACTTAATGAAGGCCATCACGGGGTTGAACTTTTGGTTCTTGGCCGCGATTTGCTTCAAGTCTTCGGTCGAAACTTCCTTGAGCCCAGTCTGCTTGATCAGCTCGTCATAAACGTTGTTAACGTCCCCAGGTCCGATGATGACCTGGTACTGGCCGTTAGTCTTGAAGGTCCCCTTGACGCCGTCGTTGTTGTCGAGGGCCTTTTGATCGATGGCCTCATCGTCTTTAAGGACTAATCTCAACCGAGTGGCACAATGGGCCGCCGCAACAATATTATCTGCCCCGATGGCCTTGATGACATCGGTAGCGACTTGCTTGTGATCCATAATCGTTCCTCCATCTGCAAGTATTTGATAATGCGAACGCTTTGTAAGCGCTTTTTCTACCTTATCCATCATACATGACTATTTTAAATTGTCAACCGTTTGACATATTTTTTGAAATCGCTACCAAATGTGATTTGATCACAAGCCCGTTATGACGGCATTTCAAGCACGTAAGCGCCGTCAATATTTCCTCTGCTAACCCGTTTCAGAGCCTGGTCAGCCTGGTTAAATGGTACCGCCGTGACCGTTGGCGTGATCCCCAACCGATCCGCCAGGGTCAAGAACTCCTCACCATCGCGGCGGGTGTTAGATTCGACGCTAGTGACCGTTTTTTCGTGAAAGAGGTGGTCCTGGTAATTTAAGCTGGGGACGTCACTCAAGTGGATTCCGGCTAAGGTCAGCGTCCCGTTGGGGGCCAGGTTAGCCAAGGCGTTAGGCACCATGGCCCCCGCCGGCGAAAACATAATGGCCGAATCAAGCGGGACCGGTGCTCGGTCATAGGCCCCTTGCGCTGAGGCACAGCCCAACTCCAGGGCAAACTTTTGAGCGTCCTTGCCCCGGGTAAAGACGTGCACCTCGATCCCCTGCTTAATCGCTAACTGAGCCGCCAGGTGTGCGGAGCCACCAAAGCCATACAGTCCCAAACGGCCCCCCGCCGGTACGTTAGCCCGCAAGAGCGCCCGGTAACCAATGATCCCGGCGCATAGTAGGGGCGCCGCTTCCACGTCCTTAAAGCGGGCGGGAATCCGGTAGGCAAAGCCCTCCGGTACCGTTACGTACTCGGCGTAGCCCCCGTCGTGATCCCAGCCGGTGTACAGCGAGTGGGGACACAGATTTTCGTGTCCACTGCGACAATAACGGCAGACCCCACAGGCGTGGCGGAACCAGGGAATCCCGATCCGGTCACCAATGGTGAAACGCTGGGTGCTAGCTCCACTAGCGACCACCCGGCCGACGATTTCGTGGCCCGGGGTGACTTCCGGTTGGTGGACGGGGAGGTCGCCTTCCGTCACGTGTAAGTCAGTGTGGCAGACCCCACAGGCCAAAACCTTAACCAAAACCTCGCCGGGCGCCGGGGTCGGCACCGGTTTTTTAACCAATTGCAGGGGACAGGGATCACTTTCAATCGGGGCGGGGACTTTTACCGCCCAGGCCCGCATTTGTTCAGGAATTTGTTCTGACACAGTTACCACTCCTTTTAGTTTAATTATGTTTATTATAGTGCAGGATTAGGAGAAGTGCGAACCCACCCAGATACTACTTATCAAGAAGGTGGTTTGCTATTCCACAGATAATGTGCTCCCCAACCACAGGCCTGGTGCCTAAGTACGGGCAAAGAACGCCGCTAGGGCGACAACCTTTTGCCCTAGCTTAGTCATACAGCCTGTTTAATAGGTTGGTACACACTTCCAAAGATAACGTGCTCCCCGACCACGGGCCTAGTGCCTAAGTACGGCCCGTTTGATAGATTGGTACACACTTCTAAAGATAACGTGCTCCCCAACCGCAGGCCTAGTGGCTAAGTCTGACCACAGAACACCGCGTTCCGCGCTAACCTGTGGTCTATCCTTAGCCCACGGCCTGCCAATGGTTGGTACACACTTCCTTTATGCCAATCAATTGACAGCGGTTGCGCAAGGGCCCTAAAATAGGGGTAATTTTACAAAAGGAGCCTTTAACCATGGAATGGACCCGTCAACAACGTTACCAATCCTACGATCACTACACCGCCCAGCAACTCTTAGAATTGCAAAGCCAAGCCGCCACCGACCCGGTGCAGGTACGCTACCACTTGCACCCCAGTTTGGGGCTTTTAAACGACCCGAACGGCTTTTCCTATTTTAACGGCCAGTGGCACCTCTTTTACCAATCCTTCCCGTTTGGCGCCACCCACGGGATCAAATCCTGGATGCACACCGTTTCTGAGGACCTGGTCCACTGGCGCAACCTCGGCTTAGCCGTCGCCCCGGACACCAAGTTCGACAGCCACGGGGCCTACTCCGGTTCGGCCAAGGCCTTCGGTGACCGGCTCTTCTTAATGTATACCGGTAACCACCGCGACGCCGACTGGAACCGGATCTCTTACCAGGTGGGAGCTTGGATGGACAAGGATGGCCAGGTCACCAAGCTGGACCACGAGCTCTTCGTTAACCCGCCCCACTTTACCGAACTCCGCGACCCCCAGCTCCTAGTTAAAGACGGCCATTACTACGCGCTCTTAGGCGCCCAACGGACCGCGGATAAGACCGGCGTCGTCGACCTGTGGGAAAGCGACCAACTGGAAAGCGGCTGGCACGAAGTCGGTGAAGTTGACCTGGGGCAATCAGACCTAGGTTACATGGTGGAGTGCCCCAACTACGTCGACGTCGACGGTCGGGCTGTCATGATCTTTTGTCCGCAGGGGCTGGATCACCAAACGGCGCCCTACCAAAACATTTACCCCAACATGTACCTGACCGGTCAAGACTTTGACCTAACGGCGCCGCGCCTGGTTAACCCGGACGAAACGCTCACCAACCTGGATGAGGGCTTTGACGTTTACGCCACCCAAGCCTTCAACGCCCCGGATGGCACTGCCTACGCCGTTTCTTGGGTGGGCCTGCCCGACACCACCTACCCAACCGATGACCACAACTGGGCCAACGTGATGAGCCAGGTTAAGGAGCTTCATTACCGCGACGGCCACCTCTACCAAACCCCGGTGGAAGCAATGGCCGACCTGCGCCACACCCACCACGCCACCATCTTCACCGGTCAGCCAACCGTGATCAAAGAAGACGCCGGCCAGCAGTTCGAACTCCAGGTGACGATCGAACCAAACCAGGCCGGGACCCTGACCCTAGCTGGCGACCAGAGCCTAGAGCACGGCGTCTTCCTGAACTTTGACACCACCGCCGGCCAACTGGTAATTGACCGCGCCAAGGCCGGCCAGCCGGTGGCAGAAGACCACGGCACCACCCGGACCCTAACCGTCCCGGGCCACCAAGAATTAAAGCTCGACATCTTTGTTGACCACTCGCTGGTCGAAATCTTCGTCAACGATGGTTACAAGGTTGCCACTTTGCGCTACTTTGCCGACCAAGCCCACGGCCAAGTCGCCTTCACTAACCCCACCAAGGCCACCGGGACCCTGTGGCCAATCAAGCCATACTAAAGAGGTTTGCCCATGCTCGTTACCGATCTCTTCAACCAAAACCAGCTCAGCCCCCACCTCTCCAAGCAGGCCCTCTTTGACCTGGGGGTGGCGCGCCAGCAGGCCGTTCCGAGCCGCGAACTGGCCGCCTACGTGCCGGTCGATCGCAACCCCTTGGACCTGATTGCGGCGACCGAATCGCAGATGCTCCCCGACCTCTTGGCGCTGCGCCACCAGCGAATGGGCGTCTCGCCCTTTACATTCTTTCGTGGCACCGCCGAGCTGATGGAACACGACCTAGCCGAACAGAGCCACAGCGGCATCCAAGTGATCATTTCCGGCGACGCCCACGTCAACAACTACGGCTTTTACGCCTCGCCGGAACGTAAGCTCTTGTTTGGCCTGAATGATTTTGACGAAGCCCGGATTGGTAACTGGGAAGACGACCTCAAACGCCTCTTGGTTTCCACCTACCTGGCTGGTCAGTCCAACGGCTTTTCGGAACGCGACCTCTTGCCGATCCTCACCAACGTAACCAGGACCTACCGCCACGGGGTCAAATACGCCAACGCCCTGACCTTGCCGGAGCGCTTCTACTTCTCCTACGAGATCCATGACATGATGGCGACGATCGACCGGATCAGCGACGATCAACCCCACAAGATCAGCACCATCTTGGAAAAGATTCTCAAGAAGAGTCCCCAGAAAAACTCCGAACAGGTCATCGCCAAGCTGACGACCGCGGATGAAGAGGGGCGCCGCTACTTTATCGAACAAGCGCCACGAGCCAAGCGTGTTCCCCAAGCCATCAAGGACCAACTGATCCGGGGCTACCACCGCTACTTGAAAAACACCCGCGAGGACGTCCGCGTTTACCTGACCAACTTTACCGTGGACGACGTGATCCGCTACGCCGTGGGGGTCGGCTCCTTTGGCACCCACTGTTACCTGATGCTGTTATCCGGCAACGACGGTAGCCACCTGGTCTTACAGATCAAAGAGGCCCTGCCGCTGCGGGCTAGCCTAACCAGCTTGAGCTCCGACCGTGACCTGCGGCTGGCCCAGGAACGCTCGGCCGGCCGTCGGATCGTCACCGCCCAAAAGACCCTCCAGTCGGCCTCCGATCCCTTCCTCGGGGCCTCCCACTTTGGCCACCGCTCCTATTACTTTCGCCAGTTCCGCGACATGAAGGAGTCGATCGACGTCGCCAAGCTCGACCTGGAGTCCTTTGGTATTTACACGGCCACCTGCGCCTTCTTGTTGGCGATTGCCCACTTCCAAAGCCCGACCGCCCCAATGATCGCGGGCTACTTGCACCACCAAAAACCAGTCGACGATACCCTGGCTGATTGGGCCGTTCAGTACGCCGGCCAAGTTAACCGTGATTACCAAATCTTTATCAATTACTAAAAGGACCCCCGCACCGTTCAATTTGAACGATGCGGGAGTCCTTTTTAGTTCCTCAATGTTAGACAGGACAAATGTTTAGATTTGCGCAATTGTTGATTCCTGCATAATCTTAGACGATTTCACAGATAACGTGCTCCCCAATCACAGGCCGTGGGCTAAGTCCAGCCACAGAACACCGCTGGCGCGCTAACCTGTGTCTAGGCCTTAGCCCACGGCCTGCCAAATGGTTGAGTCGCACTCCCTCTTCCAACGGAAGCCAACCCCTACAATATATTGATTTAGTCCTCTAATTTGGCGATTTCACGTTCCAGGGTCTTGGCAAACTCCTCGGTGGCCGGCGTGGTCCGTTCCTCTTGCCAAAAGAGGTAGTAATCACGGTGCACCAAGGTCCCCCCCGCCCCGTGGAGCGGCAGTGACTTGATCATCGGTAAGTTTAGGTTTCTTGAGCTAACCACCCCGAGCTGATCAGTAATCATGTAGCCCCGGTTGGCGGCCACCATCGTGTAGGCCCCCTCTAGCGTTTGGGCGAAGACGAAGTCGCTCTTGATCCCCAGCGTTTGACGGTAGTAATTAGCCTCTTCCTTTTGCTGGCTCTCCGGCGCGATCAAAATGCAGGCCTGATCAGTTAGATCCGCTCTGCCGACCGACTTTTTGCTGGCCAGCGGGTGGTGGCTAGAGAAGAGGATCATCAGGTTGGTGGTGACTAACTTGCGGTTAATGTACTCATCGGACAGGGCCCGGCGTTGGTCGGAAAAGATCAGGTCAACCTTTTCGTCGTTTAAGAGGTCGTACAACTCCTCGTGGTTACCCTGGCGGAGGTTGATCTGAATCTTAGGAAAGTGTTGGTTAAAGGTGCTCACGGCACGGGCGATGTCGATCCCGGCGTATTCACGTAAGTAACCGACCGTCAGGTGCGAAATCTGACGCTGGCCAACGATGGTCGTCGCCGCTTCTAATTGAGCCGCCGATTCCAGTAAGTCCGGGGCGTGGCGGTACAGGTATTCTCCCGCCGACGTCAAAGAAAAGGAACGGTTGTGGCGTTCCAAGAGTTGGACCCCCAGGGAATTTTCCAATGCTTGGATCTGCTGTGAGATCGCAGACTGTGAGATGTAAGCCGCTGCGGCTGCCTTAGTAAATGATCGGTATTCAACGACCTTAATGAAGTAGTCGAGTTGTTTTAGTAGCATACAAACCTCCCCCAATTTCATAAAAAACTTGGGTAACTATTCTTTTTTTAGTTCCTTCAGTGCGTCTTTGAGTTCTTTTTTCTTATCCTTGGTTACCAGCGGGTAGGCTAGCGGCAGGTGTGAAATCTGGTCCACTAGCGCATTGGCAACGATGTAGCGCGATGACCACTTGTCATCTGACGGGATCACGTACCAGGGGCTGTCCTTAGTGGCCGTGGCCTGGATCGCCTTTTCGTAGGCGTCCTGGTAGGCATCCCAGTACTGGCGCTCCCGAATGTCGGCGGCCGAAAACTTCCAGTTCTTATCCGGAATTTCGATCCGGGCGGCAAAGCGGGCGCCCTGCTCTTCTTTGGAAACGTGCAAGAAGAACTTTAGAATTTTAAACCCGTTGCGGGTCAGGTAGGCTTCGTAATCACGTAAGTCTTGGTAACGGTCCGCGTAGAAACTTTCCTTAATGTCTTTAACCTTTTCGATGTTGGGCAGGTGTTCGCTCACCAGGATTTCGGGGTGGACCCGGGCGATCAAAACGTCCTCGTAATAGGAACGGTTGAAGATCCCGATTTGTCCCCGCTCCGGTAGCTGCTGGTTGATGCGCCACAGGTAGTCGTGCAGGATTTCCGTCGAGTTGGGTTGCTTGAAGTTGGCCACCTTGACGCCGACCGGGTTGACCCCGGAGAAGACGTGGGCGATCATGCTATCCTTACCGGCCGCGTCCATCGCTTGCAAAACAATAATCACCCCGTAGGTCCGCTGGGCGTACAAGATCTTTTGTAGATCGCTTAACTGCTTAGTACACTCCCGTACCCGCTTTTTCAGCTCGTCGGTTGACAGACCCAGGTCGACGTTGGTCGGTGCCTTTTTGATTGCAAAGTGATCATCACGGTAGCGGTACTGACGGTAGTCCATTCTACTTCCCCCATTCAAAAAAGCTTGTTAAACTTACAGTGAACAACCACTACACCATAAGGAGGTCGCCATGTCACAACAACCATCCGTTACTTCGTGGCAAACCACTGTTCAACGGCAAGTCGAAAATGGCCTTCCCAAGGGTTTTACCCTCTTGGCTGCTCACCAGTCGAAGGGGAGTGAAAGTTTGTACTTCACTGTTTTAAAAGAGGGGGTCGTTTTCGATTTACGTTTATCATACCACCCGAACGCCCACCCGGTGAACGGCTTAATTGACTTTGACCTGCGCGCTTTTCCGGGCAAAAAGTACTTGTTAAAAGCGATCGCAGGCGCCCTGTCAAACCGGACCAATGGCCACCAGTTAAGCTATCACGATTTTGTCGCCCTCGCCTTTGTTGAAAAGGTTAGTCAAGCTAGCGGCATCTACTTAGTCGCACAAGAACACTTACTGTGCGCCCTTTCAATTCCGCCCCTGCTGGAGGCAACCCTCTTGGACCAGTGGGCCCGCAAGTGGTTGCTAGTTCGCTTCAGAGACGGTCAGCTCCTCTTATCGCACACCGGAATGGCGCTATTAGAAGCCTACTGGGAAATTGCCGATGTCTTCATCGACGAACCGATCTGGGATGACAACCCCCGGATCGAAAGCCCGGCCGAGTTGATTCATCATTTTTCCTGATCATCGCTTATCAGATTATTATTACAGTCAACGTCCCCATACTTTGTGTGCCGTCGCTTCCGTCCGTTGCGAACGTAGTCATCTTCGGAAGCAAAGATTTGTAATAAATCCATTAAGTTTTCGCGTAATCGTTTCCGGATCCGTTTCCAATCAGCCATCGCTCGCCCCCCTTTCTATCTACTTATCTTATTATAACTAATCTATCGAAAAATAAAAAGTTCCCGCTCAAAAAGGGGAGCTTTAATTTTAATCTAAGACATGTTTTCGTTCAGCGCGACTATAGAAGATCCAGGCCACGATGCCGAAAAAGACCGGTCCAAAGGCGGTCCAAAAGGCCGTTACCCAGTCGCCTTCCAGTAGCGGTTCGACGCAGGTGAAGACGATCCCCACGGCGATAACTAACCAAACGATCGTGGTAACCACCCAGGTGGTGGTCATGCTCTTGTAAAAGACAAAGGGGCGGTCGAGGTCCTTTTTCATCTTGAAGAACGGGAACGCCCCGATCAAAAACAGGTACGGTGCCGAAGAGGAAACGTTCATCATATCGGTCAAAATCGTGTAGAAGGTCGCCGCCGTGCTCCCCCCAAAGGTAATGAAGAAGACGATCACCGAAACGACGATCATTTGCATCCACATGGCAAAGGCCGGCATCCCCGCCTTGTTTAAGCTCGTTAACTTGTCCGGCAAGAGCCGCGGGTCACACCCCTCGACAAAGGACTTGATGGGCGAGTAGGTCATGACAAAGGCGGCCCCGAGCCCGCCGAAGACGTCGGACAGGGCGGTAATTTGCGAGAAGACCCGCCCGAGCGTCACCGAAGCGGCGTGGCTTAAGCCCAGGTGGCTACCGGCTACGAGCCCCATGTTATTGATCAAAACGTATTCAACGTTGGCCAGGTCAACGCTTTTCTTGCCCAATACCTCGTGCCAGTTGGTGGTCACCCCACACATGAAGATGGCGAGAACGTACAGCAAGGTCATAATCACCATCCCGATGATCAAAGCGCGCGGGAAGGTCCGTTCCGGTTTGTCAACCGAGTCGATCACCCCGGCCATCGTTTCTAGACCACCGTAAGCAAAGAGGGCGTAGACAATGAAGGAAATAATGGCAATTGGCGATATAAAGGCGCTGTTGGGTGACTTGATAAAGTTGACCGCCGTGACCGGTTCGGCTGTGGCGCCGTGATCCATGACCCAGATGGCTAGTGAAGCCAGGATAAAGACTGCGGCAATCCCCAGGGTGAAGACCCCGCAGACCGAGGCGACCTTGGCGATCTTGTCAATCCCACGACTGGACAGGTAGGTGACGATCGCCAAGAAGGCAATTTCCATGATCCCCAGCGTTTGGTTCGAATCGAGGCCCAAGAGGTGCCAGGTCTGGGTCTTGTCGCTTCCAAACAACATCGTTGAAATCGACACGAGGAAGTACTGGGTGGACGAAACCAGCCAGACCACCCAGGCCGACAGCCAAATAAAGGTCCCGATAAAGGCCGGTTTCTCACCGACGGAGCCCCGCATCCAAGAAAAAATCCCCCCACGAGCAGCCTTAAACGAGGCCCCGTATTCGGCAAACATTATCGCCGACGGGAGGAAGAATAAGATGGCGGTCACGATATACCAGATCATACTTGCGTAGCCCATCTGGTAGTAGGCCGTCAATGAGTTACTAAAACCAAAAATTGACGAAAAGATCATCAGGACCAGGCTGGCCGTCTTGATCTTCTTCGTTGAATTTTCTTCGTCCATTGGATTAATCCATCCCCTAATTTAGAATTGGGGCAATTATACCCCTTTCCGAATAATCTTTAAGTCTTTAATGACAATATTAAAGAAAAGATGAACTAACCCTTCCAAAACGATGAATAGTCACTTTTAAAAACGATTATTTCCGGCTGGAATTCTCATCGTTTATTAATCTTACCCTCCACTAGGCAGCCGTCATTTTTCGTCCCTTTTTCGAAAATCGCCGCCGCATTTTTGGGCAAATGTGCTATACTATCTGAGACGTTCCAGATTTTCAACATTTAAAAGGGAGCGTGGTAGGGAGACCAGAATCCTGCCACGCTCCTTTTTACATTCCCCCAAGTTTTTCTTCTAACTTCCTTCGTACTTTATGTGTATGATTGAGTTTTGAGATTCGTTTAAGAAAGAAGAATTAACGCCATGACACAACGTCCGCAACGGCAGAGCCGCTCTGAGGTGCGACCACGACACAGGAGTCATCGCTTTTACCCCCGCCTCTTTAGTTTTCTCTTTATTCTGGCGGCGGTGGTGATGATTATCGCCATGGTCAACGGTAACGGCTCCAACGATAACGGTCAATCAGGAAACGCCCTTACAACAGTGAAAAAACAATTACTTGGTGACCGCCTTGGCGATCGCCTCCAACAAGCATGGCAAAAGCAGTTAAACGGTACCGACCAAAACGTGTCAATCGCCATCTATTCCCCCACGACCGGACAAACTTACCGCCTGACTAGGGCGAGCCACGGTCACCAGTTCCACACCGCTTCCACGGTCAAGGTTGGGGTACTGACCGCCCTCTTGCTCGACAATAACGGCCAGTTAAACGACACCGAAAACAACCTGGCCCAGGCAATGATTGAGAACTCCGATAACGACGCCACTTCGACCCTCTTTGAAAATTACATTGGTAGCAAGGAGGGTCTGCAAAAAGTCTATGATGAAATCGGTATGACCCACACCAAGGTACGTAGTGAGTGGGGGTTAACCACCACCACGGCCGCCGACCAGGTTAAGTTACTCAACAACATCTTTTACAAGTCTGACCTTTTGTCCGCCGACGAGCGCCAGCAAATTTACTCTTTGATGGATAACGTTGAAGAAGACCAGTCCTGGGGGACCTCGGCCGGCGCCGCTTCTTACCAGCTTAAAAACGGCTGGCTCGATTACGGTAGCGACCAGTGGATCGTCAACTCGATCGGCCACGTTACCCTGAAGAACGGCACCGACTACACGATCGCCGTTTATACCGATGGCTCCAGTACGATGCAAGACGGCGAAACCCTGATTGAAAACCTGGCCAAGGCCACCGCCAAGGTCATGAAGGACGCGAAGGATTAAGTGCGAGCCAACTCAACCCAAAGCAAAAATCCCGCCCTAGGTCAATTCTGACCTGAGGCGGGATTTTATTATCTAGAAATTAGCAGGCTGGGTCGCACTTCCCATAACGTGCTCCTAACCACGAGCCTAGTGTCTAAGTACGGGCAAAGAACGGTGCTGGCGCACCAGCCATTTGCCCTAACTTAGCCATACAGCTCGTCGAGAAGGTTAGTCGCACTTCCCCCATAACGTGCTCCCAATCACAGGCCTAGTGGTTAAGTCTGACCACAGAACACCGCGTTCCGCGCTAACCTG
The DNA here is from genome assembly GCF_013394085.1 of Limosilactobacillus fermentum. NCBI lineage: Bacteria > Bacillati > Bacillota > Bacilli > Lactobacillales > Lactobacillaceae > Limosilactobacillus > Limosilactobacillus fermentum. The sequence goes on from NZ_CP040910.1 coordinate 1,674,392, forward strand.
TGGTCTCATCCTTAGCCCACGGCCTGTTTGATAGATTGGGTCGCACTTCTTTAAAACCAACCCTTATTCTTGTGAACCGTCTTCGTCGCGTACACCGGCAAGTCCACGTCCGGGGCCCCCTTCACGTGTACCCGCAGGACGCCGACTTTTTCGCCCTTCTTCACGGGGGCGCGCAGCTTGTGGCCGCCGATCGTCCGCTTGTTTTTATCCAAGATTAACTCGACGTCGGCCTTCTTGAGGCTGGTGTTCTTGGCTAACCACAGGGTGGTGGCCTTCTTGAGGGTTAAGCCAACCGTCTTGGGGCCCTTCTTTTCGGCGTGGGCGACGGTGACTGATTGAACGCCCTTCTTGAAGTCGCTGAGCTTGTTAACGGTCAGGTACTGGTACTTGTCGAGGACCTGGCCGATCATTGCGTCGGTGACCTTAAACTGGTTGTTGTATTCCCCCGGCACCTTCAAAACCACTGTGATCAAGCGGCGGCCGTTAAAGGTCCCGGTCCCCACGAAGCAGTAGCCCGACGAATCGGTCATCCCGGTCTTTAAACCGTCCACCTCACCATGGGTCGATGCGGCGGCGTTTTGAGGCAGCATCGAGTTGATGTTGACCATTTCGTACTGCTGGCTGTCGGACACTTGGAAGTTGACGAACTTTTGCTTGGTGATTTCCAAGACGCTTGGGTACTTCTCCACTAGGTAACGGGCAATCTTGGCAACGTCTTTGGCCGACAGCTGGTTTTCCGCCTTCTTGGAGACGTTTTTCAACCGCATCTCGCCGAGGTCGCCATTAGCGAGACCAATCATGTTGTAGATCTTGGCGTCGGTCACCCCGGCCTCTTTAGCGACCGCCTGCATCTTCTGGTTGAAGGCGGCCGTGGACCCCGCCGAGGCAAGGGCGAGGGCTTCCGCCGACCCGTCGGCCGAAACAATCATCATTGATTCCACCAAGGACTTAACGGTGTAGGACTCCCCCTCGTTTAACTGGACGTTGGAGAAGCGCCAGTCGTTGGCGACCTTAGCGACCTCCTTTGAGATCTTAATCTTTTGGTCCCACTTGAGCTTACCCTGTTCGATGTCTTGTTCGATCACCGCTAGGGTCCGGATTTTAATCACCGAAGCGATCGGGTAGCGCTTGGTGGCGTTCTTTTCGTAGAGCACCTGACCCGTTTCGGCGTCAATCGTGATCGCCGCCCGGGCGTCGACGGTGCTGCTGGCGTTGGCGACAGCGCCGGCACTAGTGGCCAGCACGGTGGTAAAGGTGACGACCACCAACAAGAGGTGGAAGCAGACCCGGCGTAGTTTTCTCATCGTTACTCTCAATCTCTCTTCTAAACTTTGGCAACAAAAAAACGGCAACGTTCACCGTTCCCGTTTTATATATTAGCGGATCTGATTGATTAATAGTTATTTTATGGAAAACCGTTAATAAACTGTAATCTTTTCGCAAACTAAGCCCGTGGTTCCCGGTTTGGGAAGTGCATCGCTACCGGTCGCCCCGGTTGACCGGGTTGGTTGGGGGCCGGTTGGCGGGCCGCCATCTTCTTTTGCATCTCGCGGATCGATGCTTCCCGGATCTGATCGGCCTGCTTCTTTAAGTCGGTGTCGCTACCGGACTCGTAAACCGAGAACTGGCCGACGATCTGGATGTCAATTAACTCCAGTTCGTTAGGCACTAAGAACTCACTCTTGAGCAGGCTAGCCAGGTACTTAGTAGCGTCTGATAGGTCTTCTAAGCGACCAAAACTATCGCCGTAGTGCTTCATCTTGGCGGCCTTCTCGGTGTGCCACTGGTAGTACTCGTTAAACTGGTCAATAACGCGGTTTAAAGAGTGGCGGTACTCGCGGCGGAACTGCGGGACCCCCTGCAGGTTTTCGGAAATGTACTTCTCTTTAGCAATGAATTCCATGTTAAAGCCAGAGGGGTTTTGCCGAAGCTCCTCTTGGGTTTGCCCCTCTAGTTTGGGGGTAATGTGGAACTGAATTAAGCGTGCGTCCATGATTTCACCTCGTTTTGTATTCCCTTCAGTCTACTATTAGTGACCGGGTGCTGACAAGGGAGGCGCCCAGTTGTCCATTTGACTTTCCCTTACTATCCTTTTTCATCTGATAAGTTAATCAAAAAATTTGCTAGATGGTGGTATGATAAGAGAAACGCTTTCAGGAGGTACTGGTTATCATGCTCGAACACTACTTGATTGGGACCTACACCCACCACACCAGCCAGGGCATCTACTCGGTAACCCTAGATACCAGCGCGGGCCGGCTGTCACCCACCCGCCTGGAAATACCAATTCAAAAACCGATTTTTATGACCTTTGCTAACAACGGGATCTTGTACACGATCGAAAAGCTGGACCAAGACCACGCCGCCATTACCTCCTTTAAAGAGGAGGGGGGCTACTTTACCCGGCTCAGTTCGGTCAGTGCCCCGGGGACCACGACCGCTTACTTGGCCATCGATGAAGAACGCCAACTGCTCTTTTCGGCCAACTACCACATGTCGACCGTCACCACCCACCAGGATCAACCGGGATTTGGGGACCGCCACCTAACCTTCGGGCGTGACGGGCGCTTCATGTACCTGGTCGGCGAATTGTCCTCCAAGCTGGAGGTCCTCGCCTACGATCAAGAGAACGGTGAACTATCGTCAATCCAAACCGTTTCGACCATCCCGGCCGACTGGACCGCCCACAACGGGGCCGCCGCCATTCACGTTTGCCACAGTGGCCGCTTCGTCTACGTTTCTAACCGCGGTGAAAACACGATCGCCGTTTTTGAGGTCCAACCTGACGGCCGGGTCAAGCACATCCAGTCGGTGGCCACGGCCGGCGACTTCCCGCGCGACTTCTCCTTGAGCCACGACCAGAAGTTTATGATCGTTGCCAACCAAAACACCAACGATTTAACCCTGATGCGCCGCGATCCGGCTACCGGGCACCTAGCCACCAACCAAACCGGGGTACCATGCCCGGAACCGGTGCAGGTGCTGTATTGGAAGTGAAGGAAGTGCGGACCAACCATTGGCAGGCCGGATAACACCCAGAAATTCAAAACGAGCGCCTAAGAGAAAGTTTGCTCGGGCGCTCGTTTTAGTTAGAAAATTAGTTGGTACAACAGGGTGCTGATGATAAACCAGGCCCCGGCAAAGAGAACGGTGCCGGCAACGTCACTGACGTGGTGGGCCCGCAGGATGATCCGCGAGCTAGCTACCAATAGCCAGGCCACGCCCCCGATCACGATCACCGGCCAAATCGGCCATAGTTCCACGACCATCAGGTACAGGTTCGTTCCCCCCAGTACGTGACCGCTGGGAAAGGAATAACCATCATCATGTTCCAAATGGGCCCCCGGGCGTTCGCGCTTGAGGGTCTTTTTAGTGATGATCCCTAACACGTTGCCGATCCCTAACGTCCACAAAACCCAGGCGGCGGCCTGTTCTTCGTGGATAACCAACAGGGCGACGGTCAAAATCAAGACGTAAACCACGACCGCCCAGGGTTCACCGACCCAGGCCACCAGGTTCCAAAAGCGGTTGTCGGGCTGGTGGGGCATTTTAGCAAAGGCCCAGTCGTCAAAGCGGGCGACCAGGCCGTGGTGGGCCAGGTCCAATAAGAGCAACCCCAAGAGGACCAGGAGCCCGATTAACCAGGCCCCCCAGTGGGGAATCACCGTCACGCTCACTGGTCTTCCTCCTTCCAGTGCCGGGTTTGGTTAACCTTCATCTTCTCGGCGATCGCTTGGTAGGGGTCGAGCCCCATTTCATCGCACATGTAAAAGAGGTAGATCAAGGTATCGGCGATTTCTTCTTTCAAGTGGTCGCGTTCCTGGTTGGTCAACGGCGTTTGCTCGTCCTTCCACTGAAAGACTTCTAAGACCTCGCTGGCTTCGAGGTTCACCGAAAGGGCGAGGTCCTTTAAATTATGGTACTTCCCCCATCCCTTTTGGGCGGTAAAGTCGCGCAGGATGGTGGTGATTTCTTGGTAATCCATAGGTCCTCCTAATCGATAAAGGTGTGGTAGCGGTTATGTTCAACGGGGTGATCCAACAGAAGGTCCATTGCCAACCGCGGCACCCCATCTTGGTTTTCTTTTTGGACGCTGTTGTTGAGGTAACGGCAAGTCCCGAGGTAGTAAAATTCGGTTTCATCGATGGCACCCGACTTCTGGACGAACAGCCGCAGCTTGTATTCGCCCCCCATGAACTTCACCACGTTGGCCGAATCTAACTTAATGTCGGAATTCTTAGTGTAGTAATGGAGAACGTGGTCATTGATGAAGCGGTTATTGTAATTGATCTCCTTGCGGATGTTTTTGGCCTTCTTGTAGGTGACGAAGATAATCGCCTCTTTTAACCCCGTTTCTTCACTGGTGAAGCGATAACCCGACACAAGCTGGCCGTTCATATCGTAAGGGTTGTTAATCAGACGCACGGCATCCCGCCTAGTGTAGCGTTCCCCAATCGTAAATTGTTCGTTGGCCTGGTAGCGTTCGGCCCGCAGTAGGCCCGTTTCGATCGCATCAGACCACAGCTGGTAAAACCAGCCCCGCTTGGTAAGGGCTTGGGCCAACTGCTCCCCCATTTGGTAGTTTTTTTGGTCTGAATCATAATTAACCAGCGCAACGCCCCCATAAGAAGCTCGTGATGGGTAGGCCCTTTCGGCGTAGTACTGGAGGCTTAACACCTGCCGGACCGAGTTCAAGGTGGCTTCGTTGACGTAACAGCCAGCCTCCTTGAGCTCCCTGACGTAATCTGCCTCCTTAACCACAGAACGTTGTAGTAATAACCGTAGCAAAATCAATTCGTGGCGGCGCTTGCCGTTTAACAATTCAACGGAGATAAGGGACAAAGCCTGGTCTTCGTAGTCAGTTACTTCAACTGGCTCCCCCATCTTAAGCAAGAAACGGTTGTAGTTACGGGGCTTGACCACCGTCGCTAAGATCTGCGGATCGACCGAATCCATCTTCAAAAAGTCGCTGAGCATTGGGATTCGCCCCACCCGTCGCTTGATATTTTGGTAGGCGTCCCGTAAGTTAGCCAGTCCGTCTAGTTTGACCTTGCTTAAGGACTCATAAATCCGTTCCTTAGCCACCTCGTCAAAGGCGATCGTCGACAGGCCGACGGTTGGTTCAATGTCGACGGTATCGCGAGCCTGATCCTTGGAGTAGGAATTATCCCCGGTCAAAGCAATCGGGATCATGTAGTTATTTTTATAGTTACCAATGAAGTCGAGGACCTCGACGTACTCCTTACCCGGGTACTTGCGCAATCCCCGCCCTAGCTGTTGAACGTAGACGATCGCCGACTGGGTGTTACGTAGGAAAACGACCTGGTTGACGCAGGGAATATCGATTCCCTCATTAAAGATGTCAACCGTGATGATGTATTCGATAAGTCCGTTTTCTAGTTCGTGCACCACCTGGCGACGGCGGTCACCATTATCGGCACCAGACAGGGCCTTGGCTGGGTGGCCGGCAGCCGTAAAGGCCCTCGCCAACGCTTCAGCTTCGGCCACCGACGAACAAAAGACCAGGCCGTGCAAGACCGGGCCGGAATAGCCGTAGTAATCGGTCTGTTCCAGGATGTAGTTAACCCGTTCCTTACTGGTCAACAATTCCACCGCCCGTTGCTCTTGCTTACGCGACGGTTTGCTCCCCTGCTTGCGGTTCCGGTACTGATCAACTTCTTCTTCGTATTGATCAGCAAAGGCGTAGTCGGTCAACCCCACGTAATGAAAGGGCGCCAGCATGTTCAACTCTAAGGCTTGTTGGAGACGGATTTCATAGGCGACGTTATAGTGAAAGAGATTAAAGATGTTAAAGTCGTCGCTGCGTTCCGGGGTCGCGGTCATTCCCAAGAAAAACTTTGGGGTGAAATAGTCCATGATCCTTTGGTAGCTCTCCGCCCCGGCGTGATGAACCTCGTCAATCAAAATGTAATCAAAGTCATCGGGGGAGAAGCGGTGCAGGTGTTCCTCCCGTGACAGGGTTTGAACGCTGGCAAATAGGTACTTGGCGTTCTTGTCTCTGGCCCCACCAGTGTAGAGGCCAAAATTGGCTGGATCACCACCTAAGATATTTTGAAAACTCTGGCAGGACTTTTGCAAGATCTGTTCCCGGTGGGCCAAGAACAGCATCCGCTTGGGCTTGGCCGCCCGAACGTCGAAGGCTCCCAGGTAAGTTTTCCCGGTCCCAGTCGCCGACACCACCAGCCCGCGGTCCTTGCCGGCCAGGCGCAGGGCCTCAATTTCATTTAGGGCCGCCGTTTGCATTTGGTTTGGCTTAACCTGCTGCGCCTTTCCCGGTTCATCCGACGGCGTCACGTAATCGTGCACCGCCCTGTTAACTTGGTGGTCCGCTTGGTAAGCCTTGCGGTAGCCGTCCAGCCAGTCCTCACTCAGCGGCTTGGCGTCCCTCCATTCGGCCTCAAAGTTTTCCTCGATTTGACGGGTGATCTCACCGTTATTCAGGGAGCTGACCTTTAAACTCCACTCGTAGTTTTGGTTTTTCATCAGGGCGCTGGCGGTTAAATTAGCACTACCGATGATCACCGTTTGGTAGTCGCGGTGCTTAAAGAGGTAACCCTTCTGGTGAAAACCCTTGACGGTGGCAATCCGGACCCCTAAGTTGTCGATTTTAAGTAGTTCTTCAAACATGTCCGGCTGGTTAAATTGCAGGTAAGTCGACGTCAAGAGCCGCCCCTTGACTCCCCGGGCCGCCAAGGTTCTAAAGAGCGGCTTGAGGTTGGAGACCATTGCGTCGGTCACGAAGGCCACCGCAAAGGCGTACTCCGTCGCGTCGTTTAATTCTGAACGCAGCTGGTCCCAGATCTGGTTATCAAACTGGTTCGTTAATAGCTTAGGCCCGAAGTCACCAATTGGTTGGACCCCATCTTGGTCAACGTAGCCGTGCAAAAGAGAGGCGCCCATCTCCTTAGCCAGGCTCCCCTGTGTCCCTAACTCATCCAATAAGTGATCGTAATTAACATCTTGATGCATTCTTTTCTCCCATTAAATAGACAGTTGGGTCAAGTCTTCTTGCCCGATCAATTCCGCGATTTGCCGATCCGTGGCGGCCCAGTCTAACTTCCCTAACTGGGTCTGCTCACACCAAACGACCTTGCCGTGCGCCATTAGCCGTAAGTCCTCGCTAGCTAAGCGCACGTAGTAAACCGTTAGATTCACGGTCCCAAAGTCATACTCATGCTTAAAGGTCGGCCCCACTGCCGGGCCTACTTGAGCTTGAACCGAAAACTCCTCCTCTAGCTCCCGGGTCAGCGCTTGCTCGGGTGTTTCGCCAGCCTTGATTTTGCCGCCGGGAAACTCCCACTGTTGACCGAGAACTCGTGCGTCGGCCCGCTGCGTTGCCAAGATTTGATTTTGGTCGTTTAAAATGGCGGCCCCAACCACCTGAATCTGTTTACTCATCGTTTTCCCCCGTTTTCTTTCAGTATAGCAAAGTTAAATCCGGTTCGATTCTCTACCCCAACATCCACTTGGCAATCAGTTTCGCCATCTCCTCGACCGACTCGCGGTCCTCTTTTTCTAGCCAGCGCTTGATGACGGCCACGTTACCGTAAAAGACGTAGCGGCGTTGATAGTCGCGCTGTTCTTGGGTCATGTTCTTGGGGTGGGTCTTTTGGCCCTGGGTCAAGACGAAGAGCTGGTCTTGAAAGTCACCCAGGTTGTCTTGGGCAAACAGTACCAAAAAGGTCTGGCGCCGTTCTTGCACGTATTCCAGCACCGCCTGCATGATCGACTCCAGGGCGGCCCGTTTGTCTTGGCACTGGCCGTGGTTAGCCACGCTTTGTTGCAGGTCGGTAAAGACCTCTTCTTCTAGTTCCCACATCACGTCCATCGGGTTGCCGTAGTGGGCGTAAAAGGTCGACCGGTTGACGTCGGCCTTCTCGCACAGCTTTTTGACCGAGATTTCGCCAACCTGCCGATTGGCCATCAGCTCGATCAGGGCTTCTTTAATGACCCGCTTGGTGTATTTGACCCGGCGGTTTTCTTCTTTTTCAGCCATCTTTTCCTCCTTGTTTCCAACATAAAAACGACTTTGTGTTGGTTTTAAAACAAATTGTCGTTTCTTGCTGTGATCACCGCTTGCTCCCCTCACTATAATACAGCCATGTCATTAACACAACACTGTGTTGGAAAGGGAGAATGAATATGACTTCAAGTTCCGTTGATGTGCACGGAAAAACCTATAACCGCATCCTGTTGGTCATCGTGGTGATGATCGGCTCCTTTGCGACCGTTTTAAACCAAACCTTTTTAGCCACCGCCCTGCCGACTTTTATGCGGGTCTTTGACGTGTCGACTGCGACCGTCCAATGGCTGTCGACTGGCTTTTTGCTGGTCAACGGGATCATGATCCCAATCTCGGCGTGGCTAGCCGATAACGTCCCGACCAAGCGCCTCTACTTAATCACAATGCTGATCTTCTTTTGCGGCACCCTGATCGCCTTTCAGGCCCACAGTTTTGCCGCCCTCTTAGTCGGCCGGCTGATCCAAGCCGTCGGGGTCGTCTTACCCCTGTTACAAATCATGATGTTGGAAATCTTCCCGGCTAACCAGCGGGGCCAGGCGATGGGACTGGCCGGCATCGTGGTCGGCCTAGCGCCGGCGGTTTCCCCCACCCTAGCTGGGTACATCCTGGATCACGGCAGCTGGCGGATCCTGTTTGGGATGCTGTTACCAATCATCGCCTTCGTCCTCTTCGGCGCCCTCTTCTTCATGAAGGACGTCTTACCCGGCAAACCCAGCCAGCTCGATCTTTGGTCGACGATCACCTCATCGTTGGGCTTTGGGAGCCTACTCTACGGCTTTTCGACCGCCGGTAACGACGGTTGGGGCGACGCTAAGGTCCTGATCGCCCTGGCCGTGGGGCTGGTCTTCATCGCCCTCTTCATCCACCGCCAGCTGACGATGGAGCGCCCCTTCTTGGATCTGCGGGTCTTTTTAAATAAGGACTTCACCGTCGGCACCCTGCTGTCGTCCTTTGTTAACCTCTCAATGGTCGGCGTTGAAATGGTCTTGCCCCTGTACTTGCAGGACTTAATGGGCCACTCCCCCTTTGAATCGGGGCTGACGATGCTGCCGGGCGCCCTTTTGATCGGGTTGATGTCCCCGGTCACCGGTCGCCTCTTTGACCAGTACGGGATCCGCAACCTAGCGATCACCGGCTTTGCCATCTTAACCCTGGGGAACCTCCCCTTCATCTTCTTGAGCACCACGACCCCGGAAATCCTGGTCGTCTTCTTGTACGCCGTCCGGATGTTTGGGATTTCCCTGGTCTTGATGACGACGATCACCAACGCCATGAACGCCATCCCGGTCAGCGAGTTTAGCCACGGGACGGCCGCCAACAACACCTTCCGCCAAATTGCCTCGTCGATGGTCACGGCGGTGATGATTTCAATCCTGTCCAACGTCACTAAGGCCCACCTACCTGGCCACGCCCTAAAGAGCAGCGCCCCGCTTTTGTACGCCAACCGGGCCTTTGAAGCGACCCTGAACGGCTACAGCGCCACCTTCTTGTTTGCGACCCTCTTTTCCGTTGCCGGCCTCTGTTTGGCCCTGACCCTCAAACCAACCCGGAGGTAATTTGATGCTGATCTTACTATTAATTGTCCTCTTTGGCGGGAGCTTCTTTTTCTTCGCCAACCTACATCCCCACCGCACTGGGGCCATCACCAGCGCCCTCTTCTTTGGTCTGTCCATCTTTTTATTGGTCTTAAACATGGGCACCCACCTGGGGTTGACTAAAACCACCAACAACAACCGCCAAACCATTCGACCGACCTCGACCTCCCAGGGAGTCCAGCTCCTGGTCTACCAGCCACTGGGCACCACCAACAACGAGCGGGTTTACGTATATAACGGCGACCAAAAGTCCCCGCTCCCCGGCAAACGGGGCCTGGCCAAAACGACCAGGGTCGCCAGTTCGGTTACCACCACTAACGCTAAGCACGCCACCCTGACCCTAACGACCACCAAGTACACCTACCAAAATCAGCTCGCTAAGGTCCTCTTTGCCATCCCCGGCACCAAGCTCGCGACCACCCAGCAAGTCGCCCACTTCACGGTGCCCAAGTCCTGGTTGGTCTTGTCGAGCAAACAAGCGACCAGGTTAAAACAAGCAGCCGCTAACCCTACTAACCAGGCCACCTTAAAGACCCAGGCGACCGCCTACGTTACCGCCCACGTCCAAAGCGACCTGAAAGCACTGGCGGCCAAGGCCCAGGCCGGTGACCAAGCAGCGCAGGCTCAGTTGGCTAACCAAACCCAGCTGACCCAAAGTTTAGCGGCCAAGTACCAACGCGCCTTCACCCGCCAGGCACTCCTAAAATTAAGTAGCCATTAAAAAAAACGGGGCTGAGGAAACCATGCTCCCCAGCCCCGCTCTCCGCCCGTAACCTGCGTGGTTAACTAACCCCTCCCGGTGGCGGAAGCACCAAGCCGGACCCCCATCCGGCTTGATGTCTTTATTATTACAGGCGACTTGGTCATATATTGTCGTTGGCCAAAAAAAGCGGTAAAATTTTTCTAAAAAGGATTTGATCATATCGATAACCGCCAAGCCGCCATTATTTTCCTCCTCCTAACCACCGGGGAGGCCACCAAAAATGACCTGATTGATAAGTACCATACCTCGGCCAAGACGATTGAACGAGACATCGCCGCCATCGAAACGCTCCTCGGCGACTACCTTAACTTAGAGGTTAAACGGGAACGCTTCGTCAATGACGACGGCGAGCGCGACGTCAGGTACCTGGTTGACGCTAGCCAGGGGCCCTTTTTAACCCAGCGGGAGGTCTTCATCATCGCCAAGATCCTCCTGGCCAGCCGCTCCTTTGATAAGGAAGTCGTCGAACACCTCATTAACAAGTTGACCCGCCCCTTAAACCAGCTCCAACTCGCCGAACACGGGGCCGACGAAATTAACACCTTGTTAAAGGGGGAGCGCCATTACTACCGTCCGGTGGCCGAACCGACCCAGCTGGCGGTCTTAGAAACCTTCCTCGACGCCGTCTACGCCCACAAAAAGGTGATCGTTGACTACCGTAAGCGCGACGGTTCGATCGACAAGGACTACGTTTTCACCCCGCTAAGCATCGAACACTTCGATTACTACTGGTACGTCCGCGGCTACAAGGAGGTCGACACCACCAAGGGCGCTAAGGGGGATGAGGCCGACGCTGCCCGGATCCTGCGCTGCGACGGGGTATTGTCGATCAAAATCGGCCCCGACGCCACCAAGCGTGAGCTCGAGGGCTTTGAAGCCGACCGTAACACCGTGATCGGTATGTTCAAGGGCAAAAACCACCAGACCCAAACCATCCTGGTCAAGGCCGACCACAAGGCCGCCAAAATCACGATCGACCGCATTAACGCCGAGGTGGTTGGCTACTACGTCGACCAAACCGAGTTCCCGGCCTCTTCTTTAGCCGAAGTGCCCGATGACGCGCCGGTCAAGTTAAAGTCACGCTTAATGCTGGGCGCCGGCCTTTACCTCTTGCTGGGGATTTCCGGCATCGAGGTCTTGGAACCCAAGGAATTACGTTTAGAAATTATCAAAAAACTCTCCGACACCCTCGCCCGTTACCAGCTCGACTAAAGATTGTTACGTTCCGCACCTAATTTCTTGACGTCGTGTCACTTACTTTTGTACAATAACCGTAATCATCCACATTAACCCTTGAAACGGAGGTACATTTCCATGGCAGATAAGGTGTTTACCCTCGCGGAACTTGCTCAATATGACGGTCAGGACGGTCGCCCGGCTTACTTCGCTTACGAAGGCCAGGTGTACGACGCTTCTTCCATCCCGAACTGGAAAGAGAACAAGAACCACGGCAACCTTGCCGGTAAGGACATCACTGACGCCCTCAAGCACTCCCCCCACGGGGCCGGAGTCATCGAAGGCTTGCCAGTGGTTGGTACCCTCGGTTAAGGTTACAAAAAAGACCCGGCACTTCACAGTGCGCCGGGTCTTTTTTTGAGTGCGAACCAACCATTGGCAGGCCGTAGGCTAAGGATAGGGCACAGGTTAGCGCCCTCGGCGGTGTTCTGTGTCCAGACACTTAGCCACTAGGCCTGCGGTTGGGGAGCACGTTATCTGAGTAACCATCAAGGATCAAAAAGGGCTAGGGGAAAGACATCTCTCCTAGCCCTTTTGCCTTTATCTCGCCCTCACTGCGGAGTCAAGACAATGAACTTATAATTTACTGGTCCGCACCGCAGTACGCCAATGGCATCCAGCTGGTCGGCAAGCCGACGCTAGCTAGATACCTATTGGCGCTTGCGGGGGAGCGACGACGAAATCAAAGATTTCTGTCGCTCTCCCTACTCTACTACATGCCGTTCAAACGGTTGGTCGGAAATCCCCTGGTCCAGGATCGTCTTGGACCATTCCTTGGCGGAGAAGAGGGAGTGGTCGCGGTAGTTCCCGCAGCTTTCGATCGTCGTCCCCTGTACGTCTTCCCATTCGGTGTGGTAGGCGATTTCTTCTAATGAGGACTTGAGGGCCTTGGCGACGTCCGTCGTCGAGTGTTCGCCCCAGGTGATCAAGTGGAACCCGGTCCGGCAACCAAACGGTGAGCAGTCAATCACCCCGTCCAGGCGGTCCCGCAAGAGGCCAGCCAGGAGGTGTTCAATCGTGTGCAGGCCCGCCGTTGGGATGGCGTTTTCGTTTGGTTGGACCAGCCGCAGGTCGTAGTTGGCAATCTTGTCACCCTTAGGACCTTCTTCAACCGTGATCAGCCGCACGTAAGGGGCCTTCACCTTCGTGTGATCGAGCGTGAAACTTTCAACCTTTGCCATAACTATCTTCTCCTTTATTTAAAAGTTAATACCACTTCATTATACAACCCGGGTCAACCATTAACCCCAAACTTGCTTGGCAACTTCGACGACCAGCTTGATCTTAGCCCACTGTTGGTCTTCGGTCAGCTGGTTCCCCTCTTCGGTCGAGGCAAAGCCACACTGGGTCGATAAGGCGAGGTCGTCTAAGGACACGTACTGGCTGGCCTCCTTGATCCGGGCAACTAGGTCAGCTGCCGCTTCTAGCTCTGGTTTCTTGGAGGTCACTAGGCCGAGGACGACTTCCTTGCCGGCCGGGACTTCTTGGAGCGGTTCAAAGCCCCCGGAGCGCTCGTCGTCAAATTCTAGGTAAAAAGCGGAGACGTTTTCCTTGGCGAAGACGTACTTGGCCACCGGGCCGTAACCGCCCTTGGCCGCCCAGGTCGAGTGATAGTTGCCCCGGCAGATGTGGGTCGACACCCGCAGGTCGGCCGGTAGATCAACCAGTGCACCGTTATTGACTTCCAAGTACTTGGCCGCCAGTTGTTCCCGGTCGAAGCCGGCGTCGGCCATGCTTTGCCAGAAGTCGTCGTCAACGACCATCCCCCAGGTACAGTCGTCTAGCTTCAAGTCGCGACAGCCGGCGTCGTACAGGGCCAAGATCAGGTCACGGTAGGCCGTCGCCAGGTCCGTTATCAGGTCGTCTTCGTTTGCGTAAACCTCCTTGAGCTTAGCGATGTTTTCGTCCCCCCGGTAGAGTTCGGCGTAACACTGGGCCGGTGACGGGATCGATTGACGGGGAACTAGGTCGGTGCCGTCGGTCAGGCTCTTCAAATACTTAAAGGCGGTCAAGTCGGGGTGTGCGCCGGTAAAGCGAATCTTGCCCGCCACTTGGGCCGAATCGTTGCGGGTTTCTTCGTCGTGGAAGAAGTAGCCGTGGGTTTGGGTCGTGTGTTCGATCCCACCAAAGCCCCAGAAGGTGTCTAGGTGCCAGTAGGAACGGCGAAACTCCCCGTCAGTAACCACCTTCAGGCCGGCCGCCGCTTCTTTTTGAACCAGTTCCTTAATCTGGGCGTCTTCGACCTTGGTCAAGTCGGCTTGACTCAGCTGGCCCGCCGCAAACTGTTTGCGTGCCTCCTTGAGGGCTTGCGGACGGAGGAAGGAACCAACGATGTCGTAGTGTAATTGTGTTGTCATAGTGAAAATCCCCTTTCAATTTTGCCAATTTGCGAAGCCGCTGAAAATAAAAACGCCCCCGAAGCCACTTGTGCTTCAGGGACGCTTGATCGTGTTACCACCCTTATTTGACCCCACCTCGCGATCGGGTCCTCAGTGGGTACTCCAAGGAATACCCAGACGCAATATCGGGCGTCAGCCGCGGTCCGCTCACCATCGTTTGCGGAGCCGGATTGCTCCAAGACCATCTTCAGGACCTTTCACCACGGCGGCTTACACCTATCCCGCCTCTCTTAGGAGGTTTCCGGTCCTTACTCATCTCTTCTCAGCTGTTTCTCATTAAATTGTCATTATCTTAACCTGGTCGGGGGGCCTTGTCAACTAGCTTTTGTCAACCACCACTGACTAAAGTCAGTGGCTTGTGAGCAAGCACCCTTCTGATGAGTGTTTGAATCACAATTTGCATAGATACACCACTGCGAACAGTTCTACGAACCGTTTCGTCTTACACGGCAATTACCAATGCCTTTAGCGTCCCCAGGTTGCCATAGGGACGAGCCAAATTAGGCTAATTTAATAATTCCTTTAGTTAGAATATTCTGCGCAGCGTTATGGTCACGAACGTGGTGAGCATGGCACTTTGGGCATGTCCATTCTCGGTCTGCAAGTGTGAGTTTTTCGGTCCCTGCTGTGCCCATCACAAAACCACATTCATGGCAAGCCTGCGTAGTATTCTTAGGATTCACCGTAAGGAATTGGCGATGGTAGAGTTCTGCTTTATAAGCCAACATTCCTAAGAAAGTCCGCCAACCTACGTCCGCAATACTCATCGCTAAAGCATGATTCTTCAGCATATTTTTACTCCGCAATTCCTCTGCGGCTACGAAATCGTGGTTCTTGATTAGTGTAGTCGAGACATTGTGGAGAAAGTCACGTCGACGTTCAAAGACTTGGGCGTGTAATTTAGCCACCAACAAGCGTTGCTTTTGGTAGTTCTTACTAGTCCGTAATGGTCGATGTTCTTGTTTGGCCCGACGAGCCCGTCGCGATAAGATGCGCTGTGCTTTGGCTAAGCGACCCTTAATTATGCGGTAATAGCGTGGATTAGCCACAGTATCGCCATTACTAGTAGTTAAGAAGTTTTCAGTATTAAGATCAATCCCAATCTGCTTGCCTGTATTTTGCGGCCAATTGACAAAGGGAGTATCCGACGCCAACTGCATTGAGAGAAAGAAACGACCGCTAGCGTCCTTTACGATGGTTACCGTTCCAATACGGGTTTCAGCACTGCGAGCTAAGACTCGTTGATGGGAACCTTTAACACGGAGCCGACCTAATTTAGGCACTATAACATGCTTACTATCTTCAAAATGTACAGTTCCGTTAGTTAAGTATGCTGCCTTCTGTTTCAAATACTGGCAGTTAGTTTGATAACGCCAAACGTAACTTTTCCGGTGAAACTTAGGCACACCTGCGGTATGAACTTTGCGAAAAGCATTCCAAGCTTTATGGTAGTTTTGAATGGCATTGGCTTTAGTCAAGCTATCGATCCTTTTATCTTCTAAGAACTGGAAATGATTAGACATTTGTTTAGCGCTTTGGCGAAGCTCCAGTTGCTCAATCCGGTTCTGAATGGTATCAATCGGGAGTTTAACCTGTTTTAGCCGCCAAAGTTCCTTGTTAATAGCGACCATTTCGTTATAGATGAATCGACTAGCATCACTATTGATCTTGATAATTTTCTTTTGCCTGTCGCTTGGATAAATCCGCACCTTGAGTCCGTAATGATATTTCATCTGCGCCATTGACTTCATTTATTTTCACCTCCTTCACTGATATAGTGTTATTATACCACATGTCAATGACAATAATAATTAAGGAGCGTGGCAATCATGTCGAAGGACAAAATCGAAGATGCCATTTATACACGGCGTTATATTTATAACTTTCACTACCATTTGATTTGGGTAACCAAGTATCGTAATCCAACTTTTACTAGTGAAGTGTTAGTGAATGAAATGAAAGAAATCCTTACAACGGTTGCGGCAGATAACGAAATCGTGATTGAGCACATGGAAGTAATGCCTGACCACGTCCATGTGTTGATTAGTTTTCCACCTAGTAAAGCACCAACTAGCGCTATCAAAGCCCTCAAAGGACGCAGTGCCTTCATTTTCCTCAAGCGACACCCGGAAATCCGCCAGTCGCAGTATTGGGGTGGCCACCTCTGGTCCCCTAGCTATTACATGAGTACTTTAGGGAATATGAGCAAGGAGGTCGTTGAGCAATATATCAATAATCAAAAGTACAATGAAATAAAAAAACGCCCTAAAGGACGTAAGTAGAAGCCTATCCATCCCATGACTAAAGTCACGGGATTCCCGGCCAATATTTATTAAAAGTGCAGCGCCCTGACGCTTAGGCGTGGGCCCACTGGGTTAAGAGGTCGGTTAACTCCTGGTGGTTAGCCACGGTCACGGTTGGGGTGACCCCGCTGGTGTTCGCCACCCGGCGCGGGTTGTACCAGACCGACGCCAGGTGGGCCTTATGCGCCCCAACGATGTCGGAAGGCAGGCCGTCGCCGATCATGATCGACCGTTCCGGCGCCACTTCGCTGGTGGCAAAGAAGCGCTCAAAGATGACCGGATCTGGCTTTTCCACCCCGACCGTTTCGGACACTAAAACCGACGAAAAGAGCGGCGCCAAGCCGGATTCACTCAACCGGCTCTTTTGCACCTTGGCGACCCCGTTGGTGATGATCCCCAATTGGTAGCCCAGGCGTTGGGCCTGCTTGAGCATTGCCATGGCGCCGGGCATCAGCTCGTGTTGGGTCCCCAAATAGCCCAGGTACTCCTGGTCGACTTCGGGGCCGACGGTTTGACCCAGCTGTTCCTTAAAAAAACTCCTTACAGCAGCTGGATCTTGGCCTTAGCGCAGGCTTCTTTCATCTCTTCTGGCCAAATCGAGGCTTGGACTTCCCCGACGTGGGCTTTGCCGAGCAAAAGCATGCACAGCCGGGACTGGCCGATCCCGCCCCCAATCGTGTACGGCATCTTGCCGGCCAAGAGGTCGCGGTGGAACGGCAATTCGGCCCGGTCGGTAGCGTGAGCCTTTTCCAGCTGTTCTTTCATCGCCCGTTCGTCGACCCGGATCCCCATACTGGAGACTTCCAGCTTGGTTTGCAGCGGTTCGTATCAGAAGATGATATCGCCGTTTAAGGACCAGTCATCGTAGTCCGGGGCGCGGCCGTCGTGCGGTTCGCCGGAGCGTTGCAGCTTGTCACCGATCTTCATCACGAAGACGCAGCCCAGTTCCTTAGCGATCTTGTCTTCGCGCTCCATTGGCGAAAGCTCTGGCCAGCGGTCCTCTAATTCCTGGGTGGTCACAAAGTGGATTTCGTCCGGCAGGTGGTAAACGGCCTGCGGGAACTTGTACCAAACCTCGTGTTCCATGTGCTTGATGACCTTAAAGACCTGGCGTACGGTTGCCTTCAGGGTGGCTTCGGTCCGCTCTTCTTTGGCGATCACCTTTTCCCAGTCCCACTGGTCAACGTAAATCGAGTGGAAGTTATCGAGGTCTTCGTCCTTACGAATGGCGTTCATGTTGGTGTAAAGCCCTTCGTGTAAGCCAAAGCCGTACTTCTTTAGGGCAAAGCGTTTCCACTTGGCCAGCGAGTGGACGATTTCAATCGTTTCACCGGGCAGGTCCTTCATGGTAAAGGACACCGGGGCTTCCACCCCGTTTAAGTTATCGTTTAACCCGGTGCTTTGTTCGACAAACATTGGCGCCGACATCCGTTGCAGGTTCAACTCCTTGCCGATTTCATCCTGGAAGGTTTCACGGATGTAACGGATCGCTTCTTCGGTTTCGCGGATTGACAGCTTCGGGTCGTAGTTTTCTGGGACAATCAAAGACATTTAGGTTCCTCCTTTGCCTACTAACACAGTTGGACGGTTTTATCACCCGTTAATCATAATCTAATTTTAACGAAGGGGCGCTCCCATTTCAACCAGACAAATCTGCCGACTTTTAACGCTTTTTCGGTGAAGTTTTTCCGATTAATGGTTTAACGGCCCACCACCCCGCTATAATGGGGAAAACTGAGAAAGGATGATTGATGTGAAGAAAAATGACGACGTGATCGTCATCGTGGCCGGCATCATCGTCAGCCTCCTCGTCGTGCTCGGCGTCGGGATTGGCGCCGCCTACTACCAACAAACCTCGCTTTCGCAAACCCACTCCGCTAAGATCACCACCAAGGAGTTCATCAAAGAAATCGCCCCGGCCGCCCAAGCGGTGGAAAAGAAGTACGGGATCCCCGCTTCGATCATCATCGCCCAGGCCGGGACCGAATCCGACTGGGGACGGGCCAAACTAGCCTACAAGTACAATAACCTCTTTGGCATCAAGGCCAGCGGTAAAACCAACCGGGTGAAGATGTACACCAAAGAAACCCTCAACGGCAAGACCGTTACCATCAAGCAGTACTTCCAGGTTTACTCCTCGTGGAAGGCCTCAATTGACGCCCACACCAAGTTGATCTTAAACGGGACCACCGATAACCCCCACCGCTACCGGGGCGTGATTACCAAGTCCTACACCAAGGCGGCCTGGGCCCTGCAAAATAACGGCTACGCTACCGACCCCAATTACGCGAACGAATTGATTTACGCAATCAAAAAGTTTAAGCTCGACCAATACGATTAACCAGAAAGGATCCTGTCTATGAACCCTACTTTCACGCTGGCCCCGGCCACGACCGCTGACGTCTTAGCCGTCCTAGAAATCATCAACCACGCCAAGGCCTTCTTGAAGGCGGCCGGCTCGACCCAGTGGCAATCCGGCTACCCCAACGCCGACACGATCACCACTGACATCGCTAACGAGGTCGGCTGGGTGCTAAAGGCCGATCACCAGGTGGTCGGGTACGCCGCCGTCATCGTTGGCGAAGACCCCAACTACCAAGAAATTGACGGGGCCTGGCAAAATACGACCGCCCCGTACGCCACTATCCACCGGATCGCCATTTCCAACCAGTACCAGGGCCAACACCTTGGCCAGCGCTTCTTTAAGCTAATCATTGACCACTTTGCAGGGGGGGCGTCCACAACTTCCGCGTCGACACCTTCAAGCTCAACCAGCCAATGCAACACGTGGCTAAGAGCGCCGGCTTTGAGTACCGGGGGATCATCAAGGTGGTCGACCCGGTTGACCCGGTGCGCTTGGCGTTTGAGTTGAATTTGTAGGAAGTGCGGACCAACCTCCTTTCAATCAATTACAGAAGTAGCTGAAGATCCACGTTTTTACCGATGCGATCTCCAGCTTTTTTCAATTTTCGACTGTTATACAGATAACGTGCTTCCCAACCGCAGGCCTAGTGGCTAAGTACGACCACAGAACACTGCGTTCCGCGCTAACCTGTGGTCTTGTCCTTAGCCCACGGCCCGCTTAATGGTTGGTCCGCACTTCTTGTAACCGAACACTTGTTCCGATAACTAAAATCTGCTATGATAGGGGTGATTTACGAAGGGGGGTGGCCCGCGTGGCCCAAGAGCACACCTACATCGCCATTGATTTGAAGTCCTTTTACGCCTCGGCGGAGTGCGCCGCCCACGGGTTGGATCCCTTAAACGCCAACCTAGTCGTGGCCGACGCCTCGCGGACCGACAAGACGATCTGCCTAGCTGTTTCCCCGGCCCTAAAGTCGTTTGGCGTCCCCGGCCGGCCACGCCTATTTGAAGTTAACCAGCAAGTCGACCGGGTCAACCGCCAGCGGGCCGCTAAGTTTGCCAACCGGCGCCTAGCCAAGACCCGGTCGATCTACAAGGACGAACTGGAAAGCCGCACCGGCCTGCGGGTCGATTTCATGATCGTGCCCCCGCGGATGCGCTACTACCTCCAGGTGTCGGCTAAGATCTACGAGATTTACCTCCGCTTCATCCCGCCGGAAAAAATCCACGTCTACTCGATCGATGAGGTCTTCATCGACGCCACCGATTACTTGGCCACCCACCACGAATCGGCCCACGCACTGGCCAAAAAGATGATCCAAGCGATCCAGGCCGAATTTGGGATCACCGCCACCGCCGGGATCGGCACCAACCTCTACCTGGCCAAGGTCGCCATGGACATCGTGGCCAAAAAGATCCCCGGCGACGCTGACGGGGTACGGATCGTGGCGATGACCGAACAAGATTACCGCCGCCTCCTGTGGGCTCACCAACCCCTGACCGACTTTTGGCGGATCGGCCGCGGGTACGCCCGCCGGCTAGAAAAGCTTGGCCTCCACACGATGGGCGACATCGCCCGGTGCTCCTTAGGCACCCTGTCGGACCCGCAAAACGAGGAGGTCTTGTACCGCGAGTTTGGCAAGCACGCCCAGCTCCTAATCAACCACGCCTGGGGCTACGAGGCCGCCACGATCGAAGACATTAAAAACTACCGGGCCAGCGAACACGGCATTTACTCCGGCCAAGTACTGATGAAACCCTACACGATCCCCCAAGCCCGCCAGGTGATCAGCGAGATGAGCGCCGACCTGTCCTTGCAGCTGGTCAAGCGCCACGCTTTGACCAACCAGATCGCCCTGCTCCTCTCCTACGACGTAAAGAGCATCTCCTACGCCAGCAACTACCACGGCCCGATCGTAACCGACTTTTACGGCCGCCAGGTTCCCAAGCCCGATCACGGCGGTGCCAACTTACCCGACCTCACCTCTTCGCCCCGGGAGCTGCGGGGCGCCTTTTTGGACCTCTACGACCGCATCGCCAACCGGGACCTCTTAATCCGTAAGGTAACGGTGATCGCCAATCACTTAGTCGATGAAGAAGAGGCCGCCAAACAGGTCCGTACCGAGCAGTTAAACCTGTTTGAAGACCCCCACCAAAAGGTAGCGGAACAACAAAGCGCCCAGTCGACCCGCGACCAGGAGCACGAGGTCCAAGAACTAGTGTTAAAGCTACAAGAACAGTATGGTAAAAACGCCATTATCCGGGCCGCCGACCTCTTAGACGGGTCGACCACCCGTAAGCGCAACGACGAGATTGGGGGCCACAAGGCATGAACAAACCAGCACTAGACCAACAAACGGCGGCCATCGAGGCCCGCCTCTTTAAAGACACCAGCGCCTACCAAGACATCATGGACCTGCCCCGGCCGGTCTCCAAGCACCACTGGCCCCTACCGGCGGCCGACCACGCTGGTCAGTTCGCTCCCTTTGCGGCCCTGACCGGCTACCACCAGCTGATCAACGAGGTCGCCGAGCGCTACAGCCACAAGAATTACCCCGATGAGCTGAGCACCAAGCGCATTGAGCGTAAGTTACTGGCCATCAAGCCGCTCTTGCCCCTACGCCTCAAGGTCGAATATTTCAACGGCGACAGCGGCTACTACGAAACAATCGCGGGCACCGCTACCCAGCTCGACTTCAGGCGGGGCCGGCTGATGCTGACCAGAAAGCAGGAGTGGGAGCTAATTATCGCCAACCTGCGGAAGGTGACGGTGGTGACGAGAAAATAGGAAGTGCGACCCAACCATTGGGCAGGCCGTGGGCTAAGGACAAGACCACAGGTTAGCGCGGAACGCGGTGTTCTGTGGTCGGACTTAGCCACTAGGCCTGCGGTTGGGAAGCACGTTATTGGAAGTGCGACCCAACCATTGGGCAGGCCGTGGGCTAAGGACAAGACCACAGGTTAGCGCGGAACGCGGTGTTCTGTGGTCGGACTTAGCCACTAGGCCTGCGGTTGGGAAGCACGTTATTGGAAGTGCGACCCAACCATTGGCGGGCCGTGGGTAAGCTAGGGGGAAGGTTGGCGCCCCCGGCGGCGTTCTTTACCCGTACTTAGCCACTAGGCCTGCGGTTGGGGAGTACGTTATTGGAAGTGCGACCCAACCTCACCAGTGAATGCACACTCATTAAGTAAAAAAAGCTGAAGATCACGTCCTTTTAGACGTCGATCTTCAGCTTTTTGTTTTAACTGTGCTACAGATGACGTGCTCCCCCTAGTCCACCCGGTGCATCGCTTCTTTAACGTAGCGTTCGGTCCCGTCGGCCACCGCCTGGGTGTAGTAAGCGCACTTGAAGTCGACCATCTTCATCGTCTCCTCTAGGGTGGCTAGCTTGGCTTGCAGCCGCTGTTTGAGGTCGTAAAACATCGCCTGGCGCTCCGCTAAGGTGGCGTCCCCCTGGCTGGCTAATTCCATGAAGACCTTGATGTCTTTGATTGACATCCCGGCGTTTTTCAGGCACTCGACCACGTCTAGGGCGCCGAGGTTTTCGTCGGTGAACTGGCGCACCCCGCTGGCCGACTTACCCAAGCCGGGGATCAGGCCCTCCTGGTCGTAGTAACGCAGGGTGGCCACGGAAAGGTGGTACTTACGGGCGACCTCGCCGATTTGGTAAGTGTGTTCCTTAATTGCTTCCATTCCAATTCTCCTCAAGTTAACTTTAGCTCCCATTTTACGCCAAATTAAGGGCGCCGTCACCAGTGATTCACCAACATAAATAAATCTATTAATTCAGGGTGATTCTTAACTTATATTAAGTATCAATGAGGGATTACTTTCCCCACCGCCCCTTTTAAGCGCCTTTAGCTTTCAAATATTAACTAAATACCATGGATGGTTACATAAGTACCGACAATAACTTTTGACAAGCAAGTTGAAAGCTGGTACATTTAAAATTGATCTCACTATTTTTTAATGAAAGGAGGCGCCCCGATGGATTCTTACCAATTAACCCCGCTGGGCGACCAAGCCCTGGTGATTACCCTGGGCGATTCAATCGACCCGGTCGTCAACCGGCGCTTACAAACCCTGATTAAAGAAATCCGCCAGGCCAACCTACCCGGCATCGTGGCCCTCATCCCGGCTTATTCGACTTTAACCGTTACCTACGATGGCATCGTCACGAATTACGACAAGCTCAGCCACACCCTCAAGCCCCTGATCGATTCCTCCCTGAGCGCCCCCTTAGCCACGCCCACTACCTGGCTAATTCCGGTCCGTTACGGTGGGGATGGGGGGCCGGACCTCGCCGACGTCGCTAATTTTGCTGACCAGAGCACCGGCGAGGTTGTTCAAGCCCATACCGACCAGGACTACCTGATCTACTTCCTCGGCTTTTTACCCGGCTTTGCCTACATGGGTAGCGTCGATGACAAAATCGCCATGCCCCGCTTAGCTAAGCCGCGGCTGGAAATCCCCGCCGGTAGCGTCGGGATTGCCGGCAAGCAGACCGGCTTTTACCCGGTGGCTTCCCCGGGGGGCTGGCGAATCATCGGCCAGACCCCGCTGAACTTGTACGATCCTGCCCACCCGCAGAGCTTTTACTCCGCCGGCGACCGGGTCCGCTTCTTTGCCGTGACCGACCACGAGTTTGACCTGATCAAAACCGACGTGGCCAACGGTACCTACCAAGTAAAGGCGGTGAATTAATTGAGTTTACGCGTACTAAAACCGGGCCTGCAGACTACCGTTCAGGACCTCGGGCGCCCTAACCACCAGATCGACGGCTTCCCCACCTCGGGGGTAATGGACCAACCCGCCGCCATCACGGCCAACTTATTGGTTGGTAACCCCGCTTCCGCCGCCGTCTTGGAATTCTTCATGGCCGGCCCGACGGTCGAGTTTACGGTCAGCACCTTTATCGCCCTTGGTGGGGCCGACTTTAAGGCAACCTTAAACGACCAGCCCGTCGACCCCAACCGCTGTTACCAGGTCCACGAGGGCGACCGGCTCGCTATCGGCCACGCCGCTAGCGGTCGGATCGGCTACCTCGCCGTGACCGGTGGCCTCCAGGTCGCCCCGGTGCTGGGGTCGCGTTCCACCACCCTGCGCCTGCAGTTGGGCGGCTACTCGGGCCGGCCCCTGCAAGCCGGCGACGACCTGCCGATTGAAGAACACTTAACCCTGCCCGGCTACTACCACCGCCACACGAAGGGTGCCGCACCGGTTTCAAAAGACACCACCGCTACCATCAGCGTGTTAAAGGGTCCCCAGTGGGACTGGTTTGACCCGGCCAGCCGGGAGTCCTTTTTGGACACCACCTACACCGTTAGCAACCAATCCGACCGGATGGGCTACCGGCTCAGCGGCCCGACCCTGCCGGTGCCGGACCAAAGCATGCTGTCGGCGGCGACCGTAATGGGGGCGATCCAGATCCCGGCCAGCGGCCAACCGATCGTCCTGATGGCCGACCGGCAAACCACCGGCGGTTACCCCCTTTTAGCCGTGATCACCAGCGCCGACTTGCCGACCTTCACCCAGCTGGCCCCGGGGCAAACCGTTCAGTTTAACTTAATTGACCAAGCAGAAGCCCAAACCCGCTTGGAAGAGGGGCGCCGAACCATTAACCAGCTGGCCCAGAAACTGCGCTCGGCCGCCTTTTTACCGCCCTACGGAATTACCCGGGTGGCCAACCAGCGGATCGCCACTTTATTTGAGGAGGAGTAACCATGAACATCGATGAACCAACCCTAGACGCCCTAAGCAAGCTCTTGGATAAGTACCACCTAAGCGAGCTAACCTACCAAACCGGCGACCAGAAGATCACCCTCAAAAAAGAGGCCCCGGCACCGGTCACCCCGGCAGTTAGCGCACCGGCTCCCCACGCAGCCCCGCCAGTCCGGGCGCCGCACCTCGAAGCCAGTGGTACCACGATCGACGCCCCGACCGTCGGCGTCTTTTACACCGCTAAGTCACCCCAGGACCCGCCCTTTGTTTCCGTTGGCGACACCGTCAAGGTCGGCCAAGTCGTCGGCGTGATCGAGGCGATGAAGGCCTTTACCGACGTGGTGGCCGACGTCGAGGGAACGGTGGCGGCCGTCCTAGTCAATAACGAGGAGGGGGTTGAGTATGGCCAACCGCTTATTCAAATCAAATAATTCCCGCTCCCGCTGGCCCTTCCACAAGGTCTTGATCGCTAACCGGGGCGAAATCGCCGTCCGGATCATCCGGACCTGCCGGGTGCTGGGCCTGGCCACGGTGGCGGTTTATTCGACGACCGACGCCAAGGCCCTCCACGTCAAGTTAGCCGATGAGGCCGTCTGCATCGGGCCGGGGAGCGCCGAGAAGAGTTATTTAAACATCAGCGCCCTGATTGGGGCCGCCTTAGTCACCGGGGCCGACGCCGTCCACCCCGGCTTTGGCTTCCTATCGGAGAGCGTCGCCTTTGCCCGCGCCTGCCAGGACAACGATCTGACCTTCATCGGACCAAGCCCGGAAACGATCGCCCTGCTTGGTGACAAGGAGGCCGCCCGCCTGACGATGCGCCGGGCCGGCTTACCCCTGGTCAAGGGGAGCCAAGAGCCCCTCCACGACTTAGCAACCGCCCTGGCCCAGGCCGAAGAGGTTGGCTACCCGGTGATGCTCAAGGCCGCCGCCGGGGGTGGGGGCAAGGGGATGCGGATCATCCGTAACGCCGAGGAAATGGAGGCCAAGTTCGCCGTCGCCCAGGACGAGGCCCGGGCCTCCTTTAACGACGACCAGATGTACTTAGAACAGTACCTGGCCCACCCGCGCCACATTGAAGTCCAGGTGATTGGTGACCAGTACGGTAACGCCCTGGCCCTGGGTGAACGGGACTGCACGATCCAGGCCCGCCACCAGAAGGTGATTGAAGAGGCGCCGGCCGCCGTCTTACCGGCCCCGGTTCGCGAAGCCATGCTGGCCCAAAGCGAACAGGCCGCCGCCCAGCTCAAGTACGAAGGCTTAGGGACGATCGAGTTCTTGTACAACGAGGACGGTTCCTATTACTTCATGGAAATGAACACCCGGATCCAGGTCGAACACCCCATTACCGAGCTGACCACCAGGGTGGACCTGGTCGAAAGCCAGTTCCTGGTGGCCGCCGGGGCCCAGTTAAAAGCGGAGCGCCCCGCCTCGGTTGGTTACGCCATCGAGTGCCGGGTCAACGCCCTAACACCGGGTAAGATCACCGCCCTGCACCTACCGGGAGGGCCGGGCGTCCGGGTCGACACCGCCCTTTACCAGGGCTACACGGTACCGAGTAACTACGACGGGATGATCGCCAAGCTGATCGTCTACGGTGAACGGCGGCAACGGGCCCTGCAACAGATGCAAGCGGTGATCGACGAAACGGTGATCGACGGCATCAAGACCAACTTAGACCTCTTGATTGAGATCTTACAGGCGCCGGCCTTCCAGCGCCTGACCACCACCGTTAACTGGTTAGACGACCAAATGAACCCGAACCAAAAGGAGGAGCAAGATGACGAGGATTGATTTAAACAGCGACCTGGGTGAAAGCTTCGGCCGCTACACGATTGGTAACGACGACCAGGTGCTGGACCTGATCACGGCCGCCAACGTCGCCTGCGGTTTCCACGCCGGCGACCCCGACGTGATGGCCCAGACCGTCGCCCTGGCCGAGACCAAGGGGGTCGCGATCGGCGCCCACCCCGGCTTCCCTGACCTGGGGGGCTTTGGCCGCCGCAAGTTAGACATGGCGCCCGCCGAGGTCAAAAACATGGTGACCTACCAAGTCAGCGCCTTAATGGGCTTTACCAAAGACCACCGCCTCCACCACGTTAAACCCCACGGCGCCCTGTACAACGCCGCCGCTAAGGACTTAGCCCTGGCCCGGGCCATCTGCGAGGGGGTCGCCCAAGTTGACGACCAACTGCCCCTCTATGGCCTGGCAGGCAGCCAACTCCTGGTGGCCGCCAAGGAAGTCGGCCTCCCCGCTTATTCGGAGGTCTTTGCCGACCGGGGCTACCAGGCAGATGGTTCCCTAGTGCCCCGTAGCCAACCCAACGCCGTCTTGACCGACCCGCTGGCCGTGGCCGAGCGGGCCCTTTCGATGGTCCAAACCCAGTCGGTAACCGCCGTGACTGGGGAAACGGTGCCGCTCAAAGTCGACACCATCTGCGTGCACGGTGACAACCAGGCCGCCTTAGCCCTGGTGGACCAGCTACGCCAAACCTTTACCGCCAACGGAATTACCATTCAAGCATGTTAGGAGGAACTGCCGATGCAAGAAACGACTGATCACCGCCGTACCGTTCGCAACGCCGCGATTGGGGGCGCCTTTTTAATGGCCATGTCGGCCGTGGGGCCCGGCTTTTTAACCCAAACCGCTACCTTTACCCAACGGGAAGGGGCTAACTTCGGTTTCGCCATCCTGATGTGTATCATCGTCGACGTCATCGTCCAGCTCAACATCTGGCGCGTCATCATCGTCTCCGGAAAGCGGGCCCAAATGATCGCTAACGACGTCTTCCCCGGCCTGGGCTACTTCTTATCCCTGCTCGTGGCGATCGGGGGGCTCTTTTTCAACATCGGAAACGTCGCCGGGGCCGGCCTGGGGCTCAACGTCTTGTTTGGGATCCCGACCATTTGGGGCGCCGTAATTTCGGCCGTCGCCGCCGTCTTGATCTTAGTGATGAAAAACGCCCTGAAGGCCGTCGACCGGACCGTCCAGGTGCTGGCGGTCATCGCCGTCTTGGTCCTCTTGTACACGCTGGCGATCATGAAGATCCCGTACGGGACGGCCGTTAGCCACACCTTTATGCCGACCAAGGTTAACTTCTACTCGATCCTGACGATTGTCGGCGGGACCGTCGGGGGGTACATCTCCTTTGCCGGGGGGCACCGGCTCTTAGAAGGGGGCGCCCAGGGGACCAAAGACCTCGGTGCCGTCAACCTCGGCGCCCTGTCCGGAATCGGGTTAGCCTCCGTGATCCGGATCGTCCTCTTCTTGACCGGGTTAGCCGTGGTCTTAGGTGGTGGCACCCTAGACGCCGCCAACCCCGCCGCCACGATCTTTAAGGTCGCGGCCGGTACCTTTGGCTACAAGTTCTTTGGCCTCTTACTCTTTGCGGCCGGGATGTCCTCGGTGATCGGTTCAACCTTTACCTCGATCTCGTTCTTGGACTACACCAGCCGTAAAAACGAAAACACCGACCACAACCGCCACTACAAGATGGCGATCACGATCGGCTTCATTGCCTTTGCGACGTTGATCTTCTGCTTTGTCGGCCAACCGGCTACCGTCCTGGTGGTCGTTGGGGCGATCAACGGTTTCATCTTACCAATCGCCTTAGGGATCCTGCTGGTGGCCTCCCGCAAGATCAAGATCATGGGGGCAGGCTACCACCACCCCGCTTGGTTGACTTGGACCGGCTGGCTGGTCGTTATCTTCATGGCTTACGCCGGGATTAACACGGTATTAAACCTATTGTAAGAAGTGCGACTCAACCGTAAAGCAGGCCGTGGGCTAAGGATAGGACACAGGTTAGCGCCCTCGGCGGTATTCTGTGGCCAGACTTAGCCACTAGGCCTGCGGTTGAGGAGCACGTTATTGGAAGTGCGACTCAACCGTAAAGCAGGCCGTGGGCTAAGTAAATACTAACCAATCAAAAAGGGCTGCGCCGAGTTGGCGTAGCCCTTTATTGTTAGTATTGTGCGCTCTGGTAGCGCCGGCGTAAGAATAAGGCGGCCAGGACCGCCAACACCCCGTAGACCGCCCCGACGTTACCGACGTGGGTCAGGCCTAAGAAGCCCACCGTTTCGGCCGCCGTAAAGGATCCCAGGGAAATCCCGATGTTAGCAAAGATCGAGTTTAAAGACGAAGCCAGCTCCAAAGACTGCGGGTAGTCCCTTTCGGCGATGTCTAAAAACATCAGCTGGGTGGACGCCCCATAACAAGCGATAGCCACGCAAATCAGGGCGATGGCCAAAACGTCCAACCACGGAAAGTGGAAGAGCGGCGCCATCATCAATAACAAGCAAGTCATCATAAAGTAGATGTGGGGCAGTTGCTTGATCCCGCCCATGTCGGCTAGGTAACCGCCAAACTTGTTGCCGATGATAAAGGCGACCCCCATCCCCAGCAAGATCCAGTTCAGGGTACTGATCGAAAAGCCCATCATCGTTGACAACAGCGGCCGGATGTAGGTGTAAAAGGTGTATTGGCCGGCGCAGACGCTCACGACCAACCCGACCCCTAATAGGATCCGGGCGTCCTTCAAAAGGCTAAACTGGGCCAAGAGACTCCCCTTGGTGGCGGTGTCTTCGCGTGGCACCAAAAGCGCCAAGCCGATCAAAACCAGGGTGGCGATCCCGGTCACCATCCAAAAGGAATCGTGCCAAGAAAAGGTGGTGCTGATCATCGTGCCGATCGGAATCCCGATGATCGAGGCGATCGAAAAGCCAGCAAAGACCCAGGAAACTAGCCCGGCCCGCTTCTCGCGCGGGGCCAGTTGGGCCGCTAAGATTAAAACTAGGGAGATGATCGCCCCGGACACGCTCGCCGTCAAAATCCGCGACAAGAGCAGTGACCAAAAACCCCCGGCCAGCGCCGTCCAGGTGTTGCCGACCAAGAAGATGGCCATGTAAACCAATAAGATGTCATAGCGGCGAAAACGGCTCGCTATGGTGGTCAAGACCGGCGTCAACAGGGCGTACACCCCGGCAAAAACGGTCACCAAATAACCTAAGGTGGCCAGTGGGGTGCCAAATTCACCCTTAATGTCTGGCAAGACCCCCACGATCATGTACTCGTTGCAGCCTAGCATAAAGGCCACCATCACAAATAAAACGGCCTGCAGCCGGTACTTGGTCATCAATAACTCCTCCCATCTTTTTAAAACAATCAACGACCATTGTACGTGGTTTAGGGCCCGGATTCCAGCCCTAATTTCTTTTGATTTAAGGTTTTAACGTAACCGCTATCATGCTATAATAATTAAAAGATCAATCGACTCTGTTAAACACCTCCGCTCCTTGCGGGGGTGTTTACTTTTTTTAACCGGTCACCAAACGACACACGACAAATATTTAGATTTGCGCAAGATAACGTGCTCCCCAACCGCAGACATAGTGGCTAAGTACGGTCAAATAACACCGCGTTCCGCGCTAAACTTTACCCTAGCTTAGCCCAACGGCCTGCTTGATAGGTTGGGTCACACTCCTTTTTATTACGCAAATTTGCGGATTTGTCCTGTCCCCAAAAAGGAGCCTGGGAGAAAATCGGATTTTCTCTCAGGCTCTCCCTATTTTACCTAACGGTTGGTCGCACTTACGATAACGTGCTCCCAACCACAGGTCTAGTGGCTAAGTACGGACGGAGAACGATGCGTACCGCATCGCCCCCCATCCTAGCTTAGCCATACGACCTGTCGAGTAGGTTGGTCCGCACTTCCTTATTTCAGCAACGCCGCCACCTTATCCCCGGTCGTTGGGTAGGCCTCGATCATGGCCGCTTGCCACTGGGCCCGTGACAGCCCCAAGCCAATCGCGGGCAGGACGGCGTTGACATCATCGGCCGCCCCCGCCCCCAGGGCACTGATCCCGACCAGGCGGTCCTGGTTGTCGTAAACGCAGATGTAGTGCGGGTGCTCGTTTTGCCCGGCGTAAAGGCTACTACCGCCCCAATCAAATTCTTCAACGTGCTGGCCAGCCGTTGCTTCATCGGGGTTGACCCCGGCCTGGGCTAGGGTCGGGTAAGAAAAGACGGCGCTGGCCACCACCGGTAGGTTGAAGGGCGCCGTTGGGTCATCGTGGCCAAAGCGGGTTAGCAGGTAGTCGGCTTGGCGCTCAGCAACCGGGGTTAGCTTGGGCCACGGCCGGTTAACCACGTCGCCCACCGCGTAGACGCCGGCAAAGCTGGTCTGGAGGTTTTCGTCGACCGCGATCCCGTGGCGGTCGTATTCGATCCCGGCCGCCGCCAGGTTCAGCGCTTCGACGTTGGGGATCCGTCCGGTGGCGTCGATGACATAGTCGGTCGTCAGGGCGTTGCCATTGTTAGTAATTAAAGTAAGGCGCCCATCTTGTGGCTTGAGTTCAGCGGGGCTGGTGTTGAAGGCAAAGCGGATCCCCCGCCCCGTCATTTCCTTGACTAGCCGCCGCACGTTTCCCTGGGCGAAGTTTTTCAGCACCCGGTCGCCGCGGATCAGTAGGGTCACCTGGCTACCAGCCGCCGCTAACAGGGTGGCCAACTCCATGGCCACGTAGCCGCCGCCGATGATCGTCGTGGTGGCCGGCAACTGGTCCAGGGACAAGACGTCGGTGGAATCGTGGGTTAGCTCGCTGCCCGGGAAATCCAGCCGGTGCGGACGGGCCCCGGTGGCGATCACAATCTGGTCGCCGGCGAATTTCTCGTCCCCCACGGCAACCGTGTGCGGCCCGGTAAACCGGCCGGCGCCCACCTTAACGGTCACCCCCGGCAACTGTTCGTAGATCGCCTTGGTTTCGCTGGGCCAAGAGTCAAAGCGGGCCTTCTTGGTCTTCATCAAGGTAGCCCAATCGACGGTGGCCGCCTGATCAATCCCCTTACCCACTAGATTGGTGGTGGCCAAGGCGGCGCGAACGGCCCCCTCCAAAAAGATCTTGGGCTCGCACCCCACATTGGGGCAGGTCCCGCCAAACAAGTTGGGTTCGACCGCCAGAATTCGGTGGTTATCGCCAGCCAAGCCCTTAGCTAGCTTGTAGCCGGCCGGACCAGTTCCGAGCAAAATGTAGTCATAAAGTTCCATTTAAGCCACCCCCATTAAATTCTTGATTGCGCCTTCATTATAAACCTAAAAAGGGGAGCGTGGCGCCTGGCTACACTCCCCTTTTACAACATGCTCCCAACTGCAGGTCTAGCTTAGCCATACGGCCTGCTTTTCGGTTGGTCGCACTCCTTTTTACAAGTACTTCTTCAGCGTGTCTTCAATCTGGTCCTTGGTGTGCAAACCGATCAGCTTGTCGACAACTTGGCCGTCCTTTTTGATCAGCAGGGTCGGGATGCTCATCACGCCAAAGGCGGCCGCCGTTTGTGGGTTAGCGTCGACGTCGAGCTTGTTGACGGTCACTTGGCCGGCCATGTCATCGGCGACGGTTTCCACGATTGGGGATTGCATCCGGCACGGGCCACACCAGGTTGCCCAGAAGTCGGTTAAAACGACCCCGGAGTTCGTGTCTTGTTCAAAAGTTGCGTCAGTGGTTTCTGCTACTGCCATGTTAAAGGCCTCCTTGATAAATTCTTAAGCTAAGTTTACCAGAATTTCAAAGCGGTACCAAATATTATGACTTACTATTTGTTAGTTTATTTTTAACCGTCGGCACCCCTATAATAGTAACATTAATGCTACGAAAGGTGTTTTCCCATGTGCTTATCCCAACTCGCCAGCCAAATTGCCGTGATTTTTTTGTTGATGCTACTGGGGGCCCTCGCCCGCCAGCTGGGTTTTCTAAGCCCGACCACGATCAACGACCTCACTAATTTGGTCCTCTACTTTTTAAGCCCGCTCGTGATCATCAAGGCCTTCTTGGCGCCCTTTTCCGTCACCCGGCTGAAGATCTTTTGCCTGACCCTGGTCGGGGTGGTGATCACCTACCTGGTCACGATCCTACTGGCCAAACTGGCCTTTGCTAAGGTTAAAGACGCTAACCTGCGGCGGATCGCCACGTACGGGTCGATCTATTCAAACAACGGCTTCATGGGAATCCCGCTGGCCCAGGCCCTCTTTGGCAGCACCGGGGTCTTTTACGGGGTCGTTTCGATGGTCGGTTTCAACGCCTTCACTTGGACCCACGGGGTGGCAATGTTTAAAAAACAGTCCGCCGCCCCGCTAACCCGGCTCAAGCGGGTCCTGGCCAACCCCAACTTAATTGCCATCGCCTTGGGGATTGTGATCTTCACCGTTCAAATTCCGGTCCCCAGCATGCTGACGTCCTTTCTTGACTACGCCAGCGCCGCCTTCACCCCGCTATCGATGATCATCATCGGCTCCAACTTAGCCGGTATGCGCCGTGCCGACCTGAAAGTCCCACCAGTTTTAGGGGCGACGATCTTGTTGCGTAACCTGGTCTTCCCGGCCCTGACGATCGTGATCTTAAAGTGCCTCGGCTTGACCGGGGTGCCGCTGATGACCACCGTCATCTTAGCCGCCTGCCCGGTCGCCGGGTTAGTGGTTCTCTTCACCCTGCAAGCTAAGGGCGATGCCCGCCCGGCCACGGTCGTGATGAGCGTTTCAACCCTCCTGAGTTTGGTCACCATCCCGCTGGTCTTTTCCTTGCTCGACCTCTTGTAGGGGCGCTGCCGGTTCATCCACCGGCGGTTGGTGCTTCAGCCGTTCCAGTTCCACCCTTAGTTCCAGTATCTTGCGTTCTTCTTTTACCCGCTTGGTCCGTTCCTTGGTAACCCGGGTGACCGTTTCGTTCACCAGCTTGTAGACCATCACCGCCACAATTAAGACGATGGCCACGATATAAGTATCCATAGCGATTCCTCCTCTTAAATGCTATTGTATCTTCGTCGGTTACACTAATAACGTGCTCACCAACCGCAGGCCTAGTGGCTAAGTCTGGCCACAGAACACCGCGTACCGCGCTAACCTGTGCCCTATCCTTACCCCACGGCCTGCCTATGGTTGGTCCGCACTTCCAACATTATACAAAAAGAAAAGAGACTGGGAAAACAGGGCTTTCCTAGTCTCTTACTGTATGTCTGAATGTTAGACAGATAACGTGGAAAATAACCGCAGGTCTAGTGTTCTAAGTACGGGCGAAAACGGTGCGTTTCGCACCAACCGTTCGCCCTAGCTTAGTCATACGACCTGCTTTGGAGGTTATTTCCCACTCCCTAATTATTCCCAACCCAGCTCTTCTGCGTTGGAGGGGAGGCTTAGTTTGCCAGCGGCCAGTTCGGCAAAGGCCTGGTCGATGATGGCAAAGGCTTTGTCTAATTGTTCTTCGGTGATAACCAGCGGCGGTTGGAAACGGAGGATGTTCCCGCGCAGGCTAATGATAATCGCCCCGAGTTCAAAGATCCGGTACATCAGCTTGGTGGTGGCTTCAACGTCGCCCTTACCAGTGGCCGGGTCGACGATGCTAATCCCACCGTTGAGCCCGTACAAGCGGGCGTCGCCAACGAAGTCGTACTTGGCTTGTTCCTGGTCAAAGAAGTCCTTGGCCTTTTGCCCTAGCTTCGCCGAGCGTTCCACCAGGTGTTCTTCTTCGATCACGTCGAGGGTGGCGTTGGCGGAGGCGGCCGTCACCGGGTTACCGGCGGTCGTGTAGACATTGGCCGCCGGGCCGAGCGCTTCCATGATCTCTTTTCTGCCGACCACGGCGCTCAGTGGCATCCCCGAGGCCAGCGACTTACCGACCGACATCAGGTCCGGTTCGATGCCCGGGAAGTGTTGAATTGACCACCACTTTCCGGTCCGCCCCATCCCCTGGTTGACCTCGTCAATGGCAAAGAGGATCCCGTTTTGCTTGGCAAAGGCATAGATCCTTTCCATGTAGGCCTGGGGAACCTTGATGATCCCGCCGTCCCCCTGGATTGGTTCAATCACGATCGCCGCGACTTCTTCGGCCGGCAGGTAGGTTTCAAAGGGTTGCAAAAAGGCCTTGTACATCCGGTCGACAAACTGGTCGTCGCTTTCACCGGCTAACTTGTCCCACGGGCTCGGGAAGGGCACCTTCACCACGCCGGGCAAGAGCGGGCCCATCTTACGGCTCATGTTTAAGGTGACGCTTGAGATCGTCATCGAGCCGTACGTGGAGCCGTGATAGGCCCCGGTGAAGGAAACGATGTATTGGCGCCCGGTGGCGGCGCGGACAAACTTAATGATCGCGTCGTTGGCGTCGGACCCCGAGTTACCCCAGGCGACCTCTACCGGCCCGCTGATCGGTGCCAACGCCGCCAGGCGCGGGGCTAAGCGGGCGGCCTGGGAGTTCGCAAAGTAAGCGGGGGTATATTGGATCAGCCTGGCCGCCTGGTCGGCGATGGCCTTGACGACCTTGGGGTGGGCGTGGCCGGTATTGGTAGAGCTAGCACTGGCCAAGAGGTCAATGTAGTCGTGGCCTTCCACGTCGGTAATAATGGCGCCCCGCCCTTTATCAATCACAATGTCATAATACTTAATTCGGGCCGCCGAGGAAAAGGCCTCTTCTTCGGCAGCGAGCATCTGCTGGTTACTTTTTTTCTCCTCCATGATCAGTGTCTCCCTTCTTGGCCAGGAATGAGTGACTCATCCCGTATGCGAAGTAAATGACTAATCCTAAAACAAACCATGCCCCAGCGTAGAGCTTTGCTTGAATGTCTAAGCCCATGAACACGAAGAGGGCAGCGATGAAACCTAAGGCCGGCATGACCGGGTAAAACGGCATCTTGAAGGCGGGGTTCGGAATATCCTTCCCTTCCCGCGGCCGCAAGGCGTAAATCCCCAGGGAAACGAACATGAAGGCAATTAAGGTTCCGGCAGAAATCAGTTGGGATAAGAAGGCGAACGGGAAGACGGCCCCGATTACGATGGCGATGATCGTCAAGGTCCACAGGGCGCGGTTTGGCCGTTGGTGCTCGTCCAATTGACCAAGCCATTTCGGCAACATTCCGTCACGCCCGAAGGAGTAGATCAGCCGGGAGCCAGCCATGCTCATCCCGATCAGGGCGGTGAACATCCCAACTACGGCGATCGTTTGAACAACGGTGGCGACCCCACCGTGACCGGCGGCCCGCAGTGCTAACCCAACTGGTTCGGCGGAGTTGGCGTACTTTTGGTACGGCAGCATCCCGATCAGGACCAAACTAACGGCCACGAACAGAACCACGGCGATCGCCAAGGACCCTAAGATCCCGCGCGGCATCGTCTTTTGCGGGTTAACGGCTTCGGCAGAGTTGGCGGCGATCGAGTCAAACCCGATGTAGGATAAGAAGATCATCGAAACCCCGGCGTAAATCCCTTGCCAGCCCCCGAACGGCCCGTTAGCCGTTTCGTGGTACTTGGGGATGAAGGGGTGGAAGTTAGCGGCCTTGATGGCAAAGAGGCCGACGACGATGAACAAGAGAATCGCGAAGACCTTTAAAACCACCAGTACGTTTTCGACCCGAGCGGCTTGCGAAGCCCCCATCGCAATCAGGACGGCGGCCACGGCAATCACGACCACGGAGATGATGTCGACGACCCCACCGTCAGTCCCAAAGGCGTTGGATAAGGAGTTCGGCAGGGTGATCCCCATTGGCGCCAAAAGCCCCCGCAGATTGGCCGACAGCCCCGACCCAACGAAGGCCAGGGCGATGAAGTACTCGGCTAACAGGGCCCAGCCGGCAATCCATCCGAAAAATTCCCCGAAGACAACGTTAATCCATGAATAAGCGGACCCGGCGAATGGCATCGCCGCCGCCATTTCAGCGTAGGCAAAGGCCACCAGGCCGGCCACGACGGCAGCGACCACAAAGGAGATCGCCACTGATGGACCGGTGTGAATGGCAGCCACTTCCCCAGGAAGAGTAAAGATGGAGGTCGACACGATCGTCCCTACCCCCAAGGCTAAGAAGTCGCGCACCCGTAATGATCGGACCAGGTGGGCGTCCTTATTAGCGTATACGTGCGGATCTTCCTTCCGCGTAATGGTTTTCCAAAAACTCACTGGTTTTTCCTCCCGTTGACAATTAGATCTTAATTAGAATAATAAGAAAAGTTTAACTCATTTTATCAATCTCACCGGGATTAGTCAATGTTTCGCCGCCGCTAAATTAGATTTTTATTAGAATCAACTAGATAATATTATTTCATTAATTAACTAACCGCCGTTATTTAAATCTTCTTTGCCGAGGCGGCGCTTTCATTACCGTTTCCATAATTGGTTTAGTCCAAAAAAGAGTGGGCCCCCACTCTAACCCCGTCGCTAACAACGGTCGGCCAGTGGTGGGTACCCACTCCTCAAATTGGTGTCCCAGCTCAGCCGCTTCCTGGACGTGCTTGGCCAGCTGACGCCCGTTCCAGGAATCACTAGCCAGGACCGTGCCGGCCGGTTGCCAGCGCATGTAGTCCAGCAGCTGCTTGAAGTACAGCTTCATGGAGGCAAAGGCGCTGTCATCGCCGTACCCGGAAATCAGGGTGACGGCCTGCTTGCCGCCGTGCAACTCGTGGTTGTAGGCGTAAAAGCGGTCGATGACGGCCTTCAAGGCGGCGTTAATCCCGTAGTAGTACAGGGAGGTTACCAAAACACCAGGTCGGCCTCGATCAGCTTGGGCAGGACCTCGTTTTCCACCACGTCATCCGGGCGGACGGCGACTTCCATCCCCGGGCACTCGTCCTCCAGCTGCAGGAGACTGAACTCACTGGCCCGGCGCCCGGCGTCAAAGCTAAACTTGGTGGCCGTTTTCCCGGACCGCCTTTTCAAAGGCATCGGCCAGCTGTTCGGACGTTCCCGGGTGGTGCGGGCTCCCAGTTAAAATGACAATTTTCATGGTGTTTCCCCCTTTAGTAGTATTACTTAAATTATATAAGGGGTAGCTGCAAATGGGAAATGCTTAACCTGAGGCAAAGTTGATTCATTTTACCTGGCTGGCCTCTTGTAGGGCCTGGTAAAAGTCCGGCAGGTCGCGGTTGAGCCGCAAGAGCTTGCCGTCCTGGTTGGTAAAGCAGTGCTCCGAAGTCCCCTCGCACACCAGCTGATCGTGACACTCCATTCGGTAGGACAGGGTCAAGCGCACCCGGTCGAGGGCGGCAATCTTGGTGGTGATTACCACCTGGTCGCTAAAGGTGGTCGAGCGCTTGTAGCGGCAGTTGACCGAAACGACCGGTGAGATGATCCCGGCCGCTTCAATCTTGGCGTAATCCCAGCCGATCGCCGCTAGGAAGTGGGTCCGGGCCTCCTCCATCCAGCGGACGTAGTTGGAGTGGTGGGTGATCCCCATCCGGTCGGTCTCGTAGTACTGAACAGTGTGGGTGTAGACCGTCCCGGCGGCCGGGAAGACCACCTTGGTCAGGTCCACACCTTGGAGCTTGGCGATGACCGGCTTGGCGGCCCCCAGCCAGTTGAGGTCCGCTAATTCTTGCGGGGTCCCCCACCGGAAGGCATCGTGAGCGACCGCGGTCAGGGCGTTGCCTTTTAAACCAGCGTAAAAGACCTGCATGTGGACCTCGCCCCAATCGTAGGTGTGAACGACGGTTGGTAAAACCCGTTCACCGATATAGGATGCGGTCCCCAGCTCCTCTTTTAATTCGCGCATCAGGGCCTGGCGGGGATCTTCACCGGGTTTGAGCTTGCCCCCCGGCAACTCCCAAAAGCCTTCGCCCAAGCGGCCCCCTTCCCGGCGCCCCGCCAGCAGCTTGGCCCCGTCAATGACCACCGCCGCTACCACGTTAATCTGTTTTGCCATTCGAATCCCTCTCTCCGCCGGCTATTTCCCGGGAAATTATTTCCGTCACCGGCCCTTTTCTTCTATAATAAGCGCAAACGAAACGGAGGTCACGACAATAGTAGAGAAACT
The DNA here is from genome assembly GCF_013394085.1 of Limosilactobacillus fermentum. Taxonomy (NCBI): domain Bacteria; kingdom Bacillati; phylum Bacillota; class Bacilli; order Lactobacillales; family Lactobacillaceae; genus Limosilactobacillus; species Limosilactobacillus fermentum. The sequence goes on from NZ_CP040910.1 coordinate 1,712,595, forward strand.
TGATCTAAACACGCCAGAATACGCCCAGCTGGAGGAACGGATCCAGCAAAATCAGCTGCTGGTCCAAAAACTTAACACCCAGGTCCACGATGCCGCCGCGGTGCGCGAACTGGTCAGCCAGATCACCGGGCGCCCGGTTGACGAGAGCACCGAAATCCGCTTGCCCTTTTACACCGACTGCGGGGTCCGGATTCACCTGGGCAAACGGGTCTTCATTAACTCAAACTGCATGTTCACCGACCTGGGGACAATTACCCTAGAAGACGACGCCCTAATCGGACCTAACGTGACCCTGGCGACGGTCAACCACCGGCGCAACCCGGCTGAGCTCCGTCACTTAGACCTCGCCCCGATCGTGATCAAGCGGCGGGCCTGGGTCGGTGCTAACGCCACCATTACCCCCGGGGTCACGATTGGCGAAAACGCAATTGTGGCGGCCGGGGCGGTGGTCACTAAGGACGTGGCCGCCAACACGATCGTCGGGGGAATTCCGGCAAGGGTGATTGGGAGAATTTGAGTGCGACCCAACCTCCTCGACGGGCCGTTGGGCTAAGGATAGGACACAGGTTAGCGCGCCAGCGGTGTTCTGTGGCCAGACTTAGCCACTAGGCCCGTGGTTGGGGAGCACGTTATCGGAAGTGCGGACCAACCATTGGCAGGCCGTGGGCTACTCATCCGAAAACTAAAAGCAGTGGACCATGGCCGTCTCGGGTCATGGTCCACTGCTTTTTTCAATTAATCATTTAGAAAGTAGTTGCTTGGCGGCTTCAATCTGGGCTTTGACCTGGTCAAACCCGGTCCCGCCCAGCGAGTTCCGCCGCTCGACGGCCACCTTAGATTGGAGGTCGTGGTAAACGTCTTCGCCGATCGCCGGGTCGATCTCTTGGTACTTGACCAGCGGGATTTCCTGCAGGGTCGTGCCGGTCTTGAGCCCCTCTAAGACCAGTTGGCCAACGATGGCGTGGGCCTGACGGAAGGGAATCCCCTTGGTGGCCAGGTAATCGGCCAGCTCGGTGGCGTTGGAGAAGTCGCGCTCCGTGGCCTGCGCCATCTTCTCCTTGTTGACGTGGGCGGTTTCAAGCATCCCGGCCACCACCTTCAGGCTCGGCATGATCGTCTTAACGGCATCAAAGAGCCCTTCCTTGTCCTCTTGCAAGTCCTTGTTGTAGGCCAGCGGCAGGCCCTTGATGGTGGTCAAGAGCCCCAAAAGGTGGCCGTTGACCCGGCCGGTCTTGCCCCGGACCAGTTCGGCCATGTCCGGGTTCTTCTTTTGCGGCATGATCGAGCTACCGGTTGAGTACTGGTCGGACAGCTCTAGGTAGCCAAATTCATAGGAACACCACATGATGATCTCTTCGCACAGCCGGGACAGGTGGGTCATCAAAATGGCGGCGTTGGCCAGGAATTCGAGGACAAAATCCCGGTCGGAAACGGCGTCTAAGGAATTAACGTAGGGCGCCTGAAAGTCCAAGAGCTTGGCGGTCAGTTCCCGGTCGATCGGGAAGGTCGTCCCGGCCAAGGCGGCCGCCCCCAACGGCATTAGATCGGTGTGCTGTTGGTTAAACTCAAACCGTTCGACGTCACGCTGAAGCATCTGGAAGTAGGCCATCAGGTAGTGGCCGTAAGAGATCGGTTGGGCGTGTTGCAAGTGGGTGTAGCCGGGCATGATCGTTTCGACGTTGGCCGCCGCCTTTTCGACCAATACCTTTTGCAAGTCCTTGATCGCCTGGATGACGTGGGGCAGGCGGTGCTTGACGTAGAGGTGTAGGTCGGTGGCCACCTGGTCGTTTCTGCTCCGGGCGGTGTGGAGCTTGCCGGCCACCGGTCCGATCTCCTCGGTCAAGAGGGCCTCTAAGTTCATGTGGATGTCTTCATTTTCAACCGTAAACGTAAGCTCCCCTGCTTCGAGTTGGTCCTGGAGCTTCTTGAGCCCCGTAATGATCTGGTCAGCGTCGGCCGCCGGCAGGATCTTTGTTTCCTTTAACATCGTCACGTGGGCCAAGGAACCCTCTAAATCTTCTGCGGCCATCTGCTGGTCAAAGGAGATCGAGGCCCCAAATTCTTCGACCCACTTGGCACCGGTCGCTTCAAAGCGACCCCCCCACATTCTCTTAACTGCCATTAATTCGTTACCCCTTGGTGTTGTACTTGATAGATAAAGTCCGGCGCCCCTTCGTCCTTCGTTGGTGCCGCGGGCTTCTTTTGGGCTGGCGCTTGGTCTTGTTGGTGGACCTGGGCGTAAACCTGGGTTGGCAAGCCGTACAGCTTGATGAAGCCAGCGGCGGCTTCGGAATCAAAGGAGTCGGCCACCGTGTAGGTCGCCAGGTTTTCGTCGTACAGCGAGTTTGGTGACTTCCGCCCTTCGCAAATGACGTTACCCTTAAAGAGCTTGACCCGCACCGTCCCGTTGACGTCCTGTTGGCTTTCCTTTAAGAAGGCCAGCAGGGCAGTCATCAACGGCGTAAACCACTGGGCGTTGTAAACCATGTCGGCAATTTGCTTTTCGATCACCGGCTTGAAGTGGGCCAGCGACCGTTCCAGGGTGATGTCTTCGATATCCTTGTGGGCGGCCAGGAGGACCGTGGCTGCTGGGCATTCGTAGATTTCCCGTGACTTGATCCCGATCAGCCGGTTTTCGACGTGGTCGATCCGACCGATCCCGTGCTTACCGGCCAGCTTGTCCAGGGTCATGATCAAAGTGGCCAGGCTCAGTTGCTCGCCGTTTAATTCGCTTGGCACCCCGTGTTCAAAGGTCAGTTCAATGACGTCGGGGGTGTCCGGGGTGTCTTCTAAGGCCACCGTCCGGTCGTAGGAGTCGGCCGGGGCGCTCGCCCACGGGTCTTCCAGGATCCCGCATTCGTTGGCCCGGCCCCAGAGGTTTTCATCAATGGAGTACGGGCTTTGCTTGTTAATCGGCACTGGAATCCCGTTTTCCTTGGCGTAGTCGATTTCTTCTTCCCGCGCCCAGTGAACTTCCCGGATCGGGTCTTCGATCTTCATGTCCGGCGCCAGGGCGTGGATGCCGACTTCAAACCGCACCTGGTCGTTCCCCTTCCCGGTACAACCGTGGGCAATCGCGGTGGCGCCGTTTTCCTTGGCCACCTCCACTAACTTCTTGACGATCAACGGCCGCGAAAGCGCTGAAACGAGGGGGTACTTATTTTCGTACATGGCATGGGCCTGCAGGGCGGGCAGGCAGTACTCGCTGGCGAATTCTTCCTTGGCGTCGATGACGACCGACTTAACGGCGCCGACCTTAAGCCCCTTTTCCTTGATGGCCTCCAGGTCCTTGCCTTCACCAACGTCAATGCAGCAGGCAATCACGTCGTACCCCTTGTTTTTCAACCAGGCGATTTCCACCGACGTATCGAGTCCCCCTGAGTATGCTAAAACAACTTTTTCCTTGGCCATAAGCTCGTCCTCGCTTTCTATTTTCAATGATTAATTGTGACTAAGGATACACTCCTTTTGCATGAAAATCAAATAAAAATGCAAGATTTTCGGAAAATAACCGTCAAATAAGCACAAATCACGGATTATATGCATTTTATTTTGTATATTCACCCCCAGGAGTTCGCTACCAAAATAAAACGACCGTCCCGCCCGGGCGATCGTTTTTTTAATCCGTACTAAATAAGTAGCGCAGGCTCCGGCCCCCGGTGGCGTGGTGGTTAACCACCAGCGGGTGCGGGGCTAGGCGGCCGTGGGGCCAGCTAGTTACCCAAACTGGCTGGGCGCGGGCCGTTGGGTTCGCCACCACGAGCCGGTAGGTGCCGGCGGCTAACTTCCCGCGGTAGGCCACCACCCCACCGCGGCGGTGGAGGGCCAGCCGCTGACCGGCGGGCGTCAGCAGGGTCACGGTCGCCCGGCTCTTATGCGGCAGCCAAACCTGGGCCCGGCTGGCGGCGTGGTGAAGCGTCACCGCCTGGCTCAGCTGGGCTCCAGGGGCGAGTTGGTAAGGCCGTTCGCCGTACTGGACCGATAGCGAGCTTTGCTGGGTGGCGACGGTAATCGAATTAGGCTTGGGAAGGCTGGTTAACAGGAGCAGCGCCCCGACGAGACCGACCAGCGGCCACCAGAACCAGGGCAGTCGTGCCCCAACGTCATTGAAGCGGGGCGCCGTCGGCAGGCTGACGAGCCCGAATAAGAACGGGAGCAGGGCCAAGCCATACCGGTCCTCCACTTCCCACAAGAGGACCTCGAAGGCCACGAAGCCGACCGCCCAGACCGCCAAGAGGACCGCGGTCGCCGAGTTTAAACGCAGGTAAATGACCTTACGCAAAGTCAGGGCGAAGAGGGTTAACCAGCCGACCTGTAATAGGAAGTTTTGTAAGACACCGGCCAGCTTGGCGTGGGCCAGGTACCAAGCCGGTGCCCGCTGGGGTCCGGCCCGGTACTCGATTGGCACGTGGCGCTCATCAGTCAAGTTAACCAGCTTGGTCCCCCACTGCTGGAAGAGGCCGCCGACCCCGAGTTTCTTAACCTGGTTCACTAGGGCGCTTTGAACGAACCGCTGGCGGGTGGCCAAATTGGGCAAGGTTTCCTCTTGTTGCACCACCTGGCTGTTGTACTGGCCCCCGGTGGCCGGCAGGTAGGACATGTAGATCCAAGAGGTCGCCGGCAGGCGGTAGCGGTCGTTTGCTTGGTAGTGTCCCGCCGTCAGGAGCGCTTGTTTAACCGGCAACGTTAGGGCCAAGGCAACCAAAACCGTAGTAACCGGGGCCAGGAGCTGGCGGCGGGGTTTGACCAAGCACCAGGTTAACAAAACGGCCGGCGCCAAGACGATCAGGTTGGGCTTGATCAACTGGCCGACCAGGACCGCCCCGCCGAGGACGAGTAACTTCGCCCAGTGGGGCCGTTCTTGGTGGGCCTGCCAAACCAGCAGGATCACCGCCACAGCCAGGATGCTGGGCAGGTCGCTGTAAGGAACCTGCAAGAAGTTGGTGTAGGTGACCGAGTTGAGCAAAAACCAGGCGACGACTAAGATGGCGGCGGCCCTGTCTTTGGCGAGTCGGCTGGCTAGGTGGGCACAGGCGAGGATCAGGGCGTTGGTCATTACAAAACCCAGCGCCCCGAGCGTAGTGGCGTCGTTAAACCCGACTAAGCGCCCCACCCAGAGCGGGCCGGCCAAGAGAACGGCGTTGACGGCGTTATTGGGGTAGCGGTAAAAGTAGTCGCTGGCCCCCCAGTCGAAGTGGCCGCTAGCTAACAGGCTGGCCTGGTAGCGCACCCGGAAGGGGTCATGAAAGACGCTGGTCGGCATGGTCAGTAGCACGGTCAGTTCGATCACCGCCGTCAGGCCGAGCAGGCCCCAACACAGGTTCCGTTTGGTGGTGGCCGACCGACCGCTTAACCAACGCCAAACCCGGGGGGCGAGGGCGAGGCCGGCCAAAACGATTAACAGGGCGCCGCGCCCTTGTTTAAGGTCGGTCCTGAGGTTGGCAATGGTGGCCATTAAGAGGATTAACACCAGCACCGCCCTGACGAGCTTAGTCATACACGCACCCCACGATATCTTTGAGCGGGTGGTCGCGCAGGACCGTCAGCATCCCCACCAAGTCGGCGCTCGACTCCACCATCCCGTCGTTGATCCACAGCATGATCACGGCGCTTACCTCGCTGGCAAACACGGCCCGCCCGTACTTGGCCGGCAGTAAGGTGGCCCGTTCAAAATCGGCTTGCAAAAAGTCCTCCATGATCGAGACTAACTCCCGCTTGAGAACCGTTTCGATCCGGTTTGCCAGGCCGCCGTGCACCATCGCCATCACCAGTTGCTGGTTTTGCTTAACGTAATCGATCACCGCACGGATGCTGTCCGGCGACAGAGCGTGGTGGGCGGGATCGGCCCGCAGGATTTGGCGAATTTGGCCAAACAATTGGCCCTCCAGCCATGTTTCCAGGTCGTAAATGTCAGTATAATTGTTATAAAAGGTGCCCCGGTTAATCTGGGCACGGTCACACAGTTCCTTAACCGTGATCTGGTTGAAGCCGCGCTCCTCTAGCAGGGCGATGAAGGCTTGGTAGAGGCGGGCCTTAGTTTTGGTTTGTCGGGTGGCGGTCATCTTTTTATCCTTATTTCAACACATTATTCAATTTGTTGCTTGTTCACTTTTTTTAAGAATACTACAATAAGGCTGTTAAATAAACATATGTCGAATTAAAAGAGTGAGGTTTAGAAAATGGCATACATATAAGTGATAAACAACACCAAGACCTTCCCGTCCGGTGACGAGCCGACCGGGGCGCTGGACTTTGAAACCGGCCGCGCCGTTATGCAAATCCTCCAGGACATGAGCAGAAAGCAGGGATCGACCGTCTTAATCGTCACCCACAACGCCGCCCTGGCTCCGATCGCCGACCAGGTCATCCACATCCACGACGGCCGGGTGAAGGAGATCACCCACCAGGACCACCCGCAAGACATCGCCACTTTGGAATGGTAGGTGAAGATCGTGAGCAAGAAAATATTATATAAGGACGCCTGGTAATCGATCGGGCGGTCGCCGGGCCGTTTCATCGCCCTGGTCTTGTTAATATTGCTCGGGACCTTCTCCTTTGTCGGCCTCAAAATCACCGGGCCGGACATGCGCCAGACCGGGCTGAACTACTTTAACCAAACCCACCTGGCCGACATGACCGTCACCTCCGCCTACGGGTTAAACCAGGCCGACCAAAAGACGATCGCCGACCAAGCCCGGGTCAAGACCGTCAACTACGGCTACTTCACCGATGCTAAGATTAAGGGCATCACCAACGGCATCCGGGTCTTTTCCAATTCCGGTTCCCTGTCGCAGTATAAAGTGGTGGCCGGGCGCCTGGCCAAGACAGACACCGAAATCGCCTTAAATAACACCCTCAAGGGCACCTACCACCTGGGCGAAACGATCACCCTGCAAGATGGCACCGGCCTTGCTAAAACCAAGTTTAAGGTCGTCGGTTTCGTCAAGTCGGCCGAGTTCATCAACCACAACGACTTTGGCCAAACCAGCGTTGGGACCGGCCAGTTGAGCGGCTTTGGGGTCACCACCAAACGAGCCTTCTCCCTGACCGAGTACAACCTCGCCCGGATCAGCTACCGGGATACCGCCAAGCTCAACGCCTATTCCAACGCCTACACGAAACTGATGAATAAGCGGCAAGCGACCCTTTTAAAGGACCTCAATCAGCACCGGGCCGCCAAGTACCAGGCGGCTAAGGCTAGCCTGTCCACCGCCTTGATTAACCAGGACACCAACGCCCTCGATGCCGCCAGCGTCGACGCCACCCTCACCCTGGTTGAAGACTTCTTGACCAGCCACGGCCTCACCGCCGTTCGTGAACAGTCCACCACCGCTAATCCCGTCCTGGTCGCCGACCTAAACGAAACGGCGCCGAGCGCCCCACCGATCTTATTGGGCCACTTGGACACCGTCTTCCCGGTCGGGACCGCCAAGCAGCGCCCCGGCGTCATTGACGGCGAACGCCTCACCGGCCCCGTTTAAGCAGACCCCGACGACGCGCGGGTCCTCTAGGAGCGGGGCCAGGTGCTTTGCAGGGAACCAGTGAAGCCCTTGTAAGTTTCGGTCGCCCCGGAAACTTGGTTGATGTTGGCGCTTTGGGCGGCCAGGGCTTCTTGCTTGTAGGTCGGTAAGGAGCGGGAGTTGGTTTCGTCAGACTTCCCGCCAGTCGGGTGCTTTAAGACCGTGATCTGGGTGATCTTGCCGCTGGCCACGGTGATTTTGACCTGGACGTCGCCCCATTCGGTGCTGGTCGACTTCCCGGTGTAGGTCCCGTCTTTCATGGTCGAGTTGGAACTGCTAGTTGATGATGATGAAGTAGTGGTGGAGCTCTCCGATTCGGTATCACTCGCTGCGGTGGCTTGACTTTGAGCCGTTTCCTGGCTTTGGTCATGTTTGAAGAACATTAAGTAACCGTCGATTAGAACCGCTACTGACGATGAAATTGAAACGATTGTAATCAGAAATTTCTTAAACATGGTTGTCACCTCGCGTTTTAAATTGTTTTATCTTAACTTTGTAAGAACCATTTTAAACTAGATTAAGGGAGAAACTATGACGACGACGGGTAGAATTATGCCCACTTATTTTCTAGTTTGTTACGCATTCCACACTCTTTTATCTGATAGAACCAAAAAAGCCCCGTAAACCGGCTCAAGAGCCAATTTAAGGGACTTAGATTAGGTTAAGGATTTATTAATCGACCGCCAGAGCGTCAATTGGGTTGAGGGCGGCGGCGTGCCGGGCCGGCAGCCAAGCCGCTAACAAGGAGATGATCAGGGCGATTACGAAGACCGTAACCACGTTGCCAAAGGTGATTTGGATAAAGGCGTAGGTGGCGATCTTAGACAGGGCGGCGTTGAACCCGGCTTGGGCCACGAAGGCAATCACGGTGGCGACGATCGCCGAGAAGATCCCGATGATCAAGGATTCGGCGATAAACATCCGGCGAATGTCCTTCTTGCTTTCCCCCAGCGCCCGCAGGATCCCAATTTCCTTGGTCCGGTCGGCCACTGACATGTACATAGTTACGATGATCATCAAAGCGGAAACCAACAGTGAGATCCCGGCTACCCCGGACAAGATGTTGGTGATCAAGCTGATGTAGGTTTCAATCCGCGAGATCATTGAGGAAACGGCGTTAGCGGTGAAGACGCGCTTGTGGTTGGTCTTGATCTTATTGATCTGCTTGGCAACTGACTTGGAGTTTTCCATCGTGTTCGCCGTCACGGCCAAGGAGCTAGCGTTTGGCTTAACGCTTTGGTCCTTCATCGCCTTAGTCAGGGTCTTGGTGTTGACGTAAGTTGCCCCCACCGAGCTGCTGGAGATTCCGGCGACCTTGGCGGTAAACTTAACGGTTACCGGTTGCCCCTGGCTGTTTTGGGCGGTGTAAGAAAGGGTGACCGTCTTGCCGATCAGGCTCTTGCCACTGCCCTTTTGCAGCTTTTTGGCGACCGTGTTTTGGTCCAGAACCACTTCGCCGGCGCCCGGCTTGTGGCCGTACTTAATGGAAGAATTGGTGCTGGAGTTGTTCCAGTTAGTTAAAGTTTGGGCGACGGTGCTCTTCTTGCCCGCGGCGATCGTGACGTTGGCGGCCGTGTAGATCTTTTGAACGGCGGTCACGTCACTTAAGTCCTTGATCTTTTGGACGTCGGACTGTTTAAAGGTGGCAGCGCCCTTACTGAGTTCGGCCATCATCGACTGCTGGCTGGCGCCAGAATCGCTACCCCCGGATGCATCGCTTCCCTTCACGTACTGGGTGACGATTACCGAACGGGGGTTAACCATGTCGTTAACCTGCTTGTTAACGTAGCCCTGGACCCCGTTACCTAACCCGGAGAAGAGGATCACGGCAAAGAGGCCGATTGCCGTGCCGGCCACGATCAAGAGGTTACGGGCGAAGTGGAACTTGAAGTGCTTGTAGGCCGTCGAAAGCGAGGTCTCAAAGGACAGGGGCTTTGAGGTCAGGCGCCCCTTGTTTTTGTCGACCGGGTAGGCCGGGCGCAGGCGCTCGTCACCGTCGATTTGCCCCTCGGCCAGGTGGACGATCCTGGTCCCGGAATCGGCCACGTGCTGGGAGTGGGTAACGGCGATCACCAGGCGTCCTTCGGCGGCGATCTCATCTAAGATCTTCAAGACGTCTTCGGTGTTTTCGGCGTCCAGGGCCCCGGTCGGTTCGTCGGCGATGATGATCTTCGGGTCACTGGCCAAGGCCCGGGCGATGGCCACCCGCTGCTTTTGCCCCCCGGACAATTGGCTCGGGTACTTCTTAGCGTGTTCACTTAAGCCAACCCGCTTCAAGAGGTCCATCGTCCGGTCGGTGGCTTCCTTGGCGCTCAGGGTGGTCATGTCTAAGGACAAGCGGACGTTTTCGGTCACCGTTAAGTGGTTGATCAAGTTGTAAGACTGGTAAATGTAACCAATCTCGTCGCGCCGGTAACGATCCATGCGTTGTTCTTGGCTGTGATCAAGCTTGTTACCATTGATGATCACTTCACCGTCAAACTTGCGGTCCAGCCCCCCGATGATGTTCATCAAGGTCGACTTCCCACCCCCGGATTCCCCGAGGATCGAGACGAATTCCCCTAACTCAAACTGCAGGTTAATCCCCTTTAGGACCGGGAACTCTTCCTTGCCGAGGAAGTAAGACTTACGAATGTCTTTTAATTCTAAGTAGGCCATTGAAACACTCCATTCTCTCAAAGTAAAACTTAAACATTTGGCGTTAAGATTTAAGCATGTGTCATATTGTACCCGTTTTGCGGGGTATGTCAATAAAGTTTAACATCTTAGTTAAATATTTAACTTTTAAATTTAAGCTTTTAGGGTATAATGGGATTCTAGATTCAACAAGTGGGGGTGAACTCGTGAAGCGCGAAGAACTCAAGGAACAAAACAGAACCCAGATCATCGAAGCGGCCAAGCGGCTCTTTTTGGCCCAGGGGATCCAAAAAACCAGCGTCCGCCAGATCAGCCAGGAGTCGGGAATCTCTTACGTCACCATGTATAAGTACTTTGCCGACAAGGAGGCCCTGGTCCAAGAAGTTTTAACCGGCCTGATCGACACGTCCTTTGCAGACGCCCAGGCGACGATCAAAAACTCCAGTCAGCCCTTTTTGCAACGTCTGCAGGCGATTCCCAACACCTCCTCGCTCGGCGCCATCACCAGTCAGGCTTCCTACGAAGAGCTTTCTAAGACCATCGAGACTACCCCGAAATTGCGGGCCCACGTCCGGGCCAAGCTGGATGGGCTGTTTACCACCTTCATTCAGATTGGGCGCCGTGATGGTTTCATCACCACCCCGGCCAGCGATGAAGCGATCATCACCATCCTAACCTCGCTAGTTTATTATGGCGATGCCAACGGCCACGAACCCGACCCTAAGCAAGCCGAAGGGATCGTTAACGTCCTTTTGTATGGGCTGACGGGGAAGTAAGCAGTGAGTGCGACCCAACCAACTGGCAGGCCGTGGGCTAAGGCCTAGACATAGGTTAGCGCGTCAGCGGTGTTCTATGGCTGGACTTAGCCACTAGGTCTGCGGTTGGGGAGCACGTTATCAGTGAGTGCGGACCAGCCGTAAAGCAGGCCGTGGGCTAAGGATAGGCCACAGGTTAGCGCGGCACGCGGTGTTCTGTGGCCAGGCTTAGCCACTAGGCCTGCGGCTGGGGAGCACGTTATCAGTGAGTGGGAAATGACCTTCTCGACAGACCGTATGGCTAAGCTAGGACGAAGGTTAGTGCGCGATCTGTGTAACAGCAAAAAAAGAGTCTCGGAGAAGTAGCTTCTCTGAGGCTCTTTTTAGTTTAGTTAAGTGCTTTTAATGCTTGTTGGGCAATGTTGTCAGCCGTCAAGCCGTTTTGGGCCAACAGTTCGTTGACGTCGTAGCGGTCCGGGTAAGCCTTTTGCAGGCCGTAGTTTTGCACCCGCACGGCGCTGTCACCGAGGTAGGAGGCGATCGTTTGACCGTAACCGCCCTCTAGGATCCCGTCTTCTAGGGTCACCACCACTTGGTGATCGGCCTGGAGTTGGTCGAGCAATTCGGTGTCCAACCCGGTCAGGTAACGGGGGTTGATGACCGTGGCGTCGACGCCCTCTTCGGCTAACTTAGCGGCGGCTTGCTTAGCTAAGCCGAGCAGGTTGCCGACCCCGAAGATGGCGACTTTGGAACCTTGGTGAACCACCTGGTTCTTGTTCAAGTCGCCGTAATCGGTGGTGTCAGCTTGGCCGGTTGTTTCCAACGCCACGGCCGGAACCCGAATGGCAACCGGGTGGTCTGGTTGATCAATCGCCCAGTTAGTCATTGCGACCAGCTCTTCCTTGTTGGTTGGGACCAAGTAAACGAAGTTCGGGATGTGGCTCAAGAACGGGATGTCGTAGAGGCCGAGGTGGCTTTCGTCGTTCATCCCGTAGGCGCCGGCCAGGTACACCAGGAGGGTCGCCGGGTCGTTGTTTAGGGCCACGTCATTCGACAGTTCGTCGTACGCCCGTTGTAAGAAGGTGGCGTAAACCGGGTAAACTGGCTTGGCGCCGTACTTGGCCAGGGCGGCCGACATCGTGGTGGCCTGTTCTTCGGCAATCACCACGTCCATGAACTGAGCGCCAGCCGCTTGGCGTTGTTCCTGGTTAAAGATGATCATTGGCGTCCCCGAGGACAGCGCGATCACGGACCGGTCTTGCTTCAGCTTGTTGAAGACTAGGTCGGACAAGACGGCGTCGTAAGTTTCCCCCGCCGGTTGGCCAGCCCCCTTGTAGTCACCGGTCTTGAGGCCGATTGGGCCGCCGGCGTGGAACTTTTCGTGGTTGGCTTCGGCCGGAGCAAAGCCGTGCCCCTTTTCGGTTTGAACGTGCAAGAGAACCGGGTGATCGGTATCCTTGACGCTCTTAAAGAGGGCGATCAGCTGGTCGAGGTCGTTCCCGTCGGCTAAGTAGTGGTACTCATACCCCAGGGCGGTGAAGAAGTTGTCTTCGGCCTGGCCGTTGCTTTCCCGCAGCTTGCGCAGGGCGGTGTAGATCCCGCCGGTCGGGTTCTTGGCGATCGATTGGTCGTTGTCGTTGACGATCACGATCGCATTGGAGTTTTCAGTCACCACGTTGTTCAAGCCTTCGTAGGCCAGGCCCCCGGAAAGGGAACCGTCCCCGATCACGGCGACGATGTTTTCGTGGTTACCCAAGACGTCGCGGGCCTTGATAAAGCCGCTGGCCAGGGCCAGGGACGTCGAGGTGTGACCGATCGAGAAGAAGTCGTCGTCACTTTCCTTGGGGTTGGTGTAACCAGACACGTCATAGTAGTGGACCGGGTCCAAGAAAGCCTGGGCCCGTCCGGTCAACATCTTGTGGACGTAGGACTGGTGGGAAACGTCATAGATAATCTTGTCAGTTGGTGAATCAAAGACGGCGTGCAGGGCGACCGTCATTTCTACGACCCCGAGGTTCGGGCCGTTGTGGCCACCGTGAACGCTCAACTTTTGCAAGAGCGCCGCCCGGGCCTCATCAACCAGGGTGTGCAGTTGGTCATTAGTGAGTTGCTTAACGTCTTTTGACGAATGAATTTATTCGAGTAACAAAAAAACCACTCCTTTGGTTTGGAATGGTCATAGCATACTACTTAAAGCTGACTTTAGGTCAAGGGGCGCACCCTAATTTTTTTCGATGAATTTAACGGCGGTCCCGTAGGCCACCACCGACTGCATGTCCGAAGCGATCGAACCGGAGTCAAACCGCATCATCACCACGGCGTCGGCGCCCATCGCCGCCGCCTCTTCTTTCAAACGGTCAATCGCCTCCTGGCGCGAGGTGGTCAGCATCTTGGTGTAACCCTTGATCTCGCCGCCGACCAGGTTCTTAAGTCCGGCGCCGAAATTACTAATGATGTCCCGGCTTTGGGTGGTCACCCCAAAGCACTCGCCCAACACTTCGTATTCTTGGTCCGGAATCCGTTCGGTCGTTGTCACTAGCATGGTGGTCCCTCCTTTGGTGGGTTGGCTACGGTTATTACCTTAATTATCGCATAATTACCAACTTAATGGTAGGGGCGCTGCTGCTTTACTCCAACAAGGACAACCCACTTAAAGACTGGCGTAAATTGAGCGCATCCCAGGCCATGTACTCGGCCACCGTTAAGCCGACCAGTTCGGCGCTTTGATCGAGCTGGGTCAACAGGTTCGCCACTTCTGGCAAGGTTAATTGGCCCACGGCGGCCGGGAAGTCCGCCGGGTCGGTCCCTGGTTCGGCCGGGTAAATTGAGCGAAAAGCCGTGGGCGACAAGGCGTCGAGGTCAAAGTGAACGGCCACCTGCTTGAAGCCGTGGCCGCGGACCCAATCACTAAGGGCGTTCGGAGGTTCGCGCAGCTGCTTTGGCGTCAGCCGTTGGACCTGGTAATCGAAAACGTTGTGGTCCATCGGACGCAGGTCCTCTTCAATCAACCCCGCCAAGATGACCTGGTCGCTTGCAAGGGGGTGGTGGGCGTTAAAGCCCGGTGCCCCCTTGCCCAGCAGGGAGCTGACCACCATTTCGTGGAGGTGGTGGGACTCCTCGGTCGTGGAGATGTCGGGGTGGGTATCCAGCCAAACGACCCCCAGGTCCCGACCGTAACGCCCACTCAAATAATCAAAGGGGGCCAGGCTGACGGCGCAGTCGCCCCCCACCATCAAAACCTTGTCCGGTTGCTTGGTGGCTAAGACTCCCTGGACCGCCGTTAGTTGACCTTGCAAGGCCTGGTAGGCATCGATGCCGTGTTGGCCTCCAACACCTCGGGGGCATTAACGTCGGCAACCGGGATCGTCACCGTTGGTAATTATTCAGCCGGCACGATCAAATCCATTAAGCAGGCCCCTAAGACGTAGTTGGGGTTCACCCCACCTTCCCACTGGGGCAAGATAATCTTTAAGCGCTTCATTTGATCCCCTCCATTAATTCTTCAACCAGCTCGGCAACCGTTCCACCGTGCTTGATCAAGTCCAGCCCGGTGTTGGTGGAAATAATGTTGTCGTCCACTTTCCCCAGGCGCAGGCCCGGCAACATCCCGCCGCGTTGGGCGATTATTTGGTCAATTGCCCGTCCGTCATTGGTTTCCTTAAACCGGGCCGCTAGTTGCTTAGCCCCCGGGGTCATTAACGAGCGCTGGTCGTGTGAGACCAAATCGACTTGATCGTAAGACCCCGCCAACAGGGTCTCCTTGGCAGCCGGGGCAACCGGGGCCTCATCAGTGACTAAGAAGCGGGTCCCCACGTAAACCCCTTGGGCGCCGAGGACCAGGGCCGCCTTAACCCCACGGGCGTCGTTGATCCCCCCGGCGGCTAGGACCGGGATCGAAACGGCATCGGCCATCGTCGGCACTACCGTGAAGGTCCCCTGGAAGTGCTGGGGCAAGATCCCCCCTTCGTCGTAGCCGGTCGCCACTAAGATGTCGGCGCCGTAGGCCTCGGCGGCTTTAGCATTAGCCACGGTTGGCGTTAGTGGCCGGGCCAAGATTACCCCACCGTGGTCCTTGATCCGCCGGTAAACCGCCTGGTCGGGTTCACCAACCACGGCAAAGTAGCGGAGCCCGTTGGCAAAGGCCACCTCAAGCGTGCTGTTCATGTGGGGCGCCGGGTCCGGTTCCAACACCACGTTGATACCGATTGGCTGGTCCGTCAGGGTGCGCACTTGGTCCAACTGGGCTTGCAACTGGCGCTCGTGGGCCGCTGAGCCGTGCACCATTTCGCTCAGGCCGGCGTTGGGGCCCAACACCCCGAGGGCACCGGCGTTGGCGACGGCGGCTACAAACCGGGCGTCGGTCGCCCAGTTCATCGGGGCCTGGACGAGCGGGTACTTGGTGTGCAAAAGTTCGGTAACGGATGACATTGGTTTCCTCCTTAAATTTACATATCGCTAATTAACGATCTAACGGGGTGAAAATTAAGGAACCACCCTTACAGTGATTCCTCAATTAGCCGCCCCAGTGCTTGCACCTGGGCTTCATTACGCCGGTAGTAGGTCCACTTGCCGTGCCGGCTGGAGGTGAGTAACCCCACCTCTTCTAGCATGGCTAAGTACGACGAAATCGTTGATTGGGCCAGGCCAGCCTTACGGACGATGTCGCCCACGCAGATGCCGCCGAAGTGGTCGAGTTCGTATTGAACCGTCTCACAGGTTACGACGTCGATATGGGTGAGCGGGTCTTTTAACCAGCGCAAGATATCGAGGCGGGTTTGGTTGGCCAGGGCCTTAAATAGCTTTTCATTTATTTCCATGGTCTGATTATAGATCGGCTTTTATCGATCTGTCAATTCCCCACCGCTCACTTTCCGTTAACGATCTCCACGAACCGGCTCTTGAGCGTCGTGTCCTTAGCGACCGTCCAGTTATCCGGCCCCTCCATGGTCTGGTTGATCAAGACCACCGGCTTGCCCTCGTGAAAGGCAAAGGCGTAAGTGGTCCGCCCCAGGTCCTTGGGCTGGTTGTAATTGTAGACGGCGACCACGTTGTAATCGTAATTACCGCTCCCGGTGTCCGTCCACCCCATCGAGACGCTACGCATCCCCACGAAGGCGGCGCTAAAGCCGGTCGGGTAACTGGTTCCCGAGGCGGTTACCAGGTCGCTGTTACCGTTGTACTTGGCGTAGGTTTGCTTGTCCGCTGCCCCCCACTTAGCCATGAAGGCTGCCAGTTGGTTATCCTTGCCTTGGTTCCAGCGGGCCGTCGTTGACGAATTGGTGGTTGAACTTTGCGTCACCGTTTTAATTTGGTTGTTGCTACTCCCCGACTCCATTTCTGGGTGGTGCTTCGGCCCGCTTGGTAAGAATGCCCATAATGCCAAGAGGGCCACCACGGCCAGGGTAAAGCCCCCTAGGCCAAGCCATCTCTTCTTCATTCCGATCGCCTCTCTCGCTCTCTTCTTAATTCGTGGTTATTGGTAATCTAGGTTATCAAACTTGGTGTCGACGTTATCCTTGGCCAGCTGTTCGGTCGGGTAACCGACTTCTTGTACCTGAACGTGGCCCCCTTCGACTAGCAACAGCACCCGGGTGTCTTGGCCGTTCACCTTTTCGGTCGTCACGCCGTAGTAGTTGTGGGGTGCGGTTTATTGCAACCAAGAACGAACACTAAAGTACTGGATACCGTTATGGGTAAAGGCGTTCCCCTCCGACCAATCCATCGACTTAAACTGCAGGTCCTGGCTCGGGTTTTGCGGGATTTGGTAGTCGGACTGACGATTGTAAAGGACCGTGGTGCTGGAGGAACCGTCCTCAATCGTCGTGGTTAGCTCGTGGTCGGTAATTGTGACCTTGGTGACGGACTGGTTGTCGTTGACGAAGTACCAAGTCCCCCGGGTGGCGCTTGGCGTCGCAAAGTAACCGTTACGCCCATCGGAAGTCAGGTCGCTGGTCGCGCTACTGGAGGCACTGCTACTGGAGTTGGCGCTAGTTGACGTACTACCATAGGTGGCACTCGTCCCGTTGGCAATCCGGTCGAAGGCGTCGCGGACGCTGGCGTTTTGGGTCGGATAAAAGTCCGGACCGCCGTTAGTTGCTTGGTCAACCAGGGCGACCGGCTGGCCGTCGTGGAAGGCAAAGGCGTAGGTGATGTACTTGGCGCCGGCGAAGTCGTCATCGTTGTAGATGGCGACCACGTTGTAATCGCACTTGCCCTTACCGCTTGGCGCCCAGCCAATCGAAGCGCTGGTGCTGCCGTTAACCTTGGCCTGGGCAAAGTTCTTCGGGTACTTGACGTCCAACTTAGTCTTTAAAGCGGTTTTGCCGTTGTACTTGGTGTAGGCCTGGCTCATTGTCGGCGCCCACTGGTTAATGAAGCTTTCCAGCTGGTCGTCTTTTGACTGTTCCAGGGCGTAGTTTGCTTGTGGCTACTCGAAACCTTTTGACTGGTGCTCGAAGACGACTGGCTGGCCTGCTTGGCCGTAGAGTTGCCGCCGCACCCGGCCAAGAGAATGGTCAGGTCTAACAGCCCGGCACCGATCCGTACTTTCTTCATTTGTTTACTCCCCTAACTGATGATCTTTACAGGAGATAATTATGAATCATTTATGAAGAATTCTCAAACTAAATTTTCGTTTTTATCAACCCTTTTAATGGCACAAACCGCTAATGCAAACGGTTGACATAGAATTTCGCCCTCCCAGCACCCATCAGATTAGCTTTAGTTTTTCTTTACCTTTGACTAATATTATGCACGAACAAGACTCCCGGTTGATCAGAACCACTAATCAGAACGGCGCCGCTTCGTTAATTAAAATTATTATTAAAACCGCTTTAAAATTTGCTAATTGCGCCTACAATTAAGTCAAAGGGGGGATTAAAGATGCCAACTAAATCGTTATCGTTAGAAGAAATTGCCCAAGAAGACGATCAAACCCGCCTCCTGACCGAACTACAAACCAGTCGCACCGGCCTGACCAAGGACGAAGTTACCCGCCGCCAGGCCCAAGACGGCCCCAACGTCCTCAAACAAATTAAGGGCGCCTCCTGGTTAACCAAATTCACCCAAAACTTCACCTCGATGATGGCGATCCTGCTCTGGGTCGCCGGGGCGATTGCCTTTGTCGCCCAACTCAAGGAACTGGGGATTGCCATCTGGCTCGTCAACATCATCAACGGGCTCTTTTCCTTTTGGCAAGAATACCAGGCCGGCAAGGAAACCGACGCCCTGTCCAAGATGCTTCCTTCCTATTCAAGGGTCGTGCGCGACGGCCACGACCAAAAGGTACTCACCAGCAACCTGGTCGTTGGCGACATCGTCAAGCTCGAGGAGGGCGATAACGTGGCCGCCGACATCCGGATCCTTGCGGCCACCCAGGTCCAAGTCGACCAGTCGGCCTTGACTGGCGAAGTCAACCCGGTCAACAAGGGGGCCCAGGCCATTGACCCAACCGGCAAGAACCACTTTGAGTTCGGCGACATCGTCTTCTCCGGCACCTCGCTGGTCAAAGGTAACCTGGTGGGGGTGGTGGTCAAAATCGGGATGGCCACCGACTTCGGTAAGATCGCCGAACTGACCCAGCAGGTCAAGGAAGACATCAGTCCCCTGCAAAAAGAGCTCAACACCCTGACCAAGCAACTCTCCGTGCTGGCGGTTTCGATCGGCCTGATCTTCTTTTTGGTGGCGACCCTCTTCGTCCACTACCCGCTGGTCAAATCCTTTATCTTCGCCCTCGGGATGATCGTCGCCTTTATCCCCGAGGGACTGTCGCCCACCGTGACCCTCTCCTTAGCCGGGGCGGTCAAGCGGATGGCGCGGCAAAACGCCCTGGTCAAAAAGCTGGCCAGCGTTGAAACTTTGGGAGCCGCTTCGGTGATCTGTTCGGATAAAACCGGGACCTTAACCCAAAACCAAATGACGGTGTCGAGCCTGTGGACGGTCGCCAAGCACTACCAGGTGACCGGCGAGGGCTACGAGGCCAAGGGCAAGGTCGTCGATGGGCCCCGCCAGGTCAACGAAGAGACCGACGCCGATTTGTACGAGCTCCTGCGCGGCGGTTTGTTGGCCGATAACGCCCGGCTCGTTCCGCCCGATGACCACCACCCCCGCTACACCGTCTTGGGCGACCCGACCGAGGCCTGCCTGGAAGTGGTCGCCAAAAAGGCCGGCCTAAACGCCCACGACGAACGCCAAGTCAGCCCCCGGCAACGGGAGCTCCCCTTTGATTCCGAACGCAAGATGATGACCGTGATCGTCAAAGCAGACCCCACCCACCCCTTTAACACCTACACCAAGGGGGCGCCCAACCAGGTCCTCAAGCACTGCACCAGCTACCTTAACCACGGCCAGGTCCTGGCGCTCACCGACGAAGTTAGACAACAAATCGACGCCGCTAACGATGGTTACGCCCGCCGGGGGCTGCGGGTCCTAGCGGTGGCGGCCCGCACCTATCAGGGGGACCCGAGTGACGCCACGATCGCTAACGTTGAAACGGGGCTGACCTTCATCGGCCTCTCCGTCATGTTGGACCCGCCCAGAAAGGAAGTCGCCGTGGCCGCCCAACTTTGCCACCGCGCCCACATAAAGATCATCATGATGACCGGTGACTACAGCCTGACCGCCGAGAGCATCGCCCGCCAAATCGGGATCGTCCTCCCCGACCAACCAGTCACGGTCATCACCGGCGACCAGCTCAAAACAATGGCCAAGGCCGACCTCAAACAAGCGCTCGCCGGCCAGATAATCTTCGCCCGGATGGCTCCGGAACAAAAGTACGACGTCGTCACCACCCTGCAGGAGATGGGCGAGGTCGTCGCCGTCACCGGGGATGGGGTCAACGATGCCCCGGCCCTCAAGAAGGCCGACATCGGGGTCGCCATGGGTTTAACCGGGACCGATGTGGCCAAGCAAGCTGCCGACATGATTTTAACCGACGACAACTTCGCTTCGATCGTGGCGGCGATTAAGGAGGGGCGCGGGGTGTACCAAGACATCCGCAAGTTCTTGTTGTACATCCTCAACTCCAACACCCCCGAAGCCGTCCCGTCGCTACTCTTCTTGCTGTCCGGCGGGACGATCCCGCTCGCTTTGACCGTCATGCAGATCCTATCGATTGACCTGGGAACCGACCTGATTCCGGCCCTCGGGCTGGGGAAGGAGGTCGCCGAGGCCAGCGTTATGGACCGGCCGCCCCGCTCCAAACAAGAGCATTTGATCACCAAGAACCTCTTGCTCAAGGCCTTCACCTGGTACGGGCTGTTGAGTTCGCTCCTGTGCGTGGCCGGCTTCTTCTTTGCCAACGCCATTAACGGTCACGCCTTCCCGGCCCTGGCCACCAGCGGCTTTGACTACCGTCAGGCCACCACGATGACCTTAGCGGTGATCATCTTCTGCCAGATCGCGGCCGTCTTAAACATCCGCTACGAAACCCAATCGGTCTTCAACCGCCACTTCTTCGACAACTCAATGATCTTTCTCGGGATCATCTTTGAAGTCGTCCTCTTGTTATGCCTAACCTACGTCCCGGTGTTACAAGACGTCTTTGGCACGGTGCCACTAGGGCCCGCTCAGTGGCTGTTCTTACTGTGCATCCCGCTGCCCCTGATCCTGCTTGACGAAGGGCGCAAATGGTTGATTCGCCACCACTAATTCTATGGAAACAAAAACGGCCCCCACCACCTGGCGGGAGCCGTTATTTAAATCTTATTCATCAATTTCGTTTGCCTGACTCTTCGTTTCGGCAGCGGCGAAGCGTTCGTACTCAGCGGCCGCGGCCTGGTTGTCAGCCTTCTTCAAGTGGAAGAGGGCCTTCCAGCAGACCACGAGCAGGATGATGACCCCGGCCGTGAAGATCAGGTCCCATGGCATCCGTCCCCATAAGATTAAAGAAATCAGCTTTTCGTGGTAAAAGGACATTTGCCGGGCGTGCCAGTAGCCGTACTTCAGGGCGTCGGCTAACTGGAGTTGCCCGACCGGCATTAGGGTGGCAAAGACCATCCCGGCTAAGCCGATGTTCAGCAACCAGGCGGACCAGCGAATCGCCTTTTCCATTTTAGCCGTCCAGAATTCCTTGACTGTCACGTTGCGTAACACGTACAGGATAATGGCGATCGAGAACATCCCGTAAACCCCGGCCATGGAACCGTGCGCGTGGGCGGCCGTCCACTGGGTCCCGTGTTCAAAGTAGTTGATGGCCGGTGCGTTGATCAAAAAGCCTAGCGCCCCGGCCCCCAGGGTGTTCCAGATCCCCGTCCACATCAAGAAGATGAAGGTCGTCTTATACGGGAAGTTGTGGTACGTGTCCTGGTAAACCCGGTAGTGGGTGTAGGCTTCCCACACTAACAGGGACAGTGGCACGATTTCAAGGGCAGAAAAAGATGCCCCGAGGGCCAACCATAGGGAGTGGTCCCCCATCCAGAAGTAGTGGTGACCGGTTCCGACCACCCCGGAACCAAGCAGCAGGATCAATTGGAAGTACAGGGCCCGAATCGTTGACTTAATCGTGGTCAGCTTCATATCAACTAACAGCCAACCCGTTAAAATAACGGCAAAGGCTTCAAAGATCCCTTCTACCCAGAGGTGGACGATCCACCAGCGCCAGTAATCGGCGAAGGTGACGTGTGAATCGGGCATGATAAAAATCGACGCGCAGTAAAAGGCTGGCACGGCGATCGCCCCTAAGAAGAGCATCGTGACCAGGCGGGTGCGGGTTTGGTTATCCTTACGTCGCATCGCCGGGACAAAGCCCCGCATTAACATAACGATCCACAGGACCATGGCGGCGATCAGCAGGTACTGCCAGAACTTCCCGAGTTCCAGGTACTCCCAGCCCCCGTTACCAAAGAGCCACCAGTTCTTGTTTAAGACGCCCAGGTCGGTCAACCATTCCCCGAGCATGCTACCGCCCACCACAAAGATGAGCGCCCAAAAGAGGACGTCGACTAAGATCCCTTGACGAACCGGTTCCCGGCGCAGGACCCGGGGCACGATATAGATTCCGGCCCCTAGCCAGGTGGTGGCCACCCAGAAGATGACCAACTGGAGGTGCCAAGAGTGGGCCAGGTTAAACGGCCAGATGTTTTGAAGCGCAATCCCAAAGAAGGTGTTTTCGACGTAGTAGTGGGCCATCAATTCACCTAACAGGATTTGGACCAAGAAGAGCACCATTACCAGGGCGAAGTACTTAGCCGTCTTCCGCTGACTGGTGGTGATTGGTAAGGTATCCGGTTCAATGATCGGGACATCCTTTTGGTACTGGGCCTTGGATTCGAAGTTGTACTTCTTTTGAACCCAGATGGCGATCGCCACCCCCATTACCAAGAGGGCCACGGAGATCCCCGTCCAAGTCATTGCCTTTGGCGTCATGACGTTACCGGCTTCGAGGTCATACGGCCAATTATTGGTGTATGAGTAGGAACGTCCCGGCCGGTTGGTGGATGACAACCAAGCCCCCCAGAAGAAGAAGGCGGTCAGTTGGTCGACCTTGTTCCCCTTGACCATGTATTCGTTGGTGCGGTTCTTGATCATGTTATCCGGCAAGCCGACTTGCTTAGGATTGTTGATAAAGGCCTTACGGTAGTACTTAAGCAGGTACTGGTACCCGGCCGTCTGGGCCTTGGTTAAGGTTAATTCCTTATCCTTAGCGTTATAGCGGTTAACCCGGATTTCCTCTTTAACCTTCCCCTTAATTCCCTCTTGTTGCAGGGTGGTCAACTTATTAAAGGACTTGCCGTACAGGGTTTTGGCGTAGTAACGGTACATCCCCTGCAAGTAAACGTGTAGCGCCTGGGCCGTGTAATCCGGTCCCAAGTAAGCCCCGTTTCCCAGGTAGGTCCCGTAGTCAGCCAACTGGTACTTTTCGTAGGTCGCCTGACCAGAGATTAGCTGCTGTTTGGAAACCAGCGTGGTTCCCGCTTCGGTCACAATCTTTGCTGGACGGGGTGCCTCATTTTTAAAAATGAGCAAGCCCCCAGCAATTAAGATGGAAAAGACGACCACTAGCGTCACGATTAACGTTCGCGACAGCCGCCGATATTGATCTTGCATCTCGCTTCCTCCCTAAAAATAAATCAATATTAATTCACTTAAGATTAGCTAAAGTGTGACGGTCTGTCAACTAATTTTGGAATATTTTGATATTCCTCAATTTTAGTTTTGTCTTATTACTCCATAACTTGATAATAATCAATAAAGTTACGTCCGACAATTTTCGTTCCTTCTTACTTAACCACGGTAATAAAAAGCGCCCCGCACCTTTATAAGAGTGCGAGACGCTTTTTAATTAGGCTATAACTATGGGGACGAATTTTGGGTCACACACTATTTGTCAACGACTTTACTTTCCACTCCCAGAAAACCACACCCGACAAATCTAAAATTTGACGCAATAGACGCCGATTCGCTAAATACGGCCTGTTTGATCGATTGGGTCGCACTTCCGTTTTGCGCAAATCTAAATATTTGTCCTGTGTCTAGCTCTAAATGGGCATAATTAAAAAAGCGAGTCAGGAATCAAATCCTGGCTCGCTTTTAATTTTGCAATGTTACTCAGATAACGTGCTCCCCAACCACGGGTCTAGTGGTTGTTCCGCACTCCGGCGCAGTACACCAATGGGTTTCAGTCGCTTACCAAGGTAAGCATTCCTGAAACCCTATTGGTGCTTGCGGGGGTGGGACGACGAAATTAGAAATTTCTGTCCCACTCCCTATTCCCACTCAATCGTGGAAGGCGGCTTGGAGGTCACATCGTAGAGGATCCGGTTAACGTGATCCACCTCATTGACAATCCGCACCGAGATCTTTTGCAAGACATCCCACGGAATTTGGGCGAAGTCGGCGGTCATCCCGTCGATTGAAGTAACGGCCCGAATGCCGACCGCTTCGTCGTAGGTCCGGCCGTCACCCATCACCCCAACGGAGCGGATGCCCGGCAGGACGGTGAAGTATTGCCAGATGCTTTCTTGCAGGCCAGCCTTCTTGATTTCTTCGCGTAAGATAGCGTCACTTTCCCGGACGATTTCTAGCTTTTCGGGAGTGACTTCACCAAGCACCCGGATTCCCAGGCCCGGACCCGGGAATGGTTGGCGCCAGACCAGGTCGTGCGGAATCCCCAGCTTTTCACCCAGTTGACGGGTTTCATCCTTGAACAGGGAGCGGAGTGGTTCGATCAGCTTGAAGCCCATCTTTTCCGGCAGCCCCCCAACGTTGTGGTGCGACTTGATCGTCTGGGCAGTGTCGGTCCCGGATTCGATCACGTCGGTGTACAAGGTCCCCTGGGCTAAGAAATCGGCGTCCTTCATCTTCTTGGCTTCCTCGTCAAAGACGGCCACGAATTCCTTACCGATCGTCTTGCGCTTTTGTTCAGGGTCGCTGATCCCCTTAAGCTTGCCCAAGAAGCGGTCGGCGGCGTCAACCTTGATAATGTTAACCCCGAGGTCGGCGCTTAAGGCCTTCATCACGGAGTCGGCTTCGTTCTTACGCAACAGACCGTGGTCAACGAAGATACAAGTCAGTTGGTCGCCGATCGCCTTGTGGATCAAAACGGCGGTTACGGAAGAATCCACCCCACCGGAAAGGCCCAGGATGACCTTCTTGTCACCAACGGTTTGGCGAATCTCGTCGACTTGCATGTCGATGAAGTCGTCCATTGACCAGTTGGCCTTGGCGCCACACACGTCAAAGGCGAACTTCTTTAAGATGTCCAGCCCGTATTCGGTGTTACGCACTTCGGTGTGGAATTGGAGCCCGTACAGCTTTTCGGCGTTGTTAGCCATGGCTGAAATCGGGCAGTTCTTGCTGGTGGCGACCACGTCAAAGCCGGCTGGTACGGCGGTGACCCGGTCCCCATGGCTCATCCAAACGTATTCCTTCTTTGGTAAGCCCGCAAACATTACGGCGTCGTCTTTAGTCACTTCAATGTCGGCACGTCCGTATTCGGAATCATCGGCGGCTTCCACCTTCCCGCCAAGGTCGTGAGCCATCAACTGCATCCCGTAGCAGATCCCCAAAATCGGAATCCCGAGCTTGTAGATTGCCGGGTCCACCGTGAAGGCCCCTTCGTCGTACACACTGTTCGGCCCCCCGGAGAAAATGATCCCCTTAGGGTTGATCTGCTTGATTTCTTCGGCCGTGATCTTGTGGGATAAAAGTTCGGAATAAATCCCAAAATCACGAATCCGGCGGGTGATCAATTGGTTGTATTGACTCCCGAAATCAAGCACTATGATCTTGTCGAAGGCGTCAAGATTAATGTTTGCCAAATTTTCCACTCCTTTATATTATCTTCAAACGTCCTAACCATTGTACGGGTTTCACCCGGGTGGGTCAATGGTGAAGGGACGGTTTCGCGGATTCTTTGGCAAATTAACGAAGTGCTCCCTAGCCATACGGCCTGCCAAGGAGGTTAGGTCGCACTTCTTTCCTTTTATCCTTTCTTAAGGAAGGATAACTTTTTGGATAAAGTTGGGGGGGTTCTCGCCCCTCCCCGGTTAAATCGCTACAATTAGTTGATACCTGAATCCTTTCTAAAAGCTTGCTATAATGAGAGTTAATTTACTAAAGGAATGATCAATAATGGATATTTACGGGACGGCCACCCCTTACCTGCCCCAGCTGCTCGATTTTGTGATGGACCGGGTGCGCGACCTCTCCAACAAGGAGGTCGCCGCCGACCGTCCCAAGCTGTACGAGCACCTGATCGGGCGGGTCAAGGCCCAGGCTAGTATGGAAGAAAAATGCCGCCGCAAGGGCTACCCGGTCACGCCGGAATCGGCCCTGACGAAGTGTAAAGACGCGATTGGGATTCGGGTCGTCTGCAACTTTATCGACGACGTTTACCGTTCAATTGACCGGATCAAGGCCGCCGACTGGTGCACGGTCGTCGAAGAAAAAGACTACATCGAAAACGCCAAGCCCAACGGTTACCGGTCCTACCACTTAATTTTAGACGTGCCCACCGACCTCCCTAACTACACGGGCCACACCCCGAGCCACTACTTCGTCGAAATCCAGTTGCGCACGATTGCAATGGATTCGTGGGCGTCATTAGAACACGAAATGAAATATAAACACCACATCAACGACCCGGAACGGATTGAAAAAGAACTCCGCCGTTGTGCCGACCAGCTGGCCTCTTGTGACGTGCAAATGCAAACGATCCGCCAGCTGATCAACGAAAGTAATTAAGGAGGAACAGCCCTTGAACATCCTGCTTGCGGAAGACGAAAAGCAACTATCGCGCGCCCTAGTGACGGCCATGCAGGCGAACGGCTACCACGTCGACCCGGCTTATAACGGTCAAGAAGCCGTCGACTTAGCCGGGCAACGGGCCTACGACGTGATCATCTTAGACATCATGATGCCCAAGTTAAACGGGATCGAGGCCCTAAAGCAGCTTCGCCAAACCGGTAACAAAACCTACGTGATCATGTTAACGGCGATGGCCGAAATTGACGATAAGGTGACTGGCCTAGACGCCGGGGCCGATGACTATCTGACTAAACCCTTCTCCTTAAAGGAACTCCTAGCCCGCTTACGATCCCTGGAACGGCGCAGCGAGGATTATCAAGAAGACGTCTTAAACTTCGCCGACATCACCTTGGATAACGACGAACAACGCTTGGAAAGCCACAACTCGATTTCCCTATCAGGCAAAGAAACCAAGCTCTTGGCCTACCTGATGAAAAACCCGGGCAAAGCCATTGAAAGTTCAATCCTACTTGACCAGGGGTGGGATAAAGACGACGAGGCCGACGAAACCGACCTTTGGATCTACATCTCCTACCTGCGTCAAAAACTCCAGGCCGTCAACGCCCACGTGACGATCGTCGGTGAAAAGGGCGGTCCCTTTACCCTTAGCCAGCTAGCTTAGGGGGTGGCGACGATGATTCAAAAATTCCGGCGCCGCTTCATCGCCATTTCTACTTGCGCCCTCTTCGTGGTCCTCTTAACCATCCTGGGGGGCATGCTGGGGGTCTCTTATTACAAGGCTTCCCAACAAGTCACCAACGTTTTAAATGTCCTCGCTAGCCACGACGGCCACGAATTAAAGACCCCGCTGGCGATCATCGAAACCAACACCGAGTTATCCGAAATGATCAGCGGTGAAACCGAGTGGACGACCAGCAATAAGCAACAGGTGGCCCGGTTGACCCGGTTAATCAACAACCTGATCTCCTTAGCCCGCTTCGATGAGCAACCGGAAATGACGATCGCCACTATCGACGCCTCGGCCGCCGTTCAACGGGCCGCCGACAGCTTCGAGGCGATGATCACCCACGAAGGGAAGGGCTTTTCCACCAACATCGCCCCAGGCGTTAAGGTCCGCGCCGACGAAAACTACTTCTACGAGCTGTGTAACATCTTGCTCGATAACGCCAATAAGTACTGCGACGACGGGGGGAAGGTTTCGGTCTTACTACGGGAAAACAAAACCACCCGTGCCGTTACCCTAGAGGTCGGCAACACCTATGCGGAGGGCAAAGCGATTGATTACACCAAGTTCTTTAACCGTTTCTACCGCGATGACACCTCCCACAATTCTAAGAAGAGGGGCTACGGGATTGGCCTGTCGATGGCCCAAACCCTGGTTCACGCCTTTAAGGGCAAGATTAGCGCCCGCTACAAGAACCAGACCCTCTACTTCACGATTCGCTTGAAGATGACGAAGTAGAAGTGAGTGCTCACCAACCTCCTCGACGGGCCGTATGTAAGATCGGGGGAAAGTTGATGCGGCACGCATCGTTCTTCACCCGTACTTAGCCACTAGGCCTGTGATTGGTGAGCACGTTATCAGTACTGCAGCATAGAAATAAAAGACCGACCGGCGTTTTTAAACGCTAGGCGGTCTTTATTTTCACGTGGAACTAATCCTCACGTAGGTACACCCGATCAATGTAGTGGTGCTCCGTTTTATGCAAAATCACGTCGGCCCGGGTCCGAGTCGGCAAGATGTAGTCGTTTAAGTTCGGTAAGTCGACGTCTTTCCAAACCTGCTTGGCCATTTTAAAGGCCTCCGCCCGGTCGCCCTGGGCGTACGGGTAATAGTAGTTGGTCGGGTCCTGAAAGGCGGTGTCTAACAACATCCCGAACCGCTCTAGGTACCACTTCTCCACTAGGCTGGCGTCGGCGTCGACGTAGATGGAAAAGTCGAAGAAGTCCGACACAAACAGGCGCTGGGTGGTCGGTAGTTGCAAGACGTTGATCCCCTCGACGATTAAGATATCGGGCTTGTAAATCGTTTGGGGATGGTCCTCCATCACGTCGTAAACCGAGTGTGAATAGGTCGGCGCCGTTACCTGATCCTCGCCGGCGTTGACGTCGTTCATAAAGGTCAGGAGCCGGTCCATGTCATAGGATTCCGGGAACCCCTTGCGCGCCATGATCCCGCGCCGTTTTAACTCGGCGTTGGGGTACAAAAAACCGTCGGTGGTGATCATTTCGATCCGCCGGTCTGGCATTAAGCGCTTGAGCAAGATCTGAAGCAGCCGGGCCGTGGTGCTCTTGCCAACCGCTACCGAACCGGCGATCCCGATGATGTACGGGATCCGGCGCGAGGACTTGCGCAAGAAGGTCATCTTTTGCAACTGCATTTGCTGGTAGTTTTGGTACTGGAGTTGGATCAGCTTAATCAACGGCAAGTAAATGTCTTGGACGTCGCGCAGTGAAATCTGGTCATTTAAGGACTTAATCTCGTCCAGGTTTTCCTGGGTCAAGAAGGTGATTTCGCTGGGAAAGAAGCTATGCCAGGTTTGGCGGTCAAACTGATCGTAATTAATCCATTCGTCCATTATCATTTCTCCGTTCATTTGGATAGCCCTTACATTTTAACACACTCAAGTAATTACGTGCATTCTTGGCCAATTCCCGGTAGGATAGACTGCCAAAAGGGGGAATTGATTTGTCACTAACATCCATCGCCGTTACCAAACGCCTAGCCGACTACCCGGCCATCCGGGCCCTGTACCAACAGGCCTTCCCGCGCGCCGAACAGGTTCCCTGGTTCTGGTTGATGTTTAAGGCTAAGCGCTCCCGGGCCCACTTCACCGCCTATTACGATGGTGAGGACCTGGTTGGCTTCACCTACTTGATCGTCGGCCACAACGTTAACTACTTAATGTACTTAGCCGTCAACGACCGGATCCGCTCTAAGGGCTACGGTACCCAGATTCTGACCCACTTAAAGGCCACCTACCCGGCCCAAACCCTCGTGCTTGAAATTGAGCACCCTGACCCCAAGGCAACTAACGCCAAGCAACGGTTCGCCCGGCTACAGTTTTACCTTAAAAATCACTTTCACCAAACGCCACACCTGGCCGCTGACGGGCCGATGACCTACCAACTGCTGGCCACCGATCCTAAGGTCGACCCCGCCGTGATTTACTGCCACCACTTCCGCTGGTTTGCCTGGCCGCTGGGGTGGTTGTACCCGGCGCCAAAACAGATTAAATAAATTAAGAAGTGGAGAACAAAATCCCGCAGCAGATCAACCAAGCTTGGTTAATTTGCTGCGGGATTTTTCACTTGAGGTTGGGTTGGGTCGCACTTCTTATTTCGTCGGGAACTTCAGGGTCTTGTTGGCGATTTCTGGTGCGTCGGTCGTGTAATCATCGAACAACGACTTCCAAGCGTTTTCCGCCAGCAGACTCGTCTTCTTCTTTTGTTGGACCTTCTTTAAGTTGGCCAAACTCTTTTGGGCGTTGTAAGTGTAACTAGACTTGTTAACCTTGGTGAAGCCCGGTAGCTTGTAGAAGCGTAGGAGGTCACCGTTGATTACCTTGTCGGATAAGGCGAGGTCGGTCGTGACGTACTTTTGGATCTTGTCGATCTGCTTCTTTTGGCTCGCCGTCATCTTAGTGATCGGCTTACCAGTAGCGGTGTAGTAGTAGTCACCACCGTACTTGGTGTAGGTCTTAGATACCCAGTCGCCATCCCTAAACGGCACGATCTGGTTGCGCTTGGTGCTCAACAGGTCCTGGCCGAACTGGATGTACTTGTCCGACGAGATCCCGAGGAGGTCTTCAATCGTTGGCAAGACGTCGATTTCACCCCCGTAGGTGTGGTCGATGCCCCCCTTGAGTCCTTCCATGTTGATCATAAACGGCACCTTTTGGAACATGGCCAAGTCGTAGTTAGTAACTGACTTCTTGCCCAAG
The DNA here is from genome assembly GCF_013394085.1 of Limosilactobacillus fermentum. Lineage (NCBI taxonomy): Bacteria > Bacillati > Bacillota > Bacilli > Lactobacillales > Lactobacillaceae > Limosilactobacillus > Limosilactobacillus fermentum. The sequence goes on from NZ_CP040910.1 coordinate 1,742,658, forward strand.
ATCTTGGCGATCGCCGCCTTGTGGTTGTCGGAAATCCCGTAGTGGTCCCCGTACAAGATCAGGACGGAATTCTTACGCAAGCCGGTCTTGTCTAAGTAATTGAGTAGCTCCCCGATCGATTGGTCGAGGTAGTGGGCGGTTTGAACGTACGGGTCAACCGTGTCGTCACCCGTCGACAGCTTCGGGAAGTCGGTGTCTTCGCTGTGGATGATGTACGGGTAGTGGTTCGTCACCGTAATCAACTTAGCGTAGAACGGTTGCGGCAGCTGTTGTAAGTATTCGGCCGTGTACTTCAAGAACAGCTTATCCTTGGTCCCGTAACCGACGTCGGAATCCTTAACGGTCGGGAAGAAGTCCTTAGAGAAGAAGTATTGGTAGCCAAATGACTTGTAGGCGTTGTCCCGGTTCCAGAAGGATGGCACGTCCCCGTGGAAGGCGGCCGTCGAGTAGCCGAGCTTTTGTTCCAGCAGGGCCGGGGCCGCTTGGAAGGTGTTGGTGGTCCCGTCAATCGTCATGGCCGAACCTTCTGGCAGACCAAAGAGCGAGTTTTCCAACATCATTTCGGCGTCGGACGTTTTCCCCTGACCTACTTCGTGGAAGAAGTTGTCAAAGGCCAACGTGTCGCTAGAGTGGTAGAGCTTGTTTAAGTTGGGCGTTACTTCTTGGCCGTCCACCTTATAATCGATTACCCACTGCTGAAGGCTTTCCAGGTGGATGATGAAGATGTTTTTACCCTTCGCCACCCCTTCGTATTGAATGTTTGGTGACGCGTAGTTGGACTTCAAGAACTTCTCGACCGGGGCGAGGTCCTTGGCACTGGCCTTGGCCTTGATCGCACTGGTTTGGGTGGCCTTGATCCCATCGTAAATCGTGTAGGCTTCCAGCCCCAAGTACTTAACGATGTAGTTAGAGTCAAAAGTTCGGGTCAGAAGCTGGCTCCGGTCGCTTTCGGCCATCCCGAGATTGGCGCCAAACAGGACAAAGCCCAACGCCGTAAAGGTCGCGGCGTAGCGAATTTTAAAGTAGCGCATATCGACGCGAACAAAGTGGAAGAGCAAGATGACGATTAAAATCACCACGTCCAAGTAGACACAAAAGTCGCTTGGTTTCATGATTTCGGCCAGACTCTTCCCCAGGTTATTGGAGGTCGACCCCGACCCCTTGATCACGTTCATCGTGATGAAGTCGGAAAATTCACGGTAATAGAGGATGTTGGCAAACAGCCAGGTGGACAAAAGCAGGTCCACGATTACCATCACCCAATAGGATAACCGCCCGCGAAAGTATAACCCAATCCCCAAGAAGACGATTGCGCTGGGGATCGTGTTAAAGGCGAGCAGGAATTGCTGCACCGCCCCGGTCGCTCCCAGAGTGAACTTTGTTTGGTACGCCCAGTAACTCTTGATCGCAAACAAGAGCACCGTTAAAAGAAAGAACCTGAGCTTGGTATTGAAGACCGCCCGGACCTTTCGCAGCGCTGTTTTCATAATTTGTGTTCCTCCATCAAAAATATCAACATTCTCTATCATACAAGAATTCCGGGCATTGGCAATTACTTGACCATTTTTTTCGTAAATGCTTAAGAATTTCCTATTTCCTGGGAAATATTTGAAAATAGAGCGGTGCCCCGCCGTTGATCCCGGGAAATTAACCATTTACCAAGCCGCTGGCCGGGTGTATGATCATTGGCGGACTTTATAAGAGAAAGAAGAATATATACATGCAAATTTCCCAATCCCGGGCCAACCTGATGCTGGTCCTCGTTGCCATTTTGTGGGGCTCCTCCTACGTCTTTGCTAAGCAAGTTGTCGACGCCGGCATGCAGTCGGGGCTGATCAACGGTTGCCGGGGCACCTTTTGCGTTGCCGCCGGTTACCTACTCTTCCACGCCAAGATCAACCAGATGAGCCGCCGCGACCTCAAGATCGGGCTGACCGCCGGGTTGATTAACTTTTCCGGCTACTACCTGCAAACGGCCGCCCTGCGCTACACCACCCCGGCCAAGAACGCTTTTTTGACGACCATGTACGTGGTGATCGCCCCCTTCATCCTCTGGTTATTTTGGCACCAGGCCCCGCGGCGCAAGGATTACTTCGCCATCATCCTAGCCGTGATCGGCATGGCGTTGCTGTCCGGAATCTCCCCTGCTAACTTCACCCTCCAGTTGGGCGACCTCTTGACCTTAATCTCAGCGATCTTTTGGGCCCTGCAATTAATCTACTTTGCCAAGTTTGCCTCCACGGTCTCCTCGCCCTGGATCGTGATCTTTTTGATCGGACTAGTGCAGGGGAGCCTCGGTTGGGTTTGCGCCCTCTTGTTTGAGCGGCCAAGCTTTGCCCACGTCCACTGGCTCCAGGCCCTGGTTCCGTTAGCCATCCTCGCCATCGTGGTTACCTTCTTAGCCCAGGGGATGCAAATCACCGCCCAGCACTTCACCACCCCCACGGCGGCCGGGATCATCCTAATGCTAGAATCACTCTTTGCCTCTTTGATGTCGGTGGCGCTAGGCTTTGACCGTCTCACCCCACAATTAGTCATCGGCGGGGTAATCCTAATTTTGGCCAACCTGCTCATGCAACTCGACTTGGCGAAGATGCCGTTTGTCAAAAGAATTTCATCGAATTAAAAAGGACCAGGAGAAATGGAAATTTCCCCTGGCCCTTTTTGTTGTTGGCTGTCATGCATAACTTACGGCCTGCTGGACAGGCTGGGTCGCACTCACTTCGTTTGGTACAATTCCCCCGGAATCTGGCCAATCAGGTCCGTAACCGGGCCCACACTGGTCACGGTCAGGGCGTGCATCGCCCGTGAACAAATCGTGTAGACCAACTGGCGTTCCGCGTCGCCTTGGTACTTAGCCTGGTTGGCATCCCAAACGATCACGGCGTCAAACTCCAGTCCCTTGGCTAAGTAAGACGGTACCACGATCGTCCCCTGGGCCAGCCGTTGATTTTCGGTCTGAATCAGGGTGACCGCTTGCCCGGCCTCCTTTAGAAGGGCGGTGATCTTTTCGGCGTCGGTCAGCGTCTTGGTGATGATGGCGGTGGTGTCGTGATCGGCTTGGTACTTCGCTAAGGTTGCCACAACTTGGTTAACGGCGTCCTCTTCACTTGGCGCCGTCAGCACCCGCGGCAGTTCCCCTTCCCGTTCAAAGGCCTCAATAGCTTCCCCGTCCTTTAGGATCGCCTTAGTAAAGTTGGTGATCTGCTTGGTCGACCGGTAGGAACGGGTCAGCTGAATGACCTTGGTCTTTTCCGGCTCAAACATCGTGCCCAACTGTTGCAAGAGGCTCCGGGCGTTGTTGTGGGTGAAAATGGCTTGGTTTAAGTCACCTAGCAGGGTGAAGCGGGCCTTGGGGAAGCAGAACTTGAGGTAGGCCAGCTGGAAGGCGTCGTAATCTTGGACCTCGTCGACAAAGACGAAGCGGATCTCGCGTTGGCCCCGCTTACCGGTCAAGAGATCGTATAAGTACAGGTAGACGCTGATTCCGTTGGCGCTCATCCGCTTTTCCTTGAGGGCCGCTAACTGGTCGTCAACGTAGCCCGCCCATTCGTCTTCGGTCAGGCCAAAGTCGGCTAACTTCACTAGCTTCGGAGTCACCCGGAGTAGGTGGATGTATTGGGCGTTGATGTTCATCCAGCGGTTATGGTCGATCGCCTTTTTAATCGGCTTGAAGGCCTCCATTACGATCCGGCGGGCCAGGTATTTGTTTTCGGCCTCTTCGTCCTTAAACTCGCCACCGTACTCGTGGTAAATGACGTCGAGCTCTTCCTTGCTTAGGGTCTGGATCCGTTCTTCGACCCACTTGGAGCGCATCTCACCAGCAATGCGCCGGTTGAGCATCTTAAGCAGCTCCTGCTTGGTAGCGTCCAGCCGGTTCCCCAGGTTGTAGTTTTGGTTAAAGGAGTAGTAGAGCTCGGCGATCTTGTCCTTGCTAAAGAAGGCCTTCTTGTTAAACATCAGGTTCTTAAAGCGCAGGTGGCCATCGCGGCCTAACCGCTTGGCGTAGCGAGTAACGGCGTTAAAGTAGGTCAGGCTGGTTAACAGTTGGCTGGCCCGGGCGTTGACCCCCTCCTGGTCGGCGTCGAAGCGTTCCTGGATTGAGGCGACTTGTAAGCGCGGCACCCGACGGTTAACGTACTGGTAGTAGGTCAGCTGCACCATGTTGTGTTCCCCCAGTTCCGGGAGCACCTGGTCGATGTAGTCGTTAAAGAGCTGGTTGGGGCTAAACAAGATAACCTGCGAGGAATTGAGGTTACCCCGGTAGCGGTACAAGAGCCAAGCGACCCGCTGCAAGACGGCCGCCGTCTTCCCACTCCCAGCCGCCCCCTGCACGAATAACAGGTCGGCGTCGGTGTTACGAATGATCCGGTTTTGGGTCCGCTGGATGGTGGTGACGATGCTCTTCATCTTGGTCGACGAGTGGTTGTTTAAGGCCGCCAAGAGCATTTGGTCGGTCACCGTTTCGGCCGTATCGTAGAGGGTCACGATTACGCCGTCTTCAATTTGGAACTGGCGCTTTAACTTCACATTGACGGTCTGTTGGCCATCGGGGGTGTCGTAGGAAACCTCGCCCAGTTCGCCCTCGTAATAAATTGAAGAGATCGGCGCCCGCCAGTCGTACACCAAAAAGTGGTCCGGCGAGTCGGCAAAGGAGGCCAGGCCGATGTAAATCGTTTCCGGGGTCTGGCCAGCTTCTTCGGTGAAATCAATCCGGGCAAAGTAGGGCTTGGCCTCGAGGCGCCGGAAGGTCCCTAGGCGGTCGGCGGCGTGTTGCCAGGAGTTTTCCCGCTCATCGAGGAGCTGCTGTTGGGCGCGCACCGACATCGCCGTGTCCATCATCCCCGAGTAGGTGGTGGTGTTCATGCGGATCTCGTTGAAGTCCCCGCTAATCGTATCGATGTCTTTTTTAGCGGACTGGATCTTTTGGCTTGCCTCTTGTTCGGCGGCCTTAATCCGGTCAATCACCTGGTCCAAGTGGGCCTGTTCACGTGCTTGGGTTGCGTCAGTCAAATCGATCGCTCCTTTTTGCGTAAAATCAATCTAATTATTATAGCACGATCAGCAATCCCTTTCCGCTCCAACGCTCTTCAATTTTGGTAAAGCTTTTGGTATTAATGATTAAATTATTCGCCCTAACCATCATTTCCCCCTAAAATAAGGGTATTAGAACTTTAGAAAGGAAGCCTTCCCTCATGCTCAGCCAACTCACCTATGGGCTCACCCACATTCCGGAAGTCATCATTCCGCTCTTTCAATCCGTCGGTAACTGGGGGTACCTGTGTCTCTTTTTGATCACCTTTATGGAAACTGGTTTGGTCGTTTTCCCCTGGCTGCCCGGCGAGTCCTTGATTTTTGTGGCGACCTCGCTATCGGCCGTTTCGACCAACCAAATCCACATTGAAATCTTGTTGCCGGGCTTTTTTATCGCCGCCTTGCTGGGTGATACGGTCAATTACTTGATCGGCACCCGGCTAATCAAGCTCCCCTGGCTCTTCAAACGCCTGGATGGCCCTAACCTGGAGCGAGCGCGGATCTTCTTTCAACGCCACGGCATTAAATCGGTCATCTTCGGCCGCTTCGTCCCCCTGATTCGAACCTTTGTCCCCCTAATCGCCGGGTCCTCGGGCCTCAAAGCCCGCCGCTTTTTGATCGGTAACTTAATCGGCAGCGCCCTGTGGGTCTTGTTAGCCGGGGTGGCCGGCTACTACTTCGGCACGATTAGTTTCGTCAAGGACCAATTCTCCCTGGTTTTACTAGGGCTAATCTGCGTCTCCTTTTTGCCGGCCGCCATCGTCTGGGGGATCAATCGCTTACGCCGCCACATCATCATGAAAAAGGGCTCCTTTTAAAACCCTCGGTTCCGCATTTCATAATGTTTTCTGGTATACTTACAATTAAATGTTAGGCACCCCAAGGCGCTCCGCCGGCGGGTGCCAACTGTTAATTCGTTACGATTGTGAGGGAGAAAAATTTATGGCAATTAACGTCTACTTTGTTCGCCACGGCCAAACCTACTTGAACCTCTACCACCGGATGCAAGGGTGGTCCGATTCACCGCTGACCGAAAAGGGGCTGGCTGATGCCGCCCGGGCCGGTCAAGCCTTAGCCAAGGTTGACTTTGACTACGCCTTTTCTTCGGACCTGAAGCGGACGATGGAAACGGCGCACGAACTGTTAGCCAACCACCCGGGTAAGCTAACCGACGCCACCCCAGACCCGGCTTGGCGCGAAGAATTCTTTGGCTACTTTGAAGGGCTCAATTCCGATGCCACCTCCTACACGGTGTCACGGGAATTCCGGACCTTTGAAGAAATGATCGCCAACTACGGTGTCGAAGCTACCCGCAACAAGATTGCGGCCGCCGACCCGTTCGAACAAGCCGAAGACGACGACGCCTTTTGGAAGCGGTTGGAACCGGGCTTTGAAACCCTACGCCAACTACCGGACGGCTCCAACGTCCTCGTGGTTTCCCACGGGATGACGATCCGCTCCATCGGTAGTCACCTTGGCGGGGCAGAGTACACTGCCCAACCGCAAAACGGCGCGCTGGCCGAGCTGGTCTTGGACCAAGACGGCGCCCACTTCGCCTTTTACAATCAACTCCAAGTTCCTGAATAGATAGGGGGAAACTTCACCTCAATGGATACCACCGTTCCCAGTGAAAAAGTGATTATCATTGGCTTAAACACCGGCCAGGCCAACTACGAGTACTCAATGTTAGAGCTGGCCGAACTGGCCCAAGCCAACCACATGGAAGTCATCGACCGCCTCGACCAGTCCCTCGACCGGCCCAACGCCGCTACCTACTTTGGTAAGGGGAAGGTTGAGGAACTGACCCAGTTTGCTACGGCCGAGCAAGCCACCACGATCATCGCTAACGACGAGCTGACGCCCAGTCAGTTAGCCAACCTAACCGAAGCCACCAAAATCCGGGTGATCGACAGGACCGCCCTAATTTTGGAGATCTTTGCCCAACGTGCCCAGAGCCGGGAAGCCAAGATCCAGGTTCAAATTGCCCAGCTTCAGTACCGCCTGCCGCGCCTACACACGGCGGCCAACCAGTCCTTAGACCAACAAACCGGTGGGGGGGCTGGGTTTGCCAACCGGGGGTCCGGGGAAACCCAGATCGAAATGGACCGCCGGGTGATCCAAAAGCAAATCGCCCACCTACGCAACGAACTCAAGGAAATCGCCAAGTCCGAAGAAACCAAGCGGGCCAAACGGGACCGGGATACGATCCCCACTGCGGCCTTAGTCGGCTACACCAACGCCGGTAAGTCGACGATCATGAACCAGCTGGTGGAACGCTTCGGGGTCTCGTCCGAAAAGAAAGTCTTTGAAAAGGACATGCTCTTTGCCACCTTAGACACCTCGGTGCGCCAACTAACCCTGCCGGACCAAAAGCGCTTCTTGCTTTCCGACACGGTCGGTTTCGTTTCTAAACTGCCGACCCACCTGATCGAAGCCTTTAAATCAACCTTAGCCGAAGCTGCCAGCGCCGACCTCTTGATCCAGGTGATCGATTACTCTGATCCCCACCACGAGGAAATGATGGCGACGACCGATGAAACCCTGCGCCAAATTGGGATCGAAAACATCCCGATGGTCTACGTCTTTAACAAGGCCGACAAGACCGAGGTGTCCTTCCCGACCATGGAGGGTGAAGACCGGGTCATCGTTTCGGCTAAGCAGGACAGTTCCATCGACCTGATCGTCAAGGTCATCCGCCAGCACCTCTTTAAGGACTACCAGGAGGCCACCCTGTTGGTGCCGTTTGCCGACGGTCACGTGGTTTCCTACCTCAATGAACACACCACCATCTTGGACACCGACTACCTACCGGACGGTACCAAGCTACGGTTAGAGATCGCCCCTGAGGACCTGCACCGGTTCCAAAAGTACTTGCTGACGGAATAAAGGACGTGGGAAATGACCTTCTCGACAGACCGTATGACTAAGCTAGGGAGAAGGTTGGTGCCTTGGCACCGTTCTTCGCCCGTACTTAGGCACTAGGTCTGTGGTCATTTTCCACGTTATCAGTGAGTGTGACCCAGCCATTAAGCAGGTCGTTAGGGATAATATTAAATATAACCAGGGCCGGGAGAGCACGTCTCCCGGCCTTTTTAGGAAGTGTTAACATGCAAATTGTTCAAGCCACCCTCTATCGCCTTTCTTTGCCCCTCAAACACCCCTTCACGACTAGCTTTGGACAGCTGGGCGCCAAGCAGTGTTTGATCTTAGAACTAGTTGACGAGTTAGGCCACCACGGCTTTGGCGAGGGGGCCGCCTTTGAGGTTCCCTTTTACACCCCGGAATTCTTAGACGGCGACTGGGCCCTGTTAGAGCGCCAACTCCTCCCCCGCCTCTTAAAGACGCCCCTGGCCCATCCCGATGACGGTGACGCCCTGTTTTCCTACGTCCGCCACAACGAAATGGCCCGCGCCGCCATCAACTGCGCCCTGTGGGACCTCTTTGCCCAGCGAACCGGCCAGTCTCTAGCCCAGGCGATCGGCGGTACCAAGACCCAAGTCGAGGCCGGCGTCAGCATCGGCATCCAACCCTCCCCAGCGGAACTGGTGACTAAGGTGGGCGACTACCTGGCGGCCGGCTACCGGCGGATCAAGATGAAGATCCAGCCGGGGCATGACTACGATTACCTGTGGGCGGTTAGGGAGGCCTACCCGAACGCGATGCTGATGGCCGACGCCAATTCGGCCTACCGGCTCAGCGACCTCCCCCTGCTAAAACGGCTTGACGACCTCCACTTAACCATGATCGAGCAACCCTTAGGCGCCGATGACCTAGTCGAACACGCCGCCCTCCAAGCCGAACTGGCGACCGCCCTGTGCCTAGACGAGAGTATCAACTCCTTAGCAGACGCCGCCACGATGGCTAAGCTGGGCAGCGGCCGGATCATTAACGTTAAGGTCGCCCGGGTGGGAGGACTGAGCGCCGCCAAACGGATCCAGGACTTTGCCCGCCAGCACGGCTTAGAATGCTGGTGCGGGGGAATGTTAGCCACCGGGATCGGGCGGGCCTTTGACCTGGCCGTTGCCACCCTCCCCGGCTTCACCCTCCCTAACGACATTTCAGCCGCCGCACGCTACTTCGACCAAGACATCACCACCCCGCCGGTTACCCTAAATGGGGCCATGATTGACGTGCCGACCCAAGTTGGGCTGGGATTTGAAGTCGACCAGGCAGCCCTGGCCAAGTTCACCACCCAAACCGTTCAAGTTAACCGATAACGCTAAAAGGCGCCCGCCCGTTCGTAGTTCGAACTAGGCTGGCGCCTTTTTAGATCTGCAATTACTTTCCGGCCCCACCTTCGTTATCGGCCTCCCCGCTCGACCACACCTTCGTGGCGTAGACCGAGTTGAACAGGAGGGCCGCTTGCAGGGCCACCTGCGATAAGTTGGCCCCCAAGGAACCAATGTGGGTCGCCCCAGTCATCACTTGGACGGCTAAGATCCCCCAGTAGATGATGTTCGCCAAGTTGACAACGATCCATAGTGACCAATTTTCCTCAAACTTGAGGATGTAAAGAATTTGGGCGATGAAGGAAACGACGAAGTTAATCGAATCAAAGTAGGGTAGCTGGCCGTGAACGGTCGCTAAGATCCACCAACCGATCGCCCAGGCCACAAAGGCACCGCCAAAGATTAAGCCCCGGGTGCGGCTCGAGAAGCGCTTGGTTGCTTCGTCGTGGCCCCACATGAACCAGCCGATTGGTTGTGAGATAACGTAGAAGATGTCCATGGCAAAGGAACCGTAGGCGTGCGAGATCCAAGCGACGTAGGTCATCGCTAGGCACTGAATCACCCCGAAGATAAAGGAAATCTTGCGCCCCTTCATTCCGTAGACCAAACACAAGGTCCCAAAGACCCCCGACACCATCCCGATCACGCTATCCGGTGCGATTAGATAAACGAGCACCTGTAGGGCGATGAGGACGCTAACGTAGATAACCTCAAACTTCTTCCAGTTGGTAAAGAGCTGGTTATACCACCAGCCGTGGCGTGCGTTTTCCATGGTTTCCCTCCTCAAAATAACCATAATGATATTAAAACCATCATAAGCGGGGTGCCGGAGGGTGACAAGCCCCAATTAAAAATGGGATTGGAAAATTTTCCAATCCCATAACGTGCTCCTCAGCCGCAGGCCTAGTGTCTAAGTACGGGCAAAGAACGGTGCTGGCGCACCAACCATTTGCCCTAGCTTAGCCCACGGCCTGCTTTAATGGCTGGGTCGCACTTCCTATTGCTCATCAATCACCACGTCTTCGTTGACCTTGGCGGCCTCCTTTAGGTCTGGCCCGTCAATCCGCGAGGCAATCGCCCAGCGGTAAACGATTAAGGACAAGATCGTGATCACCACGAAGTCATACGGGTACTCGATCAAACCGGTCCCGCCAAAGCCCTTGCTCCCGACGTAGGAAAGCACCGACAGGGTGACCAGGTAAAAGAGCATCCATAAGGACCCCTTCAGTTGCGTCCGGAGCGGCACGTGGTCGTATTTAACTTGGTAGTAGGCGTAAATTGGTAACCCCAAAACAACCACGAAGATCACTTCGACGGTCGTTGGCCACATCGCCCAGTAAATGACCATGCTGGTCAAGACAAAGGATAAGGGGGCGACCCAAGACAGGGCCTTGGAGTTGAAGGGCCGGGTGAAGTTAGGCCGCATCTTGCGCAGGGAAACGGCGGTTACCGGCCCGGTGGCGTAGGCCACGAAGGTTGAAACCGAAACGACCGTCGCCAGCTTGGACCAGTCGCGGAAGAAGAAGACCAGCACCATCGCCAAGACCAAGTCGGCCACCATGGCAAAGCGCGGAATCATGTAGCGGCGGTTTAAACGTCCCAGCCAGGCTGGGATGTTGCCGTTGCGCGTCATCGCCGCTAACGTCCGCGCCGAGGTGGCCACGAAGGTCACCCCGGTCCCAAACGGCGAAACGAAGGCGTCCATGTACAAGAGGATTGACAGCCAGGTCAATCCTAACAGAATCGCCAAGTCGGCAAAGGGCGAGGAGAAATTAATCCCCTGCCAGCCCACCTTCGCCAAGGTGGTTGGGTCGACCGCCCCGATGAAGGCGACCTGCAGGGCGATGTAAATCACCGCCGTAATCGTCAGGGAGATCCACACCCCGCGGAAGATATTTTTTTGCGGGTTCACCATTTCACCGGCCATGTTGATGACGGTTTGGAAGGCGTCGTAAGAGAGGATGATCCCAGAAACGGTCACCGCCTCAAAGATCCCGCGGGTCCCGTTTGGCATGAAGGTCGCGGTGCTGTGGCCGAAGTTCCCCGGGTGAAAGCCGACCACGATCAAGGTCACGATCGTCAAGGTCGGGATGACTAATTTAAAGACCCCGACTAAGGAGGTAAAGCGGGTCAACACCTTGACCGACCAGAAGTTGATTAGGGTAAAGACCAGCATGAAGACGTACACGACCAAGAGCCCCTCGGTCGTGATTGCCCCATCGTGCATAAAGTTGGCCGTCCAGTTGGCCCACTTCCACGGCCAACCAGCCATGTATTGGACACAGGCAACTGCTTCGATCGGGATCAGGGTGATCAAAGAGACCCAGTTGGCCCAGGCAGCTAAGAACCCCAGTAAGGGCCCGTGGCTGTACTGAGCAAAGCGGCTCATTCCCCCGCTTTCGGGAAACATGGTCCCCAATTCAACGTAGTTAAAGGCGATCAGGATCATGATCGCCGCCCCTATTACCCAGGAAATAATGGCGGCCGGACCAGCAACCCTGGCGGCCGTCCCCGAACCAAACAGCCAGCCAGAGCCGATCAGAGACGATAGCGCCAGCATCACCCCGGAAAAGAGGCTAATCTTATTTTTTGGCATGATTACTCCATTCAAATGATTAGTGATAGAGAATAGTATAGCACAGCTCAGCGCAAGCAAACTTAAAAGCAAAAGGTGTGACGGAATTAGCGATTTATCAAAAAGGAAAGCGAATTGTGGTTCCATTACCAGTCTAAAAAAACGTCCTCAGCATCAAAAGTGAGGACGTTTTTTTAGATTTCTTTTTCTAAAATCGGACAAATACGATCTTGTTTTCCTAAAGGAAAATGTTTGATCCCGATTTTTTTAAATCCATGACGTTCATAAAAACGAATACCTGCATGATTTTTTTCATAAACAGCCAAACGTAAATAACGTTTTTGTTTCGTTTTAGCATAACGATTCGCTTCATCGAGTAACCGTTGCCCTAACCCTTTGTTTTGATAATCTTTGAGCAGATAGATCCGTTGAATCTCTATAGCATCTTTTTCATCATTGACTTTCATATAACCAATGAGTATTTGATGATCCTTAATACCAATAAATTTACTGGTTGACTGTGCCAATTCTACTGCCAATATTTCAGTTGTCAATTGTGTCTGTAAATATCCTTGCATATCAAGTGGATCTGCGCCATCGATAAACGATTCATAAAAACTGACAACACTTACAACTTGTAAAGCATCTAGATCATCATAATCTAAATACGCTAGTGTGATTTGATTGTTCATCTAACTTCTCCTTTTGACATAATATACTATAAATAACCCGTGGTGCTAGTTAATTTTAATATCCTAAAGAATATCTCAAAGTTCCTTCAAAACGTCGTTGTGCTCGACTTAATAGAACACTGTAAGCCAGTAATATGCTTTCAAATCTACTCTCTAGCCCTTTAACAGAACGTGAGTTGAAATTTTGACAACCTAATTTTTCTTTGTTTTCCAAGTAAGCTGTGGTCTAGTTTTTCTGATTTATCCATGTTTTTACGTGGCGGAACGGATATAGTAATGCCCTTAAGGGCAAGCTTTTCATGGATTTTATGGCTAATATATCCTTTGTCCCCTAGGATATTGGGAAGATTCGCTTCTTCCGATAAAGTCTCTAACACTTTCACGTCATGGACACCTGGATTAGTGATTGAGTAAGTAATCGGAAAGACAGTCTTAGTAACGATCATATGAATTTTAAGACCATAAAAATAAGATTTTTTTGTTGAGTTATAGCCAACTTTGGCTATTTGATTCAATAGTTTTGCTTGTCTATTTCTAACTGGTTTACATGATGGACTAGGAAAACTATCTATAATTCCGACTAGTTCACCTTTGGTGAGCTTCTTGATGAAAAAGTATCGAATAATCTTGATAGTGTAAGCTAAGTTTGAACTTAAGCGAGTGAATCGACTCCTACTAGGAAAGTCACCATTAGGAAATAAGACGGAACAAACCGCTCTATACGTGGCTCTTTGGCTAGTATAGCCATTAATTATGCCCCATATAACACAAGCAATAATCACTGTATCGCGTTGCTTCAGTTAATCAGTATTTCTTCGGTTTTTAATCTTATCTGGTACACAATTGTGGTATATGTTAGAAACAGTTCTCATAATTTCCTTGAATGTTATAAAAGTATCTGTATAATGTTCATTATATTTTGATGAACGCATATGTAGTCCTCATTTCTTGGGAGTTTTAAGACTACTATATGCGTTTTTTTTGTTGATTTACCAACATGTTTAGACATTTTCCTCTAGGAAAAAATTAACTAGCACCACGGGTAAACACCTTTATTTTTTACGTCAAGATAACAATTTGGTAACGTTAAAATTTCACACAAAAGAATAAGCGCCGGGAGTGTCCCGACGCTTATTAATATTTATTATCTAATTATCAGACGCTTTACTGACGGTCCTTGAGGTGCATTCCGTCATCGTCTGCTTCCGGGCCGAGGAGCTCTTGATTATTGTCAAGCTCGGACTTGCCGGCGTAGTGATGGCGTTGTAGGTAGATCATCGAAACGAGCAATAATATTACAAAAACGATCGTGATCGCAAGTAAGACGCTGTTGCAAAAGGCCACGTAATGTGCTCCCAGGCCGCCGCTAATCCCGTTGCGCAGTCCCAGGATCGAGTAGGTCATCGGCAGGTACCAGTGGATGACGTTATAAAACTTCATCGTCACCTGCATCGGGAAGGTCCCCCCCGAGCCCCCGAGTTGGAGCATCAAGAGGACCATCGCCACAAACCGGCCCGGGTTATCGAAGGTCATCGATAAGAACATGACCACGGCCATCGAGGCCCAGCCAAACAGGATCAGGGTCCAGAAAAAGGACGGCACATGTAGGACTTGGAGGCCCAACAGCATCATAATGCCGCCTTCCGCCAGAGCCATCACGGTGACGCTGGTCATCCCGACGGCTAACTTGCTGGCCCACCAGGCGCTGGCTTTACGACCAAACAAGGCGACCCGGCGAATTGGGTAGACGAAGTTAAAGATCAAGGTCCCCACGTATAGAGCCACCGACAAGACGTACGGCGCTAGGGCGTGGCCGTAGTTTGGTACGTAGCTGTAATTGGTGTGCTTAACGGTGGTCGGGGCCGCAAACATCTTGGCGGCCTTCTTGCTTGGTTGCACCGCATTAACCTTTTCGGCGCCACTAATCAACTTATCAGCTAGCTCACCGGCCCCGGCGTTTAACTTCGCCGTTCCGGCCACCAGGGCTGGCGAATTATCGACCAACTTCTGGGTGCCGCTAGCCAGGGCGCTCACCCCACTGACCAAGCTTGGTACTTTGGCGTTGAGTTGAATCAGGGCGGTGGCTAATTGGTTGGCCCCACTAACCAGGGCCGCCGAATTAGCGGTTAACTGACCAGTCCCGGCGTTAGCTTGGTTAACCCCGGCCGTGTACTGGCTAACCCCGCTTTGGAGTTGGTTAGCCCCGTTGGTCAGACTAGCTGAGTTGGCACTCAATTGACTGGCACCGCTAGCGGCCGTGTCCACCCCGGCCGTGTATTGGTTAATCCCAGCTTGGGCCGTGCTCATCCCGCTTTGCAGGCTGGCCGCCCCGCTGGCCAAGCTGTTAGTCGCCTGCTTGAGGGCCGCCAGTTGGCTTGGCATGGCAGACAACGCCCCTTGGTAGCCCTGCAGGGTCGTCAACAGTTGGTTGGCCTGATTCAAAGTTGTCTGGGCGCCGCTCAAGGTCGTCTGTAAGCTAGCCAGGTTGTTAAGTTGGCTTTGCAGGCCGCTCAGGCTGGTGCTCAAGCTGTTGACCTGACTTAAAGCCGTCCCCAAGCCCTGGATGGTCGTCACGTTGGACTGGGCCTTTTGGGCAATCGTCTCTAGCTGGGCCTTGGTGGTGGCGTCGGTGGTCGACTGGGCCAAGGCGGCGGCCGACTGGGCGATCGCGGCGTCGTTTTGGGCCACCCCGCTCAGGGAGCTAGCCGCCGAGCTGACCCCACTTAAGGCACTCGAAGCCGTTTTTAACTGGTTCGCTTCGGTGCTGACCGCGGAAAGGGCGCTCTGGGCTTGGGTCAAGCCGGACTGGAGGCTGGCCAGGCTGCTCTTCATTTGGCTGGCCTGGTTCATGGCGGACATGATCCCGGTGAAGTCCAGGCTGCCCAGCGAGCTGTTAACGGTGGCGTTTAACTGGCTCGCCCCGTTGCTTAACTGACTAGCCCCCTGGTTCAGGCTGGCCGCCCCGCTGCGCAGGCTGGCCGAGTTGTTCTTTAAGGTCGTCAGGCCACTGCCGAGTTGGTCCACCCCGCTGGTGTACTGGTTGACCCCGCTGGCCAGGGTGGCCGTCCCCGCGTTTAAGGCCGCCGAATTGGCGCTCAACTTGGTTAAACCGGCCGCTAACAGGCCCACCCCGCTGGTGTATTGGTTAACCCCGCTGGCTAAGGTCGTACTTCCCGAAGCCAATTGACTGGCGCCACTAGCTAGGGGCGTCACGGCCGCTTGTAGGGTTTGGACCCCGTTGTTAACCGTTGAAACCCCGGCGACAAACTGGTTGGTCCCCGAATTTAAGGTCACCATCCCGGTGCTAATCTGCTTAGCCCCGCTGGCGGCCTGATTAAAGCCGGTCCCCACCTGTTTGACTAACTTGATCATCGTGGTGGCGTAGGACTGGGTCACCTGGGCGCGGATCTTTTGGTTGAGCTTGGTCATCGCCATTTCGCTAATGACTTGGCCGATGTAGTTCAAGGAGCCGTTAGTTTCGTACTTCAGCTCCATTTTCTTAGGGCTCTGATCCAAGACGGTGGCGGCGTTTTTAGAGAAGTCCTTTGGAATCGTCACCACCGTGTAGTACTTACGGTGGGCTAGCCCCTCCTTAGCCGTTTGCTTAGACACAATCTCCCACTTGAGCTGCTTATTCTTCCTTAATTCCTGAACCAGCTGGGCGCCGACCTTTAGGGTTTGCCCCTGGTACTTAACGGCGCGATCCTCGTTAACCACGGCGACCGGTAAGTTTTGGGTGCTCCCGTACGGGTCCCAGACCGACTTCAAGAAGAAAATGCTGTACAAGAAGGGGATAAAACAAATCACGATAAATGATAACAACAGGAGGCGATTACGCCGAATATGCCGAAATTCGGCCTTGATCATTTCCCACATTGATCTTTTCCTCTCTCTCAATTGATTTTGGTTTGAAACTATTGGACCAGGGCGTGCACCGACCGCTTGATGAAGGTGACGACCTCTGCTTTCGGGACGTGGTAGTTGTTTTCTTGCCACCAGTAAAAGGCGCCCATGATTGCCCCGCTCAAGACGTAGGCCAGCATTTCCGGGTTCTCCGCCTTCTTGAGGGCGACCACGATCGTATTTTGGCTCGGCGTCTGGCGCCGGGCCAGTAAGATCTCGGCAATCATCCGGATCAACTCGGCCGAAAAGGAACTCCGCATCCCCCCGTTGGCCAGGTTGGAAAACATAGCCCGGTTGGCTTCGATTTGGCTGACTAAGGCTTCGATCAGGTCGTCTTCGGTGGCGGTTTGGTCAACAATCCGCTCCACCCAGGCCCCTAAGGCTTGCTCGAGTAGGTCGTACTTATCATGAAAGTAGCGGTAAAAGCTGCTCCGGTGCAGGAGGGCCTCGTCGCAAATCTGATCGACGGTGATCCTTTCAAATGAGGTGGTCAGCAGTAGGTTCATCAAGGCGACTTCAAAGTCCCGCACGGTTCGGTTGGCTTTCATTTCCCGGTCCTCCATTCCAAACTAACGCCCCACATTATAGAGTGGGACACCGATCTCTAACAGGTTGATTTTAGGATTTTTGATTTATTATAAGACAAATGTCACAAATTGTTCCAAAGTTAGTTTTAGTAAAGTTTTACGAAAAACAGCCGCACGCGCCCTTAGCTATGCTACAATAGGGAACGTGGAAAACGCTTACTAATTCATCAAGGAGATGTTTTTGATATGCAAATTACGACTTCAACCTTTGGTACTTGGCAGGGCCAAGACGTCATTAAGTACACGATGGAAAACGATAACGGCGTTCAAGTTAGCGTCTTGAACCTGGCCGCTTTGCTGCAGGCCTACGCCGTTCCAACGAAGGACGGCGGCCACAAGAACCTGGTGCTGTCCTCCGACACGGTGGCCGGCTTCATGGACAACGGTCTGTGCTTAAACAAGTCGATTGGCCGGGTGGCTAACCGAATCGGCGGCGGCCACTTCTTTATCGATGGCAAAGAGTACCAAGTTGAACAAAATGAGGGGAACAACAACATCCACGGGGGTTCCCACGGGTTTAAGGACCAAATTTGGGACGCCGTGACCGACCAAGTCGACGACCAACTTCAAGTGATCTTCACCAAGACCTTCACCGAGGAAATGGACACCTTCCCGGGGACCGAAAACGCCAGGATCGTCTACACCCTCCACAAGGACAACAGTTTGACGATCGACTTCTTCGCTTCTAGCGATCAACCAACCCTGTTTAACCCGACCAACCACACCTACTGGAACATCAGCGACGACGACACGATCGAAAACATCAAGCTGACCTTAAACTCCAAACACCACCTGGCCGTGGACGAAGGTAAGATCCCGACCGGCGAAAAGCTGGTTAACGAGGGCACCCCGTACGACTTCGCCACTGCTACCCGGATGGGCGACGCCTTGGCCCAAATGAAGGCCCAAACCGTTGAGGGCGGCTTTGACGACTACTTCGTGGTGGAACCAAGCAATACCCTGGACCACATGCCGGTCGCCATCATGAACGACCCGGCTACCGGGCGTGAAGTTAAGATCTACTCCGACCGTAACGCCATGATCATGTACACGGCCAACGGCTTGGACAATGACGTCAAGGACCTCGACCACCCCGCTCAACCGTGGATGGCCATGGCCCTGGAAGGTCAAACCCTCCCCGACGCCATTAACAACCCGGCCTTTGGCGACACGGTCCTGCGCCCGGGTAAGCCTCAACACTACCAACTGCAGTACGTGGTGAAGTACTAAGGTGGAAGTGCGACCAACCTTCTCGACGGGCCGTATGACTAAGCTTGGGTGAAGGTTGATGCGGTACGCATCGTTCTTCAGCCTGCTTAGGCACTAGGCACGTGGTTGGAAGCACGTTATGGAAGTGCGGACCAGCCATTGGCAGGCCGTGGGCTAAGCTAGGGCAAATGGTTGGCGCCCCAGGCGGCGTTCTTTGCCCGTACTTAGCCACCAATCAAAAAAAGCACCCCGCGGGGTGCTTTTTTTGATTGGTTAATGGCGGCGCCGGGCCCGTTCCCGGGCCCCCAGCGGCTGGGTTGGTGCGCCCGTCGTGGTTGAACTATCAGTTTGACCCTGGCGGTCCCGGTAGGCCACTTGGGCAACCAGGCCAAAGTCGCCATCGGTCAGGATCGTTGAACCCCGCCGACCCGGGATCTTGCGTGGCCCCCCGGTGACGTAGAGGCTGGCCAAGTAGAGGTCAAACTGGTCGTGGGCGGTGTGAACGTCGGTCAAGCCGACCCGCTTGATGTGGCCGACCGGCCGTTTTTCCATCTGGTTTAGCCCCATGTAAATCTCCAAGCGGTGGCCCAAAGGATCGTGAACCAGTTCAAAGTAAGGTGGCTGCTGGCCAACGTTTAAGGCGTCGACCGGCTGGCCGGTTTCTTGGTACTGGGTGATAATCCCGTCGTCGTCCAGGCCGTTGTAGTCGGCGAGTAGGACCCCTTCTGCGACTAGGTGGTCGACCACCTTGCGGAGGTTTTCTTGCTCGCGGGAATCGATTTCGACCTCGGCTTGGATCACGTCTTCACCAGTGAATAACCCGTTGGACGCCCCCATTGCTTGCTTTTGCAGGGCGGCCAGCTTTTCGAGCCGCTGACGCTCCTTTTCTTCGGGGGTCTCACGCGTCGTCCCGGTCAACTTAGATAGCCAAGGCGACAGGAAGTCAAAACGCGAGGTTTTTCCCAGGAAATAATAAACGGCGTTCAAGTAGAGGTAGTAAGTTACCCCCACCACGGCCAAGAAGTACAAAAAGCCCCGCAGCCAGGACTGGTTCTTTAGGAGCATGAAGGTGACGTAGATCAGGTACAGGTCACCAAAAAAGGCCAGGCCCACGTAAATCCGGTTTTTAATCTTGACGCTGAGGTTAAAGTAACCCAGCGACCCATTGATCATGTCCAGTAATGAAAACATGGCGCCCCTCCTTAGTTAGTGGTTGTCGTGGTGGTTCCCGCCGTGTTATTGGTGGTCGCCCCCGTTGTGGTGTTATTGTTCTTGGTGTTGTTGGTTGACGACGAAGAATTGGGGGTGTTGGTGGTTCCCGTGCTCTTAGTGGACGAGCTAGTGGTGCTCCCGCCGTCATTAGCCGTCGTGTCGTTATTATTGGTGGTCGTGTTGTTAGTCGTGTTGGTCTTGTTAGCCGACGAAGAATCGGTCGTGTTCCCCGGCGTTTGACTACTATCCTTATCACTGCCGTCATCGCTCGGCTTGCTTGCGCTATTGGCTGGCCCGGAGTTCGTTGACGTCGAGCGGGAACCCGAAGAAACTACCACCGCTCCGTTATTGGTGTTGGTCGTCTTGTTGACCACCACGTTGGTCGCCCCCAAGGCGAGGACCACCGACACCAGGGCAAACGGTGTAATAAATGGTGGTGTGTTTAATGGCATTTCGTTCTCATCCCCCTTTTTAGCATTACAAATTAGCATTACAAATTATACACTAGCCGGCGATTCGTAACGTTTAAAAGATTCTTATATTCCCGTGAATTTATTTTGACCCGGCTTCCTTAGCGCACTGGGCGCAAAGACCGTAGAGCTCAAAGGAGTGGCCGGTGATTTGGACCCCCGGCAACTGTTGTTCATAAAAATTGGTCGGCCACTTAGGCATCTGAATCTCTTGGACCCGGCCGCACTTTTGACAGATAAAGTGGTGGTGGTGCTGGTGGGCCCCGTCCTCACAAGAAAACTTCACCGCCTTGCAGTTGCTCCGCTGGGTGATTTCCACCAGGCCAATTTCCTCAAATTCCTCGAGGTTGCGGTAGATCGTGTTGTGGGAGATCCCGGGGTACATGTCCCGCATCAAGCGGTCCACCATTGTGATGTCTAGGTAGTGGTCCGGCTGGTGAACCAGCAAATCAATCAGGGAGCGGCGTTGCTTGGTTAAACGCAACTGGTGATTTTTGATGATCGTTTCGGCTTGGGTAATGAGTTTATCCACGGTTATCCCACCTTTTTTAGTAATGATTACGTTTTTGAAACTAGCTTGATTGTACCACCCCGGGGGCGACCTGGGCGACTAATGCGTCCAGGCTTTGCGTGGTCTGGGCCCAGTCGTCATTGACGATCACGTGGGCAATCCCCTTCAAGTAGTCCGGTAGCGATTGATCGCGGCGGTACTCGTTAGACGTCAGGCGTGACTTCACGGCATCCAACTGGTCGCCCCGCTCCTTGATTCGCTTGGCTAGGGTTTGCGGATTGCTAACGGTCAAAAAGATCACCACCGCTTGGTCCCCCAGGGCCTGGTGGTAGGTCAAAGCGCCGGCGGTATCCAAGACGATCACGTCGGCCGGGTGCTTGGCCCAGCCGGCCTCTAGCCCCTCGTAAGAAGAGCCGTAGAGGTGGCCATCGTACTCGACCCGTTCCAGCAAGTGGCGGTCCTTAATTGACGTGGGGCTTTCAAAGTAGTAATCGACTCCATCAACTTCACCCGGCCGCGGGGCACGGGTGGTGTGGGTGATCACCTTAGCCATTTGGTAGGTATCCTTTAGGTACTTGGCCACGGTTGTCTTGCCGCTCCCGGCCGCCCCGGTGATCACAAAGACGGGCTTAGTTGTTCCCGCCATTATGCTTCCTCCAGGTGAGCGTTGACCTGGTCAAGCAGGTCCTTTAAGTTATCGTAGGTCAGCCTTTGCCGCGCCGTTTGGTAATCAAACCAGCCGGCGTTTTTAATTTCTTCGGCCTGCAAGTGGAGGCCGGCCGCTTGATCAAAGTCGGCTAAGTACAGGGTCATCTGCTTGCGGTTACCGTTGGGCAGGTCGTATTCGGTGTAAACCGAAAAGCTGGTGTCGACGGCGACTTGGAGGCTGATTTCCTCCTTAATTTCGCGGGTCGTCGTTTCGACTAGGCTTTCGCCCGCTTCCACGTGTCCCTTGGGAAAACCCCAGAAGTTGCCCTTGTTCATGCTTTGTAAGAGAAGGTACTCGATTCCTGCTTGGCCATGCCGGTAAACGACGGCGCCGGCGGTTACTTCAATTGCCACAAAACTCACCTCATTAAAATTTAATTGACTTTTAATAATATGTTCTCTATCATGTTTAAGTAGACTTTATCATAAATTATAGCAAAGGTGGTTAGCGATTATGAGTCTGAAGATAATGCGAAAGGAGAGCCTTCAAACCTATTTGGGGGCCGACCAAAAGTTCGTGAAGTCACTGACTGCCTTCGACCTGATGACCCTCGGGATCGGGGCAGTGATCGGGACCGGGATCTTTATCCTTCCCGGCACGGTAGCAGCCAATGATGCCGGGCCGGGGGTGACCCTGTCCTTTTTAATGGCCGCCATCGTCTGTGCGTTGGCAGCCATGTGTTACGCCGAATTCTCCTCGGCCCTTCCGGTTGCCGGGAGTGCCTACTCTTACGGTAACGTTGTGTTTGGGGAGTTCATCGGTTGGGTTTTGGGCTGGGCCTTGATTTTGGAATACATGTTGGCGGTCGCCTCGGTATCAACCGGGTGGGCGGCCTACTTTAATTCCCTACTCGCCTCGTTTGGGATTAACATCCCGACCGCCCTTTCTGGGCCCTTTGATCCGGCCCACGGTACCTACATCAACATCGTCGCCGTGGCCATCGTCTTGATCGTCACCCTGATCTTATCGCGGGGGATGCGGTCTTCGATGCGGATCAACAACGTCGCCGTGATGATCAAGATCTTGATTATCCTGGTCTTCATCGGGGTCGGGTTGTTCTTCATCAAGCCGGCCAACTACCACCCCTTCTTACCATTTAAGATGGGTGGGGTGATGCACGGGGCGACGACCGTCTTCTTCGCCTTCCTGGGCTTTGACGCCATTTCTTCCTCGGCCGCCGAAGTTAAGAACCCTAAGAAGAACATGCCACTGGGGATCATCGGCACCTTGGTAATCGCCACGATCCTTTACATGGGGGTCTCCGTGGTCTTAACCGGGATGGTTCCGTACACCAAGTTAGACGTTGCCAACCCGGTCGCCTTTGCCTTAAAGGCCGTTAACCAGGGTTGGATCGCCGACCTCTTATCGATTGGGGCCTTGGTCGGGATGTTCACCATGATGGTGACGATGACCTACTCCTCCTCACGACTGGTTTACTCCATCGGGCGTGACGGGCTCTTGCCAAAGTTCTTGAGCAAGCTTGATGAACACAGTTCCACGCCACAAGCCGCCCTTTGGATCGTGGCCGTCATCATCGCCGCCATGGGGGGACTGATTTCCTTAGACCAACTGACTAGCTTGGTTAACATTGGGACCCTGCTGGCCTTCACCTTCGTTTCCTTTGGGATCATCCCGCTGCGCAAGCGCAAGGACATCGGGAACAAGGGGGGCTTCCAAGTGCCGTGGTTCCCAGTCTTACCAATCCTGTCTGGGATCGCCTGCTTGGTTATGATCGCCCTCTTGTCGGTTCAAACCTTTATTGGCGCCGGCATCTGGTTTGTGATTGGGATTATTCTTTACTTTAGCTACGGTTACCGCCACAGCAAGTTGGCGCATGATTAAATAGTTAAGTGCTCCCCATAATAGCTAGATAATACTAACGAACACAGCAAGAGAGCCTGAGAGGAAACGCGATTTTCTCTCAGGCTCTTGTTGTATCTTCAGAAGATTAGACAGATAACGTGCTCCCCAACCGCAGGCCTAGTGGCTAAGTCCGGGCAAAGAACACCACCTAGGCGGCAACCCTTGCCCTAGCTTAGTCATACGGCCTGTCAAGGAGGTTGGTCGCACTTCCTAAGATAACGTGCTCCCCAACCGCAGGCCTAGTGGCTAAGTCCGGCCACAGAACACCGCGTTCCGCGATAACCTGTGTCCTATCCTTAGCCCACGGCCTGCTTGATAGGTTGGGTCGCACTTCCATATTACGCAAATCTAAACATTTGCCCTGTCTTGTTTTTGCTCCTCACCCGCTACACGGCTAACTTGCCACTTCTCGCTGTTGATTGCGTTATAATGATACAAATTGCCAATTTTGAAAGGGTGTTCATTGTGAAAGTCAACCAATTCTCACTGATTCAAACCGACGACGCCACCCGCCGTCACGAATTAAAGGCCCTCCACCTGCTAATGGACGGCGACGAAAACCTCTCGGCCAGCCAGCTCCTGTTGGCCCTCCTTTTGCGAACCCACCTGGAAACCACCAGTGACGCCGGCCGGGCCGCCTGGTTAAAGAGCCTCCTGGCCACGCCAACCACCAACGCCTACGACTGGTTTAAAGAAGACGAGCAACCAACCGACGCCGTGTTCTACCTGCTGGCCCTCCAGCTGCTCGACTTTGAAGTCGCCGTCGACTTCCCGCTCGAATACCCCCTGCTGGGGATCAAGCGTAGCAACCTTCCCCACCACTACCACGAGGAATGGGACCAAGCAGCGGTGATCGATTCCTTCTACCTGCTCTTGTTGACCCGGACCAAAAACGGGATCAGCCTGCTCGACAAGCTGACCAGCCAGGGGATGCTCACCTGGACCTACCACCTGCCGGCCAGCCAAAAGCCGATCTTTTTCAACGGTAAACCAGTCGCCTCCTTTAACCCCCACCGCTTCATCCACGAGGTCGTTTACGTCCAAACCGACCTCGACACCGACTTCGATGGGAAGGCCGACCTAGTTAAGGCCGAGGTAATCCGCCCGGCTGATTCCAACCAGGGGCTCAAGGTCCCGGTTCTCTTTACCGCGAGTCCGTACAACCAGGGCACCAACGACGAGTGGGGCGAAAAGATCACCCACGACGTTAACGTGCCCCTCACCCACAAGGATCCTGACGCCGACAGCCCGGCCGAAGCAACCTTCCCGACTCCCGCCCAGCACCGCGACATCCAGGGAGTCGGGCCGGCGAGCGAAAGCTTTGCGGCCACCCCGTCATACACCTTAAACGACTACCTGGCCACCCGTGGCTACGCCGTCGTTTACTCGGCCGGAATCGGGACCAAGGACTCCGACGGCCTGCAGACCTGTGGCTCGCCGGAACAAACCGAGGCGATGAAGGCGGTCGTCGAGTGGCTTCACGGCGACCGGGTGGCCTTTAGCGACCGAACCAGCAACCAGAGCGTGGTCGCCGACTGGTCCAACGGACACGTGGCGATGACCGGGCGTTCCTACCTGGGAACCTTGGCGACGGCGGTCGCCACCACCGGGGTCGCGGGGCTCGATGCGATCATTTCAGAAGCCGCCATCTCCTCTTGGTACGACTACTACCGCGAGGGCGGCCTGGTGGTGGCCCCGGGCGGCTTCCAGGGCGAAGACGCCGACGTCTTAGCGGCCGAAACCTTCAGCCGCACCAAGTCCGCCGCCGACTACCAACACATCGAAAGCACCAACCAAAAGTACCTCCAGCAAATGACCGCCGCCCAAGACCGGGCAAGTGGTAACTACAACGACTTTTGGGCCCGGCGCAATTACCACCCCCACTTCTCCGGCATTAAGGCGGCCGTGATGATGGTCCACGGCCTAAACGACACCAACGTCAAGCCGGTCCACGTTAAGGCCTTAGACGACTACTTAAAGGCGGCCGACCACCCGGCCCACCTGATCCTTCACCAGGGTCAACACATCTACATCAATGCCTTTGCCTCCCTGGACTTTAGCGAAATGGTTAACCTGTGGCTGGCCGATAAGCTGTGGGGTGTCAAAAACGACGCCGATCAAGTCTTACCGCGGGTGCTCTTCGAAGACAACCGCCAAGAAGACAACTGGCAAGTCGCTCAGGCATGGGACGGCCGGATGAACTTTACCTACCACGTGGCCGACCACCAACTGGTGAAGGGCGCTGCTACTTCAGCCAGCCCCATCACCTTTAACGACCACCAAGCAGACGCCACCTACCAAGACTGGTGCGCCCACCCGGCCAAGTGGCAAACCGCCCTGTTAAACGACGACGGCCAGTTTTCGGCCCACTTTGCCACCGAGGTAATGGCCGGCGACCTGGTTTTACGCGGTACCCCGCAGCTGACCGTTGACGTGGCCACCAACCTCGACCACGGCCTCTTATCGGCGTACCTAGTTGACCGCGGGACCGCTCGGCGCTTGACCAAGAACCCGGTCCTGTTGGGCAAAAACGCCATTCCGCTGGGCTACCAATGGAAGTACGATGACCTGCGCGAGTTCAAGTTGGAAAAGGAGCCGAGCGACTACCACGTCATCTCCTACGGCCACCTTAACCTGCAAAACCGCCACAGCCTCGCCAAACCGGACGACTACCAACCAAACCAAACCGTCACCCTAACCCTGCCCTTACAGCCGGTCTACCACCACTTAGAGGACGGCCACCAGCTGGAGTTAATCCTCTTTGCCACCGACTACTTGATGACGGTGCGGGGCAACGAAAAGGCCACCTACACGATCGACCCGGCCACGGTCGAACTCCGACTCCCAGCCGACTTTGCCTAGCGACCGTTTTCAACTGCGTCAACCACCACTGACTAAAGTCAGTGGCTTGTGAGCCGAATATCATCACGGATTTCGAACCACAATTTGCGTAGATAGGGACAACTTATTTGACCAACTGAAATTGTAATCAAACAGCGGTCGTCTAATTACCAACGCCTTTTATGTCCCCAGGTTGCCATAGGGACAGATAAGCTAGGCTAGTTTAGCTATTCCCTTATCAAGAATGTTTTTAGCTGCGTTCCAGTCACGAATATGGTGAATACCACAGTTAGGACAAGTCCAGTTTCTATCATCTAATGTTAGTTTGTCCGTCCCATTAGTGCCCATTACAAAGCCACAATCGCGACATGTTTGGGTAGTATTTCTTGGGTTGATTGTGATAAATTGACGCCCATAAAGCTTTGCTTTATAAGCCAACATGCCAAGAAATGTTCGCCAGCCAACGTCAGAAATACTAAGTGCCAAAGCATGATTTTTAAGCAAATTCTTGCTACGCAACTCCTCGGCTACTACTAAATCGTGGTTCTTGATTAATGCGGTAGAAATTTGTTGGAGAAAATTATGCCTTTGGTTCATTACCTTGGCATGGAGTTTAGCGACTAACAAGCGCTGTTTTTGATAATTTTTACTATCTCGTAAAGAACGATGTTCTTTTTTTGCACGTTGTTGCCGTCTAGATAAAATGCGCTGTTCTTTGGCTAATTTGCCTTTAATAGTGCGGTAATATCGTGGATTAGGAACTATGTTGCCTTCACTGTCGGTTAAGAAGTTATCAGTATTAAGATCAATTCCAACATGTCCATGAGTAGCTTTGGACACTTTAACAAAAGATTCATCTGAAGCTAACTGCATTGATAAAAAGAAGCGATCCGCTGAATCTTTAGTCAACGTCACGGTACCAATTCTAGTCTCGCATATTCTTTTCAAAAGCCGTGCTTGCGAACCGGCAACACGTAACAGTCCTATTTTAGGTACTTTGACATGACTATTATCTAGAAAACAGACTGTACCGTTAGTTAGCAACGCAGTTTTTTGCCCCGGGTATTGACAATTGGTTTGATACCGCCAGTGATAACTCTTTCGATGAAATTTGGGAACGCCAGTGGCGTGAACCTTCCGAAAAGCATTCCAAGCTTTTCGATAGTTCTGAATGGCATTAGCTTTCGTCAAACTATCAATTCGTTTATCTTCTAAGAATTGATAGTGATTAGACATTTGCTTAGCGTTTTGGCGCATAGTTAGTTGCTTAATACGATCCTGAACTATGTCAATCGGTAGCTTAACTCTGCGAAGCTGCATCAGTTCCTTATTGATCGCAACCATTTCGTTATAGATAAAGCGACTAGCGTCACTGTTGATTTTAATCAACTGCTTTTGTTGGTCACTAGGATAGCAGCGCATTTTTAGGCCATAATGATATTCCATTTTTGCCATTGACTTCATTTGATTTCACCTCCTTTATTGACATGATAACATTATATCATGATGTCAATGTATTAACAAAGGAGAGCATATTATGACTAAAGAAAAAATCAAAGATGCCATTTATACTCGTCGTTATATCTATAATTTCCATTATCATTTGATCTGGGTAACTAAGTATCGCAATCAGACTTTTACAACCGAGGTCTTATCTAACGAAATGAAAGCTATCTTGCAGCAAGTTGCAGATGACAATGACATCGTAATCGAAAAGATGGAAGTCATGCCGGATCACATTCATATGCTGATCAGTTTTCCGCCAAGCAAAGCTCCGGCTAGTGCCATTAAGGCGCTCAAAGGACGTAGTGCCTATATTTTTTTACAGAATCATCCAGAAATACGATGTAGCCAATATTGGGGCGGTCATCTTTGGTCGCCGAGTTACTATATGAGTACATTGGGCAATATGAGCAAAGAAGTTGTCGAGAAATATATCAATAACCAAAAATATACAGAAACAAACAAAAAGCCCCATAAAGGGGCTCAATAGTGGCCTATCCATCCCATGACTAAAGTCACGGGATTTCCGGCTAATATTAATTAAAATTTGCGGTACAATGGAAACCGTTAGTTGATGACGCAAAGAGAATGGGAGTTGAAAATTTTGAAACAAGGCACAACGATTTTGACGCTTGATAACGGCTACCACCTGTGGACCAACACCCAAGGGGAAGGTACCATCCACCTCTTGGCCCTGCACGGTGGCCCCGGTGGTAACCACGAATACTGGGAAGACACGGCGGCCCAACTGCAAAAGCAGGGCTTAAATGTCCAGGTCCACATGTACGACCAACTGGGCTCCCTGTACTCCGACCAACCGGACTACCAAAACCCGGCGATCGCCGACAAGTACTTGACCTACGAATACTTCTTGGATGAAGTCGAAGAAGTCCGCCAAAAGCTAGGCATCGACAACTTCTACTTGATCGGCCAAAGCTGGGGTGGGCTCTTAGTCCAAGAGTACGCGGTTAAGTACGGCGACCACTTGAAGGGAGCCATCATCTCCTCCATGGTTGACGAAATCGACGAATACGTTGCCCACGTTAACCAATGCCGCGAAGAAGTCCTGCCGGCCGAAGAAGTCGTCTTCATGAAGAAGTGCGAAGAAAACAACGACTACGACAACGACCGCTACCAACAAGACGTCCAGGTCTTAAACGAAAACTTCGTTGACCGTAAGCAACCGTCCCGCCTGTACCACGTCAAGGATTTGGGCGGTACCGCCGTTTATAACGCCTTCCAAGGGGACAACGAATTCGTCATTACCGGTAAGCTCAAGGACTGGCACTTCCGCGACCAATTACCAAAGATCACCGTGCCAACCCTGTTAACCTTTGGGGAACACGAAACGATGCCACTGCAAACGGCCGAAACGATGGCCAGCCTGATTCCAAACTCCAAGCTGGTCACCACGCCAAACGGTGGCCACCACCACATGATCGACAACCCGGATGTCTACTACAAGCACCTGGCCGACTTCATTCGCCAGGTCGAAGCGGGCACCTTTAACAAGTAAACACCATTTGGGGGAACAGCAATGAAAAACTTCATCTTCGACGTTGACGGCACCCTGATCAACACCTACGAAATGTACATGCCGGCCATGATTGACGTCTTGGCCAAGTACGGTTACACCTACTCGCCAGAAGAGGCCGAACGCATGAAGCACGACCTCTTTGGAATCACCGGTAAGGACGCCCTGGTCATCTCCCAGATCCCGGAAGACCAGCACGAGGCAATTTTAGCCGACTGGTTCAAGCTCTCTTACGAACGCGAGGACCGGACGACGATCTTCCCGGGCGTAGAAGACACGCTGGCCAAGTTAGCCAACCGGCCGGGAACGTCCCTAGCCGTGGCGACTTCTAAGTTAGGCGCCGAATACCAAGAACACATCGCCGCTAAGTTTGCCTTTGCCAAGAACTTCAAGACGGCGGTCACCTTTGATGACGTCAAACACGGTAAGCCGGCCCCGGACATGATCCAAGTCGCCTTAAAGCGCCTGGGTAACACCGACTTAAGCGAAGCCGTTTACGTCGGTGACACGGTTAACGACCTGCTAGCCGCCCACGCCGCCGGGATCAAGTTTGCCGCCGCTTTGTACGGCTCCGGCGATAAGGATAAGCTGGCCGACGCCGACTTCATGCTGACTTCCCCTGAACAGTTGTTGGATTTATAAAAAGAAGTGCGACCCAACCGTAAAGCAGGCCGTAGGCTAAGGATAGGACGGGGGTTGACGCCCTCCCTGGCGTCGTTCTCCGGCCAGACTTAGCCACTAGGCCTGCGGTTGGGGAGCACGTTATCTCTGTAACATTCAAAAAGGTTGAGAGCCGTTACCTGCTCCCAGCCTTTTTGTTTTCACTAGGTTGGGGAGCACTTCCCTTTTCATCACCCCCAAAGTCCGGTAAGATAGAAGGTACGAAACTATTGATTAATTTTTCGTTTGATTAGCCGTGCATTGGGGATATACGCCGGTTAATCAAACCACGGGAGGATTTAAAATGTACGATTACCGCCAGGACTTACAAACCGTCCTGAACAGCTTTGGGAGCCAAGCCCCCGAGCTAACCAACGGACCAGCCGCCTTGCGCGCGCTGGCGAACCTGATTGAACAAACACTCACGAAAACTACCGCAGACGCTAGTGCTCCGGCAACAGAAACGGTCGCCACGCCACCGGAGGCTAACGTTACCCCAGTTGAGGAGGACCAGCCAGAAGCGGCGCCGGAACCAGTTGCCGTGACGCCGGAACCAGAGGCCACCCCAGCCCCATCGTTAAACCAACCCACGGGTCAAGACGACCTTGAACCAGTCAAATACAGTGGCGAACAGTTCAGCGCCCACCAAACCATCAAAAACCTGATCCTGGATTTTGACGGCTGCCTAAACCAGCTGGTCAAAGATCCCCTGGCCACGGTGGACTTTGATCCGGTGGAAAAACGGCTCACCGCCCTAATTGACGACCTGAGCAAAGAAGACCAGGAAGCCCTGGCCGGCGAACTAGGCCTGGCTAAGAGCCATTTAAAGCGGCTCAAAAAGGTGACCGCCAGCCTGCACGGCGCCATCACCAACTTGGTCAAGGAGCAGGCACCAACGGCGGAGCCAACAGACGCGCCGGAAGTTAAGGAAGCCACCCCAGCTAAAACGGACAACACCGCAGTTAACGAGGCGCCGGTAAGCCCAGCGCCAGCCAAGCCTGCCTCAACGGCGCCAGCGACTCCTTCACCGGCCGCCAAGTCCGCCCCGGCAGAACCCAGCTTTGCGGAACTGTTTGCCGCTTCAGTCGCCAAAGAGGAACGCCAGGCGGCTAAGCGACCACGCTTAAAGGCCCACCACTACCTCGTACGGCGGCAACTGAATGGGGCCATGCTGATGGACGCCGATCACCAAGATATCGAACACATCACCGAACCGCTTGTCCGCCAGTTTGGCATTCAACACGGTGACGAAGTGGTCGCCACACCCGGCCACCGCGACGGCACCCTACTAATCAAGAAGGTGGTGGGGCACGCTAAGGACGTGCCGGCTTCTACCATTGCCACCTTCGGGTACGGGAAGGTCGAAAAGCTGGGTCCGGGCCAACTGGTCGTCCGCCAAAACGTTAGCGGCGCTCCCCTCGTCATCAATGGCCAACAGACGAGTTACCAAGTGGAAACGCTTAGTATCGAACGGATGGAGATCAACGAAGGCTCCATCGTTGAACTAGCCTGGTACACGGGGCAACCCGCCGACGTTAACCCCTTTGAACCCCACATCCGTTGGCACTACCCGGTCGAAGCTAGTGCCAAGCCAACGATCGCCAGTCAAATCCGGCAGGCAAAACCGGCGCCAAAACAAGTTGCCAAGCCCAAACCAGCGGCCAAGCCGACTTACGACCTGGACCTGAAGGGGAAAAAGGTCGCCATCATCGTGGGGCGCGGGCAAAACCACGTCCTCTTTGAACGGATCGTCAAGCGTTACAACGGTAAGCCACGGATTGTGGATAGCTTTATTCCCAAAAAGCGCCTGATGGAACGCCAACTTAAGGGCGTCGACCTGATTGTGATGATCGCCGCCTACAGCAAGCACGCCACCTCCTGGTCGGCCGCCGAGATTGCCAAGAAGTACGACCTGCCGTTTACCAATACCTCCTCATTTTCCGTCCAGTCCTTTGAACGGGCCCTCTACCGGGCGGCGATGGGGATGCGGGCCTACGAACCGGGTGGTACCGATCAGGCAGACTACCGGTTAAGTAAATAAGAAGTACGACCCAACCTCCTCGACAGGCTGTATGACTAAGGATAGGACGCAGGTTAGCGCGTCAGCGATGTTCTGCGGCCAGACTTAGGTACTAGGCCTGTGGTTGGGAGCACGTTATCTGTGGAATAGGCAAAAATCAAATTAGGGATTGGGAAGGATTTCTCAACCCCAGTAACAAAAAAGCACCCCGTGGGGTGCTTTTTTGTTTATCGGTTGGGTCACACTTCCTAAAAATCATAATCCTCATCGGACATCGCCTCGGCGTTGCCCATCAAGTAGCCGGCCCCAACCTGGGAGAAGAAGTCATGGTTGGCCGTCTCCGTCGAGATCCCGTTCATCACGATCGGGTTAATGTCTTCAATGGCGGCGTGGTTAAAGATGGCGGCAAAGCCCATGTTGTTCATCGCCTTATTGGCGTTGTAGCGGACGAACTGTTTGACATCCTCGACCATCTGAATGGGAGCGTAAACGACCTCGGTAAAGGCGAACTCGTTTTCCAACAGGTCAGCTAAGAGGTCATCCATCCAGGCCCGGAAGCGGGTTTGCTCATCCGGGGTCAGTTCGGCAAAGGCCTGTTGGAACTTGTAACCCAGGTAGGTACCGTGGACCGATTCGTCTCTGATCACCAACTTGATGACCTCTGAAAGGTTGGCCAACTTGTTGTTACCCCGGTACCACAGCGGGGTGAAGAAGTTGGAATAATACAAGATCCCCTCCAAAAAGACCGAAGCAACCTTTTTTTCTAGGTTATTGCCATTTTGGTAAATCTCGTTAATGCGACGAACCTTGTATTGCATCCGCGGATCATTATTCATCCAGTGAAAGGTATCGTCAATCGTCTTTTGATCGTTTAAAGTGCTCAGGATCGTCCCGTAACTCTTGGCGTGGATCGATTCCATCATCAAGAAATCGTTGATCACGCCAACTTCCTTGCGGGTCCGGGCGTCCTCTCGCATCACGTTGACCCCCTCTTCTGACTGCAGGGTATCAAGCAAGGCCAAGCCCCCGACGACCTTATTGATGACCCCCTTTTCACTGTCGGTTAGGGTTCGCCAATCGCCGCGGTCGTTTGAAACCGGCACCCGGGTGTCCAGCCAGAACTGGGCGGTTGCCTTGTCCCAGACGTATTCGTCAAATTCGTCTTCTTCGACGTTCCAATTTACGCTTGTATAAGCCATTGTCTCCTCCTAAAAATCGTAATCGTCATCGCTCATGAACTCGGTGGCGTCGGCGTCTTTGATCGTTTCAACCACCACCGTTTCCTGAGCTTGATTTGCCAGTTGATCGATTTGGTGGGCTACCGGGCCACTTTCGGCTGGTTGTTCACCCAGGCCAAGGGCCACTAAGAGCATCCGCCACTGGAAGTCAACCAAGTCGTTAGCCGCCCCGGCGTCTTCTAACAGGGCCTCGTTTTGCTGGTGGGCGAGCTTGATTAACGATTGGGCACCCTTCGTTAGTTGCGCTACCAGGGCCTCTTGTTTCGCAAAGGGCAGCTCAGCTATCCCCTGGCGGAATTTGTAAGCCAGGTAATCACGAAAGATCAGGTTCCCGGTCAAAATATTTTTCAGCATTTGGTTAGTTTGGGCCAGGGCCGGCTGGGTCAGGACCGCCCAGTCAAAACCGGCACACAGGACCGTGTCGGCGATCAAAAAGAGGCCGCGGCGCATTAGGTCGTCTCCTTCAATTCCCTTCGTTAAGTCGATCAGCGCCGCTTGAAGAGGTGCCTGACCGTCAGCCCAAGCGTAATAAGCAGCGGTGGTTTCTTCATCGGTCAAGCGGCGGAAGATCGTCGTCACCGCCTTGGTGTGGACCGACTCCATGAAGGTGATCAAGTTTAAGACCGCCTCTTCTTGTTGGGTCCGCCGTCCCGCCCGTAGGCTCGGCGCCCCCAGTTCGGACTGGAAGGCGCTCAAGAGGGCCCGGCCGGCTAGGGCGTGCCCCACTTGGGCTTGTTGCTGCGCCGTCAGGGCGTGCCAGCTAGGTTGATCGTCGGTAATCGGCACCCGGGTGTCCAACCAGAAGTTATTGGTTAACTTTAACCAGGTGGCTTGGTCGACCTGGTCTTCTTGTTCGTCCCAGTTAATTGCCTTGTAGTACAAGTAATCCATTGCTTCCTCCTTAAATCATGCAGGATTCACACTCGTTGGCGGTGTGAATTTCGTCGTCGGTGGTAAAGGTCCGAATGTAGTACAGCGACTTGATCCCCTTGGTCCAGGCATAGTTACGCAGCCGGTTTAGGTCGCGCGTCGTCATCTTGGGTTGGTCAGGCTTTTTCCACTCGTACAGGCCGGTCGGCAAGGTCGAGCGCATAAACAGGGTTAGGCTCATCCCCTGGTCGACGTGTTTTTGGGCCACGGCGTAGGTGTCAATGATCTTGCGCTGGTCGAGGTCGTAAGCCGGCGTGTAATAAGGCAAAGTCTCGTTGGAAAGATACGGGGCGGGATAAAAGAGTGCACCGACCTTGTTTTCCTGGCGCTGTTCCACCAGTTGGGTGATCGGCGTCAGCGAGGCTGAAGTTTCGTTAACGTAAGAAATCGAGCCATTCGGCGCCACCGCCAGCCGGTTACGGTGGTACAAGCCATCCGTTTGCACCGCTTCTTTTAAGGCTTGCCAGTCGGCCGTCGTCGGCAGGTGAACGCCTGAAAAAGCAGCCCGGTTCTTTTCAAACTTAAGGGTGAAGGGCTTAGTCACGTAGTCGTCAAAGTAAGAACCATCGGCGTAACGCGAGTCTTTAAAACCCGCGAAGGTCTCGCCCCGTTCCTTAGCAATCTGGTGGCTGGCCAGAAGCGAGTAGTAATTCAGGGCTAAGAAGTAGGCCTCGGTAAACTCGAGTGCCTCCGGGGAGCCGTACTCAATCTGCCGGCGGGCCAGGGCGGTGTGGAGGCCCATCGCCCCCAGGCCGATCGTGTGGTAGAGGCGGTTGCCCTTAGCAATGCTAGGGACCTCCTCAATGTTGGTGGTGTCAGTGACGTTGGTCAGCGCCCGCACCGCCACTTCAACGGCACGGCCAAAGTCCGGGGCCTGCAGCATGTTATCGATGTTGGTCGAGCCCAGGTTGCAAGAAATATCGGTGCCGACCGTTTCGTAAGACAGGTCGGACGTCAAAGTCGACGGTTCCTGGGGCTGGAGGATCTCGCTGCAGAGGTTGGACATGATGATCTTACCGGCGACCGGGTTGTCCCGATTGGCGTGATCGATGTTTAAGATGTAGGGGTAGCCCGATTCCTGTTGGAGGCGGGAAATCTTTTGCTCCAGCTCGCGGGCTGAAATCGCCGTCTTCTTGATCCGCGGGTTGGCCACCAGGCGGTCGTACTCCTTGGTCAAATCAACGTAGGAAAAGGGGGTCTTGAGTTCCCGCTCGACGTCGTAGGGGCTAAATAAATACATTGGGGCGTTGGACTTGAGCAACTGGTAGTACTTGTCTGGCACCACCAGGCCCAAGGAGAGGGTCTTGACCCGGATCTTTTCGTCGGCATTTTCCTTTTTGGTCTCCAAAAAGGCCATGATATCAGGGTGAAAGACGTTTAAATAAACCACCCCGGCGCCGTTACGTTGCCCCAGCTGGTTGGAATAAGAAAAGGCGTCCTCTAACAACTTCATCACCGGCAGGACCCCAGACGAGGCGTTTTCGATCTTCTTAATCGGGTCACCAGCCGCCCGCAAGTTCGACAAGTTGACGCCAACGCCGCCACCAATCCGGGACAGCTGGAGAGCCGAATTGAGCGCCCGACCAATCGATAGCATCGAGTCCTGGACGTCAATCAAAAAGCACGACACCATCTGGCCGCGCCGCTTCTTACCGGCGTTTAAAAAGGTGGGCGTCGCCGGCTGGTAGCGCTGATTAATCAACTCGTCGGTCAGGTCCTTGGCTAACTGTTGGTCGCCGCGGGCCAAGTAGAGGGCGTTGGCCACCACCCGGTCGTTATAGTCCTCCAGGAATCGCTTACCGTCGTTGGTCTTCATCGCGTACTGGGCGTAAAACTTGTAAGCCCCCATGAAGCTCTTAAAGCGGAAGTGGTGGGCGCGCACCCGGGCCTCTAATTGGTCAATGAATTCCGCCGGGTACTGGTCGAGAACCGCCCCGTCCAAGTAGTCGTCAGCGACCAGCTTCGCCCGCCGTTTTGCGGGGCTTTGAAAGCGAACCGTTTGGGGAATGATGTGGTCTTTAAAGTAGGCCTTTAAGGCGTCCTGATCGTAATGGACGGCAATTGAGCCATTTTCCGGGATGTTAACTAGATTGTTGTAGTAAAAATAGGATTGTGGATCCGTTCGTTCTTCCGTCATGCTTGTTCCTCCTCAAAGGCCTGGGACCGTTCCAGTAGCAGTTGGCCGATCCGGGTGATGTCGTTGTCGCTGCCCCGTAGTTCAAAGTCGGTCAGGTAGGGAAAACCGAACCGCTTGGCGTACTGCTTAGCCGTCAGGGCGAACTGGCGGTTAAAGTTACGGTTACCGCTGCCGATGATCCCGTAACAGCGGTGGTAGTTGCCTTCGTAGGCGAGGTAGTGGCCCAGCGCCGGTGATAGAATCTCGCTGTAGCCGTTATCGCGACCGTTGCCACCGTTTAAAAAGGCCGGCAAAATCGTCACGAAGGGCGCCGTCAGTTTTTGGCGGTCCGGTTTCTCACGGACGTTAATCGAATTCACCACCACCCCCAGGTCTTGGTAGTAGTCCGTTAAGCGCCGCACAAAATCTCGGGTGTTGCCACTCAACGAGATATACAAGATATTGATTTCTTTAGCCATTCATTGCACTCCAATCACAAGATGTTGTGGTTGTGATTGTACTAGATTTAGTTATTAATTAAAATTAGAATAATTTAATATTCTTCGTGATCAACCACTTTGTTCCCCACCGCTATTTCTGATTAACGGGGCCTCCCCTCTGCCCTTTCTTGACCCCCGTCACGGATCCGATGAGAAAAATTTAATTTAATACCGAACTCATCACCGTTCAGATTGTCACTTCGTTAACTAAGTGATCGACCGGTCGGGATTACGACTTGGTTAAACTTTGGTTACCATTACCTGGAAGGTGGTCACCGCTCGTGAAAGTGTGCTACAATCCAGCTATTAGTGAAAATCAAAGGAGGATCAGAATGCGGTCTTCATTAAAACGCGGCCTGCTCGCCGTTGCCCTCACCTTAGTCGTGGCGATCGGGTTTGCCAACCTCTTGGGTAACCACCGGGTCGATACCGCCAACGAAGCCAGCTCTTCAAGTACATCAGAAACTAGTTCGGTCATGCGGACACCAATTGACTGGCAAAAGTCATCGGAAACGGTCGCCTACCCGGACGTCAACGCCCACCCCGACCTATGGATCAAGGTTTCCAAGAAGAAACAGCGGGTTTACCTAATCGATAACGGCAAGATCTTATACACGATGTATTGCTCAACCGGGACCGGTAAAAACGATACGCCAACCGGGACTTATTACATCCAGGCTGAGCGGGGGACTTACTTTTACAGTCAACAGAGTGGTGAAGGGGCCCATTACTGGGTTTCCTGGTTAAACCACGGTGAGTATCTCTTCCACTCCGTCCCAACCGATGAATCCGGTAATTACAAACTTTCTGAAGCAAAACAACTCGGTAAAAAGGCTGCCTCCCACGGTTGCGTCCGTTTATCCGTGCCGGACGCCAAGTGGTTCTACGAAAACATCAAGGAAGGCACCAAGGTTGTGATCACCAATGATTAAAAAACTCGCCAAAGCCTTTGGCCTGCCCAGCTTGCTTTACTTACTGGGGGTGGGGCTTTATAACCTCTCCACCCACCAGACTGGTCTGGCCCCGATTTCTTGGGCGCTAGGCTGGCAGGTGTCTGGGTCGGGATGATCATTCTCTTGATTGGCTGGCCGTTGGTGCTATATTTTAGGCAAAAATAAATCCCCAGCTAAGGAAGAACTCCTTAACTGGGGATTTTGACTTCTATTACACAGATAACGTGTTCCCAACCACAGGCCTAGTGCCTAAGTACGGGCGGAGAACAGTGCGTGCCGCACTACCCCCCGTCCTAGCTTAGTCATACGACCTGTCGAGGAGGTTGGTCACACTCACTTCTTAAACAGTGCCGCCATCTTAGCCGCCAGCTCCGGGTCGAGGCTGTCGGCGAGGGTGGTTTCTTCTTCCTTGGCTTCTTCTGCTTGGTTGGCGATCTTTTCCTTGACGAAGTCGATCACCGCTTGCTCTCCGACTTGGATCAGGTTAACGTCCAAGCGGCCGCCTGCGGCATCGACGTGGCCACCACCGCGGAAGTACTGCTCGGCAAACTGAGCTACGTCGACCTTGCCGTTAGACCGCAGGGAAACACTGGTAGGGGCGACGACCATTGCCGCGTCGACCTCCGGGTTTTCCTCCATCAGCCGGTGGGCAATCTCGGACTTGTAGTCGCTAGCGTAGACGATCCCCCACTTGTGACCGGCGATTTCTTCGATCATCAGGTCCTTTAAGTGCCCCTTTAAGTAGTGGTCTCGGCGGTCATTCAGCGTCTGGACCAGCAGGTCGTTTTGCTGGCGGTACTGCTCCCAGCCCTGGGCAAAGACCTGCTCGACAAACTCGGCCGAGTGACTGAGCGGGTAGAACCAGAAGAGCTGGTCGAACTCGTCGGCGGCCACCCGGACCTCCTGGCTCATGTTCGGGTCGTTTTGCCAGTCCCAGGTATCGTAGGCCCGGATCAGCTCGATCAGGTAGGCCAAGTCGCGGCGCCGGTCAGCACTAAGCTGGTCAAACCGCGGCTGGGTGGTCAACCAGTCCCAAGCGAGGCTAGCCGCGCTCGGGTTAACGTCCGCATCTGCTTGGGTGACCACGTTAGCGGCGTGCTTCTGGCGGGCCTCGGCCTCGCTTTCGTGGTGGTCAAACATCAGCCAGTGATTGGCGAAGTTGGCGTTTAGTTCCTGGAAAGTGTGCTCGGAGTCCGGCGTCATGTCCATGATGTACACATCGGTGAAGCTACCGGCTTCCGGGCTGTGCAACCAGTGGTCAAAGTACTCGTCGATCCGGCCGGCACCGATGTTATCAATGTCAAAGGTCGTGTCCGGAAAAACGGTCTCCTGAACGGCTTGGAGCAGGTACGGCGCCCCAAAGCCATCCAAGTCGTTGTGGGAAAAAATCTTAATTCGTTCAGTCATCGTGGTCCCCCCCTTGTATAAGGCCATTATACCAAGGATTGGCGTGGCTGGTTCCTTGGCGGTTAAATTCTTGTTTAACAGTGCGCACCCCTATTTTTTAAGGCTTAATTTTTCGACGTTTAAGACCTTATCCAGCCAGCCGTTGGTAAAGGACTGCTCGTGGGAAACCAAAATTAAATTGCCCGGGAAATTTTGCAGGGCCCGCTTGAGCCCCTCCTTGGTTTCGTCGTCGAGGTGGTTAGTCGGCTCGTCTAGGATCAAGAAGTTGCTGGGCGTCAGCTCCAAGAGGGCCAGTTTGACCTTGGTCTGTTCCCCCCCGGACAAGAGGTTCATTGGCTTTTGGGCGTTGGCGGCGTTGATGCCGGCCTTGGCTAAGCGCTGGCGAATCGTCTTGGGTAACATGGTCGGGAACTGGTCTTGAATCGTTTGTAGGGGCGTCTTGGTTGGGTCATCCCAAATCAGGTCCTGGTCAAAGTAGCTAATCTTCGCCGACGGGGAGAAGGTACTGGTCCCTGATAGCGCCGGGATCTTACCCAAAATCGTCTTAATCAAGGTTGACTTACCGACCCCGTTAAAGCCGGAGAAGAGCAGCTTTTCGCCCCCGGTCATCGAAAAGGTAACCGGCGCCAAGAGTGGCTTGCCGTAACCAGCCTGGATGTTTTCGACCCGCAAGGCGTTGGCCGAACCGGTGTTTTCGTAAGGGAAGTTAAAGGAGGCCTTCAAGTTATCCTCCGGCGGGTCGATCCGGGTCATCCGGGCCAGCATCTTTTCACGCGACTTAGCCATCGTCGACTTGGAACCGGCCTTGTTCTTCCTGATGAAGTGTTCGGCCTTATCGATGACCTCCTGTTGTTTTTCGTACTCGCGCTCCTGGAGGGCCTTTTTCTCCTCTTTTTGGCGCATCGCCTGCTTAAAGCTGCCCCGGTACTTGGTAATCTTGCCAAAGGAGACGTCGACGATCGTGTTGGTGACCCGTTCCAAGAAGTCGTAGTCGTGGGAAATGATCATCGCCGCCCCGGCGAAGTCGTTTAAGTACTCGATCAACCACTCAATGTGGGCGGTATCTAGGTAGTTGGTCGGTTCGTCCAGAAGGATCACGTCCGGGTTTTCCAAGAGCATCTTGGCCAAAATAATCTTAGAGCGCTGCCCCCCGGACATCTCGGCAACCACGTGCTCCTTGCCCAGTTCGTTTAAGCCCAACCCGGCCATCACCCGCTCGATTTCGGTCTCCAGCCCGTAGAAATTATGGGCGTCGAGTTCTTCTTGCAAGCGCCCGGCCCGGGTCAAGAGCCGGTCGTCCATTTTCGTGGCGTAGTCTTGGTAGAGTTGGTTCATCTGGTCGTTGATGGCGTACAAGTCGGCAAAGGCGGTGTGCAAGAAGTCGATCAAGTTCATCCCGGCCGGAATGTCGACGTACTGGTCTAAATAGCCGATCTTGGTGTTTTTTTGCCACTGGACCCGCCCGGCGACCGGTAAGAGCTGGCCGATCAAGATCTTAATTAGAGTCGACTTGCCGGCCCCGTTTTGTCCGACCACCCCCATGTGTTCGCCGCGTTCCAATTGGAAGTTGGCGTCATCGTAGAGCTTTTTATCGGCGAAGCTCATCGTCAAACCGGACACGTCTAGTACTGCCATGAAAATCAATCCCCCGTTTTCAGTCTAATAATTAATTGTAACACTAATAGGAAGTGCGAACCAACCAGTCCAATAATCGTGCACATGGAAGAAATCTCCCCAGGCCCTATTCTCGCAGGTTACACAGATAACGTGCTCACCAACCACAGGCCTAGTGCCTAAGTAGGCCGGAGAACAACACATTCTGCGTTAACCCCCGTCCTAGCTTAGCCATACGGCCTGTCGAGAAGGTTGGTTCGCACTCACTTTCTAACAAACAAATTAAATTATTCTCATTTTTGGTTGACAGGTTGAGCGCCACTCCGGTATAGTGGTTACAAATCAAACGAGAGGAGCGGTCAACATGAGTAACCCATTTATCCAAGTGAATAACGCCTGGCAAAGCCGGTAACTCAGGTTGACCGTTTACGGATGCAACCTGGGATCTTTCAGATTGCATCTGTACCGGCTTCAAAGCATACTTTGGCGCTCGTACGGATCCACGTACGGGCGTTTCTTTTTTCCCAAAAGGGGCCCGTTAAACGCGGACCCCTTTTATTTTGGAAAGGAGAAAAATCAATGAAGCGGATGTACACACTGATCGTCTTGCTCGTGGCCTTTTTGGGGGTCGCCTTCTTTAAGGAGGGGGGCAGCCTCACCACCACCAGCAAGCCTAAAATCGGGGTCTTAACCCTGATGCACCACCCGGCCCTGGACCAAATCTACAAGGGCTTTGTCGACGAACTAGCTAAGGAGGGCTACAAGGACGGCAAAAACGTCACCATCGAATACCAAAACGCCCAGGGCGACCAGTCAAACTTAAAGACGATGGCCACCAAGCTGGTGAATGACCACTCCACGGTCCTGTTTGGGATCACCACCCCAGCCAGCCAGGCCCTAGCCAACGCCACCACGAAGATCCCGATCGTCTTGGGGGCGGTCACCGATCCGAAGGGCGCCGGCCTGATTAAAAATGATAAAAAGCCGGGCGGCAACATCACCGGGATCTCCAACCAGGCCCCGGTCGCCGATCAACTGCACTTGGTCCACCAGTTCATGCCAAACGCCAAGACCCTCGGGATCATCTACACTTCTTCGGACCCGTCAGCCGAATCGGAACACAAGCAATTCGTCGCCCAGGCTAAGAAGATGGGCTTAAACCTTAAGTCCTATTCGATCGCTAACTCCAACGACTTGGACCAGGTTTCCCAGCAAATGCTGTCTGAAGTTGACGCCGTCATCGTGCCCACCGACAACACGATTGCCGGGGCGATGCAAACGCTAGTTAAAAACGCCGACGCCGCTAATAAGCCGGTCTTCCCGGCGGCCGACACGATGGTCAAAGACGGCGGGGTTGCCACCTACAGTATCAACCAGTACAAGCTCGGGGTGGCAGGGGCCAAGGTGGTCGTCGCCATTCTAAAGGGCAAGGCCAAGCCGGAAACCACCGCCATTGAATACATTCGTCACGGGGAACCAGTCTTAAACCTCAAGCAGGCTAATAAGTTGGGCCTCAAGGTACCAAAGGCCTTCGAAAAGGCTGCCGAAGATCACGGGGAGGTATTTAAATAATGACTCTAATCACATCCGCCATCGGCCAGGGGCTCTTATGGGCGCTACTTGGCCTCGGCCTTTACCTTAGTT
Organism: Limosilactobacillus fermentum; assembly: GCF_013394085.1. Lineage (NCBI taxonomy): Bacteria > Bacillati > Bacillota > Bacilli > Lactobacillales > Lactobacillaceae > Limosilactobacillus > Limosilactobacillus fermentum. The sequence continues at coordinate 1,784,612 of NZ_CP040910.1, forward strand.
TCCGCATTTTAAACATTACCGACATGACCGTAGAAGGGACCTTCCCGCTCGGGGCGGCCGTCGCCGTGACCCTGATCCCCTGATCGTCCACGGGGTCAACCCGCTCTTGGCTTCACTAGCCGCCACCGGGGCCGGAATGCTCGCCGGATTAGTCACCGGGCTGTTAACCACCAAGGGAAAGATCCCCAGCCTCTTAGCCGGGATCCTCACCATGACCGCCGCTTACTCAATTAACCTGCGGATCATGGGCAAGTCCAACACCTCCCTGCTCGGCCAAACCACCCTCTTTTCCAACGGTTTCTTAAAGAGCCTGCCCCAGTACTTTGACTCGGTGGTGCTCGGTTTCACCGTGATTGTGATCGTGACGGTTTTAGTAATCTTCTTTTTAAACACCGATTACGGCCAGGCCTTCATCGCCACCGGGGATAACCCCACCATGGCCCGCTCGATGGGGATCCGGACCGACCGGATGACGATCGTTGGCTTGATGATCTCTAACGGGATGGTTGGGCTGGGGGGTGCCTTAATCGCCCAGTCCAACGGTTACGCCGACATCAACATGGGGATTGGGACCATCGTGATCGCCCTGGCCTCGATCATCATCGGTGAAGTAGCCTTTGGCGAACTGACGCTGGGCCAACGCCTGGTCGCCGTTACCCTGGGGTCGATCCTCTACCGGTTGATCCTCCTAGCCGTTTTGCAACTCGGTTTTTCGGCCAACGACCTCAACTTACTCTCCGCAATCGTCCTCGCCTTATGCATGATGATCCCGCAAATTGACCGGATCTTAAATATCAAAAAGCCAATCTTAAAGGGGGTTGCCACCCATGACTAAACCAATTCTCGAACTAAAAAACGTCACCACGGTTGTCAACCGCGGCACCGCCAGCCAAACCACGATCCTCAAGGGGATTAACCTGACGATCAACCCCGGTGACTTCATCACGATCGTCGGAACCAACGGGGCGGGGAAATCAACCCTCTTCAACGTAATTGGTGGCAACCTGACCGCGGACGGCGGCCAACTACTCCACAACGGCCAAGACATCACCCACCTCTCCCAGGAGGGGCGGACCAAGTTCTTAGCCCGGGTCTTTCAAGACCCCAAACTAGGAACGGCGCCGCGGATGACGGTGGCCGAAAACCTCTTGTTAGCCGAAAAACGCGGTCAGGCCCGCCACCTGGTCTTCCGCCGCCTCAAGTCCCGGCTGACCGAATTTAAGACCCTGGTCGCCACGATGAATAACGGGCTGGAAAACCGCTTAATGACGGCCACCGGCGCCCTGTCTGGGGGTCAACGCCAAGCGCTCTCCTTTTTGATGGCGACCCTAAAGCGCCCCGACATCCTCTTGTTAGACGAACACACCGCCGCGCTCGACCCCCACACCAGTGCCACTTTAATGGCGGCGACCGACCAGCGGATCCGCGAAGACAAGTTGACCGCCCTGATGATCACCCACCACATGGAAGACGCCATCCACTATGGCAACCGTCTCTTAGTCTTGAAGGACGGCCAGATCAAAGCCGACCTGACCGGTAAAGACAAGGCGACCCTGACGCCGGAGAAGTTGGCGGCGTACTTTGAATAGTTGAGTGCGACCCAGCCATTAGGCAGGCCGTGGGCTAAGGATAGAACACAGGTTATCGCGGTACGCGGTGTTCTGTGGTCGGACTTAGCCACTAGGTCTGCGGCTGGGGAGCACGTTATGAGTGAGTGCGACCCAGCCATTAGGCAGGCCGTGGGCTAAGCTAGGGTTGGGAGAAGAATTTCTCCTAGCCCTTTTCTTTGTCCTCCCCTATCATTTCGGGCACAATAACTTTAAAAACGGAGGGCTGAACAAACCATGCAAACCAACTTCACGAACCGCCTCGCTCTTGCCATGCAAATTGACCCCGCCGTCCTCTGGGAGCACTTTCCAAATGGCGTAACCATTAATGATCTCCAAAGGGTCAACGAGATACTGTATCCTGACGCCCCTGCTAACTTTCACTACTGCTTACCAGAGGATGTTGCCTACCATTTAATTGACGCTCCCGGGGGTGAATTAGAGAGATTTTGGTTAGGAATCACAATGCTTGGTTCACTAGATGGCCCCCATTTGGTACCAATCCCGGATGTATTTCCGCCTATCACCACTTCGTTGACCACCGCAATGATGGTTATTTTGACTAAGAACTAAAAAATAAGGGACCGAGAGGAAAGTTGTTTCCTCTCGGTCCCTTATTTCATTGTTGGGTTGAAGAATAATCGATTAGCGGGCCATGATTCGCTCGCCGTGTTGGGTGATGTCCAGGCCGACCGCTTCTTCCCTGGCCGAAACCCGAACCGGCATCACGAGGCGTAGGCCCTTGATGATCAGCCAGCACGTTACCCCGGTAAAGACCATCGTGGCTAGGGTAGCAACGATTTGAACTAAGAACTGGTGCATCCCGCCGCCGTACAGGAGTCCGTTGTCGGTAACTTGGGAGTTAACCTGGCTGGTGGCAAAGAGTCCGGTGGCGATGCTTCCCCAGATCCCGGAAACCCCGTGGCAGCCAAAGGCGTCTAGGGTGTCATCCAGGTGCAAACGTGGCTTAGCGTAGGTTACGAAGAGGTAGGAACAAATGGACGCCCCCAGGCCGATCATGACCGCCCCGCTGATGGTGACGTAGCCGGCCGCCGGCGTGATCGCCACCAACCCGCAGACGGTCCCGGTGCAGGTACCGACTAGGGAAACCTTCCCGGTAAAGCTGACTTCCAGTAGTTGCCAAGCGACCATGGCTGCCGCGGTGGCCACCGTCGTCGTTAACATGGCTTGAACGGCCACGTTGTCAATCGCTAGGGCCGAACCGGCGTTAAAGCCGTACCAACCGAGCCACAGGATGGAAGTCCCGATCAAAACCAAGCCCAAGTTAGCCGGTTGGTCGTTGTGACGTTGCAAACGCGGCCCGACCATCCAGGAGAGGACCAAGGCCGTCACCCCCGCGTTGATGTGGACGACGGTCCCGCCGGCAAAGTCGAGCGTCCCTAGCTTACCGAGGATGCCGCCACCCCAAACCATGTGGACTAGCGGGTAATAAACCAAAAGCGACCAGAAGATGACGAAGGCGACGATGAACCACGGCCGGGCCCGACCAACCACTGCCCCGATGAAGAGGGCCGGGGTAATGATGGCAAACATCATTTGAAACATCGAGTACAGGCCGGTTGGAATCTTGGTGGCCGTCAGGGCAAAGATGTTAACGTGGTGAAACATCGCCCAGTGTAAATTCCCGAACAATCCCCAAACGTTACCGGAAAACGACAGGGAGTAGCCAACGATGATCCACATAATCACGGCGACTCCGCAAATGAAGTACACTGACATAAAAGTGTTGACCACGTTCTTCTTTTCGCTTAACCCTCCATAGAATAAGGCCAAGCCCGGTGTCATGAAAAAGACCAGGATGCTTGCGACCATCACGAACAATACGTTTGCTGCGTTCATCTTTCTTCAACCCCTTCCGAATTAATGTTGATAAGATTAGACCATTCTAATCACCTTCGCAAGGGGCGCCGCTTGGTTTGTGGATATCTTTTGTTTGGTGGGGTTCAAACGGGGCTTTTTTAAGTTGGTAGCGGTTCCAACTTCTTATTTTTTCGACTAGACCAATTTTGCACTTGCACGCTCCTTCGCAATTCTCCTACAATGGATATAATATTTTTTAAGAAGGGAAACCCACCATGGAGCAACTATTTGAACACACTTCGATCCGCCGCGTCTACTTTACGCTGGCGATGCCGGTCGTTTTATCGATGGCCGTCACCCTAATTTACAACATGGTCGACACCTTCTTCGTCGCCCAAACCCAAAATCCCGCCCTGGTCGCCGGGGTTTCGCAGGGGGCCCCAGTCTTCACCCTTCTAATTGCCATTGGTGACATCTTCGGACTGGGGGGCTCGTCCGTGATCTCGCGCCTCTTTGGGGAAAAACGCGATCAAGAGGGGCGTAACGTTTCCGGCTACGCCTTTTACGCCGCCTTTTTCTGGGGCATCATCGTTTCCGCCCTAATGTTAATCTTCAAGGACCAGGCCCTACACTTGCTGGGGGCTAGCAAGGCGACTTGGAAGTACGCCGATGAATACTACACCGTGATGGCCTGGGGGGCGGCCTTTGTCGTCTTTGGCCTGGCCCCGAATAACATCTTGCGCACCGAGGGGTTAGCTCTAGAATCAATGAAGGCCTCGATGACCGGAACGATTATCAACATCGTCTTAAACCCGATCTTCATCTTCACCCTCGGCCTGGGGGCGGCCGGGTCGGCGCTGGCCACCGTCACCTCCAACGTAATTGGTGACCTTTTAATGATTTACTACCTGCGCACCAAGTCCCAAAAGCTGACCACCTCGATCAAGGAAACCAAGGTCTCCTGGGACCTCAAACGCCAAATCTACGCGATCGGAATCCCCGCTAGCATCACCAACGTCATGGCCACCCTAGCGATGGCGCTGACCAACCGCTACCTAATTGACTACGGCGCCGATTCCGTCGCCGCCATGGGGATCGCCCTTAAGGTATCGATGATCATCAACATGATCTTCATTGGCTTCGCCTTCGGGGCCCAACCACTGATTGGTTACGTTTACGGCGCCAAGGACCGCCGCCGCTTCCAGAGTGCCCTGCGCTTCGACCTGTTAGTGGTCTGTGGTTTTGCCCTGGTCATGACGGCGATCATGTTCTTCTTAGCCCCGATCATTATCACCTGGTTCATGAAGGACCCGACGATCGTCAAGGAGGGGGCCATCATGGTTCGCTGGCTGGTTATCTCTTCAACTCTAGCCGGCTTCACCCTGGTCTTTACAACCGTCTTCCAGTCAATGGGCAAGGCCCTGCCCGCCCTGCTCTTGTCCCTGGCTCGCCAAGGGATCATCTTCACCGTGGCCATCGTCATTCTCGCCCACTTCTTCGGCTACCACGGCATCATCGCCGCCCAGGCCGTGGCCGACCTTTTGACCGCCATCTTAGCAATCGCCCTCTTTGCGCGGTATAAGCCGAAATTCTAGTTAAAAGAAACGGGACCCAACCTCCGCTGCAGGTAAATTTAAAAGCCCCGCCGCGTTCGTTAAACGAACGTGACGGGGCTTATTTTGGATGCTTATTTTTTTACGGTTACTCAGATAACGTGCTCACCAACCTTCCCCCTAGCTTAGCCCACGGCCTGCCAATGGTTGGTCCGCACTTTAAACGCAGTACACCAATGGACTCCATTGGTTCTGGCGACCCCGCTGAAGTCCTATTGGTGTTTGCGGGGGTGCGACTACGAAATCAGAGATTTCTGTCGCACTCCCTATTCCGTGGCCGCCTGCAACGCGAGGGCAAAGTCCCCGATCGTGGCCGAACCGTTGTTTTTGGCCATCGGCATCGTGATGTACTGGTCGAGGTCGCCCACTTCCACGTAGTCGTTTAAGAGCTTCTTGAATTCCGCCCGGACCTTCTTTAAGAAGTCTTCGGAGATGACCCCACCACCGAAGACGATTTGGGCCGGCCGGTACATCAGGGTCGTATCTAAAGCCGCTTGGGCCACGTAGTATGCCATGATGTCCCAAACGTGGTCGGTCAGCGGTAATTCCTTCCCCGGCTTGCCTAAGCGGGCGTCGAAGGTTGGCCCGGCAACTAAACCTTCCAGGCAGTCGCCGTGGAACGGGCAGATTCCCTTAAAGTCTAGGTCATCTGGGTGGCGCTTAACGCGGATGTGCCCCATTTCGGTGTGGCCCTGTTCACCAACGAAGTGCCCGTCAATGACGGCCCCGCCGCCGACCCCGGTCCCAATGGTGAAGTAAACCAGGGAGTGAATCCGGCGGTTAAATAAGGTTGCCATCAGGTATTCCCCGTAAGCGGAGCCGTTTACGTCGGTCGTCCAAGCGATCGGCACGTTCAAAGCCTTCTTGATTGGGCCAACGAAATCCACGTTTGACCAACCCGGCTTCGGCGTGTCGGTGATGTAACCGTACTTCGGTGAGGAGCGGCGAATTTCGATCGGGCCAAAGGAGGCAATCCCGATAGCGGACAGGTTATCGAACTGCTTGAAGTAATCGATAATCTTACCCAGCGTTTCTTCCGGCGTCGTGGTCGGAATGTGGATGGAATCCTTGATTTGGTAGTTGGTGTTTCCAACGGCACAAACCATCTTCGTTCCACCAGCTTCGATTGATCCTAATAACATGGTCATGGTAATTCTCCTTTTAGTCGTCCATTTCTTTCTTGAGTTGTTCACCGATTTCTTCAAAGCCCGGCTTGCCCAGCAGGCCAAACATGTTGGTCTTGTAAGCTTCGACCCCTGGTTGGTTGAACGGGTTGATCCCGTTTAGGTAACCGGAAATCGCGATCGCCACTTCAAAGAAGTAAATCAGGTAACCGAGGGTAAACTCGTCTTCTTTGGCAATGTTGACGGTCATCACCGGCACGCCCCCGGTGGTGTGAGCAGCGACCACGGCCCGGTAAGCTTGGGTGTTGACCCAATCAATTTCCTTGCCTTCCAGGTACTTGAGGCCGTCGAGGTCGCTCTTGGCACTCGGCACCTTGACGTTGTGGTTTGGTTCGGCCAGCTTCACGACCGTTTCCATCAGGTTACGGCGTCCCTCTTGGATGTATTGACCCAGGGAGTGGAGGTCGGTGGTGAAGTTAGCGCTGGACGGGTAAATCCCCTTTTGGTCCTTGCCTTCGGATTCACCGGCCAGTTGCTTCCACCATTCGGCCAGCATCGTCATGTTTGGTTCGTAGTTTTCCAGCAGTTCGGTCGTGTATCCCTTGCGGTACAAAATGTTGCGGTAAGCGGCGTACTGGTAAGCCTCATTTTGGGTCAGATCCGGGTTGACGTAGGTAGCTTCGGCCTTGGCAGCCCCGGCCATTAGTTGGTCGATGTCGGCGCCGGAAACGGCAATCGGCAAGAGCCCCACGGCAGTCAGGACTGAGAACCGGCCGCCGACCCCGTCCGGAATCACGAAGGTTTCCCAACCCTCGGCGTCGGCTTCGGTCTTTAAGGCACCGCGCTGACGGTCGGTGGTGGCGTAGATCCGGGCGTTGGCCCCGTCGACCCCGTACTTGTCTTCTAGCAGTTGGCGGAAGACCCGGAAGGCAATTGACGGTTCGGTCGTCGTCCCGGACTTGGAGATCACGTTAACCGAGAAGTCGCGGTCGCCGATCACGTCAATCAGGTCGGCGATGTAAGAAGAGGAGAGGCTGTTGCCGGCAAAGAGGACCAGCGGTTGCTTGCGGTCCGCCGCGGTTTGGGCCTGGTAAAAGGAGTGGTGCAAGAAATCCACCGCCATCCGGGCGCCCAAATAAGAGCCCCCGATCCCGATTACGACTAAGACCTCGGAATCGGCTTGGATCTTCTTGGCGGCCGCCTTGATCCGGGCGAACTCGTCCTTGTCGTAGTCGGTTGGCAGGTGCAGCCAGTCGCGGAAGTCGGCGCCGGCCCCAGTGCCGTTGCGCAACTCGCTGTCGGCGGCGGTCACCATCGCCTGCATTTCACCGAGTTCGTTTGGGTGAACAAACTTCTTTAACGCACTTGAATCAAACGATAACGTTTCCATCTTGATGTCACTCCTTAGGTAAATCTCAATCGCGCGTTTTCAGTTTTATGAAAGCGCTAACTCCATTTCTCGGTTTTTATAATAGCTTGCTTGCTGCCATATGTAAACCGGTTTGTATATATTTTTCAAAAAAAATCCCCCGCCCGCACCGCGAACGAGGAATAGCGGGGGCTAAGCAGTCGTCCCCTCAACTAATTTAACCGGCAGGGTCCGGTACTGAACGGCGGGTTCCCCGGCGATTTTTTCCTTCAGCAATTCCACGGCCGCCTCGGCCATTTCCTGAATCGGCTGTTGGATGGTCGTCAACTCTGGCAAGAGCAAGCGGGTCATATCGGCGCCGTCAAAACCAATGATCTTAATGTCTTCTGGGCACCGCCGCCCCGCTTCGGTCGCTGCCGTAAGGGCCAAACGGGCGTTGGTGTCGTTATCGGCAAAGATCCCATCGACTTCGGGGTGTTCCTCAAAGATCTTGCGGATCCGGACCAGTTTTTGGTCCTCTGGTTCATCGAAGGGCACCTGGTAGACAATCGCCGGCCGGTCGTTTTGGCTCATTAAGTCGCGGTAGGCGCTCTCCCGGGCCTGGTTTGGCGAGGCAAAGCCCCCCGGGTAGTTGGTGTGAATGATATGTTGACAGCCGTCGTCGAGCAGGCGTTGGGTGGCTAGCCGCCCGCCCTCGTAGTTATCCACCGACACCACCGGCACCTGATTGGAAACCACCCGTTCAATCGAAACGATTGGCAGGCTGGTTTTGTGGTAGGCCGGGATTTCCGGGTTGTGGGCCCCGACGATGAGGCCATCGAGTTGGCGGTCCAAGAGGAGTTGCAAGTAGTTCTCTTCCTTTTTGGCGTTGTTTTCGCTGTTTCCCATTACCGCCCGGTAGCCCTCGTTGTAGAGGCACTTTTCAAGGGCCGCCTCCAACTGGGCAAAGTAGGGGTTATTGATGGTCGGGAAAATCAGCCCCACCAGCATCGTCTCTTGTTTGTAGAGTTGGCGGGCAATTGCGTTGGGGCGGTAGTTAAGGTCCTCCATGGCCTGGTGAACCTTATCAATCGTCTTTTGGCTTAAATACCCGCGGTGGTTCAACACCCGCGAGGCCGTGGCCTTAGAAACCCCCGCCAAGCGCGCCACGTCGTCTAACTTAATCTTTTTTTCCATCTTCTTTCTCGTCCTTCCACCAGAGTTTAATTAGGGCTTGGGTGCCCAAGTCGCCGTGGCCTGAGTCCACCAGCTGTTCGTAGAGTTGTTTTGCGACCTTAGTTGCCGGTAGGTCAATCCCCATGGCGTCCGCCTCTTCTAGGGCGATGCGCAGGTCCTTTAGGAAGTGCTTAGCAAAGAAGCCGGGCGTGTAATCGTCCTTTAGGATCCGGGGGGCGTAATTGGCGAGGCTCCAATTAGCCGCCGCCCCACCACCGACCGTGGCGACCACGTCTTGTAAATTGAGGCCCGCCGCCTTGGCGTAAACCAGGGTTTCCACCAGTCCGGTCATCGTGCCGGCCACCATGATTTGGTTGGCCATCTTGGCGTGTTGCCCCGCCCCGGCGGTCCCAAAGTAGTGGATATCCTTGCCCAGTTGCAAAAAGACCGGGGTCATGGTTTGGTAGGCTTCTTGGTCGCCACCAACCATCACGGTCAGGGTCCCTTCCTTGGCCCCCTTATCGCCGCCAGAAACTGGGGCATCTAGGATTCCCACTCCGGCCGGGGTCTTTTGCTTAAGTTCTCGCTCCAAACTCGGCTTACTGGTGGTCATGTCCACCACGATTTGACCCGGCTGGACAACGCTAAAGATCCCTTTAGGTCCCAGGTAGGTTTCTTCAACGTCCGCCGGAAAGCCCACCATCACCATCACGGCCTCGCTATTTAAGGTGGCCTCCGCCGGGCTAGCCGCCCAACTAGCCCCCGCCGCGAGTACCTCCTCGGCGTGGGCTTTGGTCCGGTTGTAAACCGTTACCCGGTTACCAGCCTTCAACAAATTTTTGACAATTCCGGTGCCCATGACCCCAGTTCCGATAAATCCGATTTTCATTTTCTTCGCCTTCCTTTGTTAACAATAGTAACCGGTTTCTTATTGATTGGAAAGCCATTTTGATGATAAATAAAAAGCGCACCCCGCTTTAGAGTGCGCCTTAAAAGTTTGTGCAGTAATTAGTTTTTCAAGGCTTCTTCTACTTGGGCCCGGGTTGGGATCGATGGCATTGCCCCCATCCCTTGAACCGTCAAGCTGGAGGCCCGTTGAGCGTAGGTAATGGCGTCCGCCAGGTTTTCCATTGACGGGGTCAGTTGGGAAACCAGACCGCCAATGAAGGTGTCGCCGGCCGCGGTCGTATCTACCGCCTTAACCTTAAAGGCCGGCACAATCCCGCTCTTGCCGTTGTGGTTGAAGTACGCCCCCCGGCTACCCAGGGTTACCAAGGTAGTAGCTACCCCTTGGCCCCGGAAGTAGTCCGCCGTCTTGGCCAGGTCAGCCTCATCGTTGATTTCAATTCCGGTTAACAGGGCGCTTTCGGTTTCGTTAGGGGCGATCACGTCGGTCACCGCCAGCAAGCCCGGTAGAATTTCCTTGGCTGGGGCCGGGTTTAAGATTGTCGTCACCCCGTGTTCCTTGGCCAGCTTAAAGGCCGCCAGGGTTACTTCTTGCGGAGTTTCGAACTGACTAACCAAAAAGTCGACTTGGTCCCACAGGTCGTCGGTCCGGTCTAACACGGCGGTGGTCATCGCCTGGTTGGCCCCCCCGTAAACCATGATGTCGTTTTGGCCGTTTGCGTCTAGGGTCACCAGGGCCGTCCCGGTCCCGTGGCGAACGTCATTGCCAACAAACTGGGTGTCAACGCCGTCTTCTTGTAGGGCTTCACGCATGAAACGCCCTTCGTTATCGGCGCCCACCATCCCGATGAAGGTCGTCTGCGCCCCGGAACGAGCAGCGGCCACAGCTTGGTTAGCCCCCTTGCCCCCCGGTGCCGAGCTCTTGTCGGTAGCCGACAGCGTCTCCCCTGGTTCCGGGAACCGAGCGACGTGGTAGGTGGTGTCTACGTTAATACTCCCTAAAACGGCGATGCGGTTAGTCATGATTTTCCTCCTCTGGTGCGTTCGTTTTCAGTAAATCGTTTTACGTTACTTGATCGTTTACTAGTATACCGGACTTGTAAACCGGTTACAAGTAAAAGTTGAGTGCTAAACAACCTCCTCGGCAGGTCGTATGGCTAAGCTAGGACGAACGGTTGGTGCGAAACGCACCGTTCTTCGTCCGTACTTAGACACTAGACCTGCGGTTGGTTAGCACGATATCTGTGTAAACTTAGGGAATCAAAAAAAGGTGACCAAGAAATCACTGATTCCTGTCACCACTTTTTCTATCCCTCACTAAGTTTCCGTTCCAAGTAGTGGGCCAAGCGGTCCTTTGGGTACAGTCCCGTCACCTTTTCCTTGGCCTTCCCGTCCCGGAATAAGACCAGGCTCGGAATGCTCATCACCTTGAATTGGGTGGCCGTTTCCTGATCCTCGTCGATATTAAATTTAACAAACTTAATCCGGTCGCCGTATTCGGCTTCTAGTTGATCCATGACCGGCGCCATCATCTTGCAGGGCCCACACCATGGAGCCCAGAAGTCGACCACGGTTACCGGACCCTCAACTAGTTGCTTAAAGTTATCTTTGTGTGCCACTTGTGCCATCTTTTTTCCCCCCTACTGACTTGCTTGAAGAAGCTGGGTGCTTCCCCCGGCGAAGGAAGTGTACCACCCCGGTCAAGGCAAAGACCAGTAAAATGAAAATCCCGAAGAGCCCCGATGGAATTTCGATGTCGATTGCCGGGATCGTCAGAAACAGTTTAACGGCGATAACGGCAATTAATACGTAGGCCATGGGCTCCAGTTCCGGAACCTTCCGCATTAAGCGCATGATGAATTCGGCGATCCCCCGCATACACAGGATCCCAATCAGGCCCCCGATCAAGACGATCACCGGATTGTTGGAGACGGCAAGGGCGGCTAAGACCGAATCGATGGAAAAGACGATGTCGGTAAACTCAATCTGCGCCACCACGGCCCAAAAGCGCTTGCGTCCGGTTAGCTTCCCCAGCCGGGAGCTCTTCTTATCCTTGTGTAGGGAATGCTTGCCAAAGAACTTAACGTGAAAGAAGCGGTAAGCCATATACATTAGGTAGGCCGCCCCGAGGGCCTTGATTTCCCAGAAGTGAATCAAGTAGGTCCCGATCCCAATCACCAGGAAACGGAACAGATACGAACCCCAGATTCCGTAGAAAAGGGATTCCTCTTGTTCCCTTAGGGTTGGCAAGACCCGGGTTTGGGCGGCTAAGACGACGGCGTTATCGACGGAGAGCAAACACTCCATCATTACCAAGGACAGGATGATTAACCAGTCCTGTCCGGAGGTTACGACCGCCGCCCAGTTGTGTAAGTCAAAGAATGGTCCGTAGAGATTCTCAATAAGTGACAATTAATTATGCACACTCCCTTGTATTGTTGATTTGTGACTTGTCTACCCCTATTCTATCAAAACTGGGGGAAATCGTCAGGGATTTTAGCCACAATCCGTTCCCGTTTTAAAGAAAAGGGGAGCACCAATTCTTGCGCCACCCCGTGCAAGTACATCCGGGGGGCCGCCACCGTACCGTATAACGGATCGCCCACAATCGGGCAGCCAGCCGCCGCCAAGTGCACCCGTAGCTGGTGGGTCCGCCCGGTCTCGAGGTTCAACACCACTAGCGCCCGGTCGTCATTGACGGCCAAGGTCCGGTAATGGGTCCGGGCGGGCTGGGCGTTTTTGCCGAAGACCTTGCGCTTACGAACGTCGGTCGGGTCCTGTCCTAAGGGAAGGTCCCAAATCCCGCGGGCCGGGTTCGGCACCCCGGCCACCAGGGCCAAGTAGTCACGGTGAATTTCGCCGGTACTAATCAACCGGTCTAAAATCGGCACCACCACCGGATTTTTGGCCACGATCATCGCCCCGCTGGTTTCTTTGTCCAAGCGGTGAACCATGTAGGCGGCGTCGTTAGTCCCCTCTAAATAGGCTGCCACCCGGTTCATCAGGGTGCCGACTTCGCCCGCTTGGTTGGGGTGGCTTTTAATTCCGGCCGGCTTGTCGACCACCAAGAGGTCCCGGTTTTCGTACAGGACGGTCAACGGTCCCGGATCGGGAAGGTACGATGAATCGGGCGTGCGAAACTCGTCGCCGGAAAAATTAAGCGTGATCACGTCGCCAGCCGCAACCGTCTTCGACACCGGACGGTAGGAGCCGTTGACTAGGACCTGACGGCGACTGCGCAGGTAGTGGACCAAACGCTTGGGCAACAGCCACTGGCGCTGCAAAAGGTGCCGTAAGGGCGTTGCCTCTTGATCCACCGGCAGGCGTTCTTCTATTTGCCAGCGATATTCCATCATCATTCCCCCTTTGTGACTATTGTAACCTAGACCAAGGGATTGGCAAACTGGTGTATAATGGGGAAAGCTAAGAAAGAGGGGTGTGCAATGTGTTAAGTTCCGTTAAGTTTAATGACCACAGTTACTGGGTGTCGGTCTTTGAGCCCCTCCCCCACGAACGCGATGAGCTCTTTGAAAAATACGAAGTGACGAGTGATCTGCTTGACTACGCCATCGACCCCTACGAAAAGGCCCGGATTGAAATCGATCGTGACGCCGGGATCACCCTGCTCATCTTTGACGTCTACATCCCCAACCACGAGGAATCAGCCCCCCAAACCGCCCCGGTCGGGATCATGCTGACCGAAAACAACGTCTTGACCTTTACCAACGCCCACACTAACTTCGTTAACGGTTTAATTGCCGAACAACTCAAGCGCCTCCAGGCTCACGGCGACATCGACACCCGCTACGACTTTATCTTGCCGATCCTCTACCGGCTGTCAACGGCCTACTTTCCCCCGATTCGGCGGGCCGACCAGCAACGCCAAAAGATCCAAAATAACTTGCGGCGCCGGACCGAACGCTCGGCGATCACCGAGTTTATGGAACTAGAAACCGGGTTGGTCTACATCTTGACCTCCCTGCAGGGCAACGTTTCTTTGCTCCAGGAATTCAAGCGCCGCTTCGGTTACCGGATGAGCGTCGACCAGCAATCCGACCTGGACGACGTTATCATCGAAGCCCAGCAGGGGTTGGAAATGGCCCAGATGACCTCGGACGTGACCGGCCGGGTCTCCGACGCCTACAGCAAGGTGCTGGATTCCAACCTGAACCAAACGATGAAGTTTTTGACCGTCTACTCAATTATCTTATCGATCCCGCCGATCGTCTCTGGTTTTTACGGGGAAAACGTCAAGTCCCTCCCCTTTGCCAACAACGACTTTGCTTGGCAAATCACCATCATCATTACCCTGATCATGGTCGCCATTTCGATTTGGCTGATCTTTAACAAACGGTGGTGGCGTTAATTTTCGGAAAATAACGATGATTAAGTTTCCATAAGATTGTATCGTTCGCTTTTAAGTGGTAAGATACTGGTATCAAATTTAGAAAACGTAAGTGCCTATATAATCGCCGTAATATGGTCGGCAAGTCTCTACCTTCAGCCGCAAACTGAAGACTATAAGCAAAAGTGAGTGGGCTTTTGTGGGTCCACTTTTTTTATTTAGGTACCTGCGGGGAGGAATCTTTTGAAACTTTCACCGTCAATTTCCGCTGAACAACGCCTGGAGGGGCAAGCAACCACCTTCTGGCGCCACCTTATCCTAGGTTTCCAACACCTGTTAGCCATGTACTCCGGTGACGTCTTAGTGCCGTTGTTGATCGGGAACTACCTGCACTTTAACGCCGCCCAGATGACCTACCTGTTTTCCATCGACATCTTCATGTGCGGGATCGCTACCTTACTCCAGTTAAAACGGACCGCTTTAACTGGGATCGCCCTACCGGTGGTCCTGGGCTGCGCCGTCCAGGCCGTCGCCCCCTTGGAATCAATCGGCGGCAAGCTCGGGATCGGCTACATGTACGGCGCCATTATTTGCTCGGGGTTGTTTATCTTCTTGATTGCCGGCGTCTTTGCCAAGCTCAAGAAGCTCTTCCCACCGGTGGTGACCGGGTCCTTGATCACGATCATCGGTTTCACCCTGGTACCGGTCGGTTTTCAAAACCTCGGTGGTGGGGATGCCACGGCGAAGAGCTTTGGTGCCCCTAGCAACCTCTTAATCGGGATCGTTACGATCATCATCATCGTCATGATCAACCGCTTTGCCAAGGGCTTTTTAAAGTCGATCGCTATTCTGCTGGGGATCTTACTGGGGTCCTTATTTGCCGGCGTCTTGGGGATGGTTTCTTTAAGCACCGTCGCCAGCGCCGCTTGGTTCCACGCCCCACAGTTCTTCTACTTCGCCACCCCACAATTTAACTCCAGCGCCATCGTTACCATGATGCTCGTCGCCTTAACCACGATGATCGAATCAACTGGGGTCTACTTTGCCTTAAGTGACGCCACCGACACCAAGATCACCAGCAAGGATATGGCCCGTGGATACCGGGCCGAAGGGATTGCCGCCATGCTGGGGGGGCTGTTTAACACCTTCCCGTACTCGACTTTCTCGCAAAACGTCGGGGTGCTCAAGATGTCCGGGGTCAAAACCAAGAAGCCGGTTTACTACGCCGCCTTCCTTTTGATCTTGCTGGGCTTATTGCCAAAGGCCGGCGCCCTTGCCACCATCATTCCCACGCCCGTTTTAGGGGGCACGATGATCGTCATGTTCGGGATGGTCGGGGTCCAGGGGATCCAAATCCTGCACAAGGTCGACTTTGCTAAGGGTTCCAACCTCTTGGTGGCCTCCCTGTCCGTGGGGTTAGGCCTCGGGGTCACCGTCTACCCGCAAATCTTTCAACAACTGCCCACCGAAGCCCAAATCATCTTGGGTAACGGGGTGGTTGTCGGTTCGGCCTGCGCCGTTATCTTAAACCTAATTTTGAACTACCAAGACTTCTTCAAAAAGGAAGCCAAGTAAAAAAAGGACCCGCGTCGGCGGGTCCTTTTTTACTTAGCCAGCAATTCCTTGATGCTAGCAACTAACGTCGGCAACGGGTGACCGAGGACGGTGGCCAAGTCATCGCTTGTCACATCCAAGTCCCCCGCCTCGTGCGGTTCTTCAAAGGAGGCGATCATGGTTGCCATCGCCTCGTCCATACCACTCTTTACCAAAGCGGCTTCATAAGCTTCCCGGCTTAGTTTAGCCACTTCTACCTCCTTACCCAGGGCTTCTTTTAAGGCGTCCCCGAGTTCTTCGTAGCTGATTGGTTGACCGCCAAATTCGTAAACTTCCTTTGGCTGGTCACTCACCAGCACCTTAGCGGCGGCGGTGGCGTAAAGGGCTTCCGGTGCCCAAGCTGCCTTACCAGTGGTCCAGTAAATGGCCGCTTGCCCCTCCTTGCCAGCCGTCAGGAAGCTGGCGTCGTTTTCCAGGTACCAGTTATCACGCAAGAAAGCGTGGGCGAGCCCGGCTTCCTTTATGGCCGCTTCAGTCACCTGGTGATCGTGGGCCAAAGGAGCCTTAGCTTGGTCCGCCTGCGGGTAGCTAGTGTAGGCAACCAAGGAAACGCCGGCTTCCTTCGCAGCGGCAACCACGTTTAAGTGTTGCGTCTCCCGGGAAACTGGCCCCCCTGGTTGTGAGGAAATAAAGAGTAAACGATCAATGCCTGCCAAGGCACTGGTCATCCCCGCTTGGTCGGCGTAGTCACCCTGGCGAATTTCAATTCCCGCCGGCAATAGCTCTCGCCCCTTGGCAACGTCGCGTACGATCGCTACCACTTGATCCTTACCAACTAAATCAACCAATTGTTCAACGGCCACCCGACCAAAACGTCCGGTTGCTGCGGTTACTGCATACTTCATCATTTACTTCCTCCTTCGGTTCATATCTGTTACTTTTTAAATTACAACATTGATTGTAACATATGTTATTTTATTATCAACAACTATGGCCGAAAAAAGAGGTTAGAAGAAAACAAGGTTTTCTTCCAGCCTCTTGCTGTATGTCCGAATATTAGACAGAAAACGTGGTCAATAACCGCAAGCCTAGTGGCTAAGTACGGGCAAAGAACGGTACTGGCGCACCAACCATTTG
Source organism: Limosilactobacillus fermentum (assembly GCF_013394085.1). Classification (NCBI taxonomy): domain Bacteria; kingdom Bacillati; phylum Bacillota; class Bacilli; order Lactobacillales; family Lactobacillaceae; genus Limosilactobacillus; species Limosilactobacillus fermentum. The sequence goes on from NZ_CP040910.1 coordinate 1,801,243, forward strand.
CCCTAGCTTAGTCATAAGGCTCGTCGAGAAGGCTAGTCGCACTCCCTGATAACGTGCTCCCAACCACAGGCCTAGTGGCTAAGTCTGGCCACAGAACACCGCTGACGCGCTAACCTGTGCCCGAACCTTACCAACGGCCTGTCGAGGAGGTTGGGTCGCACTTCCTTTTTTAATGATTATAAAACTCAACGCTGACCCGGTCGCCATCCATCACCAACTTGGATAGGCTCCCGTTTGCCGGCCGTTCGGTAATGTCATACTTCCCCTCGCCGAAACGTTCAATCAAGGACAGGCAGGTGTTGCCGTGGGAAACCAACAAAACGTTGGCCCCGTCCGGCAGCCCCGCGTCCCGAATGATCGCTAAGCCTTCGTTCATCCGTTTCCAGTACTCGGTGCTGTTTTCGGCGTCGTGGAAGGGATCGGCGTCTTTTAACCAGTCCTTGGCGGTGTCGATGTTGTACTTGGTGACGATGTCTTTGAAGGTCTTTAACCCGTGGGGAGCCCCGGCGTTATACCAAGCTTGGTCCATATAGGTCCCTTCGTAAGAGCCGTAGAACTCCTCGCGGAAATACGGTGCCGTCGTCGGCTCCTTGACCGAATCGGCCTTATTTTCATCGAGGATTGTTTGGGCGGTTTCAACGGCGCGGGTAAGGTCGGAACAAAAGGCGGCGTCAAAGTGGACGTCCTTTAAGCGTTGTCCCGCCTTTTCGGCGTCTTGGTAACCCTGGTCAGTCAAGGGCGAGTTACTCCAGCCCTGCAGCTTGTTATAAATGTTGTAGTAGGTTTGCCCGTGGCGAACGAGGTAAATATTGATCTTGGTCATCGTCATCCCTCCATTGTTAGTGCTTTCACGCCTTATTGTACCCCATTTTCGGGTTGAATGTAGCGGCGCCCCGCTTTGAATTCCGTTAAGTTTCTTCAACGATTTTTCAAATCCCCCAACTCCCTGCTCCCCCTATGTTAAAATGTTGATCGTTATCGGCTAATTTACTTAGCCCCATCGCTTTAATAACGAAATTATTTATGTTTGCGAGGATCACTTTACGATGAAACGACTCGGAAAATTCGTGAACACCCGGATCGGCTTTTTTGCCCTTCTGGTGGTTCTCTTTTGGGCCAAGACCCTCTTTGCCTACTTTACCGACTTTAAGTTGGGCGCCGAGGGAATTGTCCAATACGCCATCCTGTTAGTTAACCCGCTTGGGACCACCCTGCTCTTATTCGGACTCGCCTTTTACTTTAAGCGGTCCCGCTTCTTTTACCCGGTCCTGATGGGAATTGACGTTTTAAATACCGTCTTGCTCTATTTAAACGTCATCTACTACCGGGAATTCACCGACTTCATGACGATCGCCACCATGACCGGCTACTCCAAGGTTAACCAGGGGCTGTCGGGAAGCTCGATTGCTCTGACCAACCTCCACGACGTCTTTTACTGGCTAGACATCGTGGTGATCTTAGTCTTGATGCTCTTTCGCAAGATCAAGTTCGATCCGCGGGCGGTCAGCCACCGGGTCGCTTTCGCCTTCACCTCGGTGGCCCTGGTGGTCTTTGGGGTGAACTTGGCGGTCGCGGAAATGGACCGGCCCCAACTACTGGGGCGGACCTTTGACCGGACCTACATCGTCAAGTACCTCGGCCTAGATACCTTTACCGCCTACGACCTAGTTAAGACCGAGCACGTCAACGACATGCGTAAGTCGGCGACCAAATCGGAGCTAGAAAAGGTTAAAAAGTTTACCGATTCGCACTACGCTTCACCGAACGTCAAAATGTACGGGATTGCCAAGGGGCGGAACGTAATCGTTATCCACCTGGAAAGCTTCCAACAGTTCCTGATTAACTTGAAGGTCAACGGCCAGGAGGTAACGCCGTTCTTGAACTCCCTGTACAAGAGCAAGGAGACCTACGCCTTCGATAACTTCTTCCACCAGGTCGGTCAAGGAAAGACCTCTGACGCCGAGAACCTGCTGGAGACCTCTACCTTTGGCCTCTCCCAGGGGTCCTTGTTTGCCACCTTGGGTAGTGACAACACCTTTGAAGCGGCGCCGGCCATTTTAAACCAGCGGGCCGGCTACACCTCCGCCGTCTTCCACGGTAACATCGCCTCATTTTGGAACCGTAACAACGTCTACAAAAACATGGGTTACCAGTACTTCTTCGACGCCTCTTACTACGACACGTCGGGTGACAAGTCGACCGGCTACGGCTTAAAGGATAAGCTTCTCTTTAAGGACTCGATCAAGTACTTAGAAAACCTGCAACAACCGTTCTACGTCAAGTACATCACGGTTACCAACCACTTCCCGTTTGACCTCGATAGCGAAGATACCGACCCGAACTTTACCGCCCCGGACACCGGGAGCACCACAGTCGACAATTACTTTGTCACCGCCCACTACCTCGATCAGGCGGTCAAGGAATTCTTCACCTACCTCGATAAGTCGGGACTGGCTAAGAAATCAATTATCGTCTTGTACGGGGACCACTACGGGATTTCCAACAGCGAAAACACCGCCTTGGCCTCCGTGCTCGGTAAGAATGCCGACGACTGGACCGACTTTGACAACGCCCAGCTCCAACGGGTACCGTTAATGTTTGTTATTCCAGGCACTAACAAGGGGGGCGTCTTCAACACCTACGGGGGCGAAGTGGACGTCTTACCGACCCTCTTGCACCTGCTGGGCATTTCCACCAAGCGTTACATCATGTTTGGGACCGACCTCTTCTCCAAGGAGCACAGCCAGGTCGTTGCCTTCCGCAACCACGACTTTGTGACCCCGAACTTCACCTCGATTTCGGGCACGGTCTACAGCAATAAGACCGGTAAAACCGCTACGCTGACGGCGGCCAAAAAGAAGAAGGTCAAGGCCGACGCCAAGTTAGTCAACGAAGAACTATCCTTATCCGACTCGCTCAACCAAAAGAACCTCCTGCGCTTCTACACGCCGAAGGGCTTCACCAAGGTCAAGGCAAGTGATTACAACTACGCCAACGGGCTGAAGAAAGAAGAGGCGATCGAAAAGAAACTTGGTAACAAGTCGACTTCGCTCATTAATGAAAACGGCGGTAAGACAACCGCCGACGTCTTCAGTACCGATGCCCCAGAAGTGAGCCACTCTTCGACTAGTTCGAACCGGATTAAGATTACGAACCCGGATGATAATAATAATTAGGGAGCACGACAGAAATCTCTGATTTCGTCGTCGTGCCCCCGCAAGCGCCAATAGGATTCCAGCAGACTCGGCTTTGTCGAGCCAATGGGGTCCATTGGCGTACTGCGTGAGAAGTGCGACTAGCCTTCTCGACGAGCCGCATGACTAAGCTAGGGCAAATGGTTGGTGCGCCAGCACCGTTCTTTGCCCGTACTTAGGCACTAGGCTCGTGGCTAGGAGCACGTTATCAGGAAGTACGACCCAACCATTGGTAGGCCGTTTGACCACCACGCACCTACAGAATAAACAAAAAGGCCGCTCGCAGCACCTGCTGCCAACGGCCTTTTATTATGGATCCCGGCGTGGTCGCGGTCCACTTTGATGTATAATTAACTTGATAAAGGAGGAGATTGTGATGGCAACTGTTTTCGTCGCCCACGTTAAGTTAAGTTGGGGCCAAGAGGCCGATTATTTGATCGCTAACGACGTCGAACCGGGCCTGGCCAGCCGCCGGGATCGCGGGGATAACGACTGGAACGCCGTGATGCTAAACGCCTTGATTAACGTCCCGGTTGCTCCCTACCTCAAAGACAACCGCGTGACCCCGCCAATTGCGACCGGGCTGGTTACTAGCCTAACCGCGGTAGAAGCGGGGCCCGCTACCGCTAAGCTCTTACGGACCCGTAGCCAGTTCATCATGGCCGAAATGTGGCAAAAACAAGACGTTTCCGTTGACGCCACCTTTTTGCACCACGACCACCCCCAGCTGAGTCAGTACCAAATCCGTGCCGACGTTGATTACTGGCTCAACCACCGCCGCCACCCACTGATCACTCTAATCACCAAGTGGCGAATCCGGCTTCAGCTAGCCCGGGTCAAAAAAGAGAAGTAGGAAACAGCTAGTTAACGGGCCATTGGGCTAAGAAAGGTGATTCTTCCCTCTCCCATTAGCAAACTAACCAATAAAAAAGGAAGCCTAGTGGCGTCCTTTTTTATTGGCTAATGGTCACTACACGGTTCTGGCGGGTAATCTTCCCTTCTTCTTGCAGGTGGCGGAACTTGCGCGACAGAGTTTCTGGCGTTGTCCCTAGGTAGGCGGCCAAATCCTTCATCTTCATCGGCAGGGTAAAGCGCCCGCCCCTTTGGCTGGCCAGGTGGGATAGGTAGGCCCACAGACGTTCTTCCACCCCATCAATTACCAAAAACTGGTTTTGGGCGGTTAATTCCCGCACCTTGGCCATCGTCAGTTGCAAGAGCCGGGCCGCCAATTCCGGGTACTCGGCTAAAAGGTTGGTAAAGGCGTCGTAGGTTAGTTCGCAAATGGCGGCGTCTTGTTCAACCACCGCAAAGGTTGCTTCGTTGGCGGCCCCGTAAAGCCACTGCTCGCCCACGTACTCGCCAGTCCCCAGCACCGCCAGCACCTGTTCGTCGCCGCTTTCGCTGAGTTGGTAGAGTTTCAACCGTCCCGCTTCGACGATCAGTAGCTTTCCCTCGTCGCCCGGGGAAAGGATAATTTCACGGCGTTGGTAGTGGTGGTGGTGCACCATGGTTTCAATCCGTTTTTGATCCGGCAAAGACAGTTGGTTAAAGAGCGGCACCAGTGAAACGCAGAGGTGCTCACCATTGATCGTCGTCATCATCTTCTTGATACCTTCCCGTCATCAAATCATTTCCCAGGAAATTTTGCCCGGCCAAAATTTGCGTCCGCATCCAGGTGTCGAGGTCGACTAGGGTGTGAACTAACTTCATCAACCCTTCTTTTTTACCGAGGGCAATCGCCTTTTGGAGGAAGAGCAGTTGGGTGTCAAAGTCCTTGATTAGGTCAAAGAGCTGGTCCTTGCCCGGAGCATACTTCTGGGCGCCGTTTTCCTTTAGCATCGTGTACTGGGTAAACTGAGCGGTTGTGGTCGGTACCGCCTCGCCATTGATCACTAGCAGTTGATTAATTCGATCAAAGTATTGGCGTTCCGTGTTCAACCATTCGCCCGTGTACTGAGCCAAAAAGAGGCTGGCGCAGCCCTTGGCAAACAGGCGGGCCTGATTAATCTTTTGTTGGTGGAGCCAGAGGTTAGCCAAAATGTGGCCGGTCATCGCCCCGGCCGTGGGGGTGTGGTGGTCGACGTCGGCTTGCTTTAACTCCACTTCGTATTGTTCTTGGATCTCCATTAAACTAACTCCTTTTCCTTAACCTTATTAACCTGATAACCAAGGTTTTCGACGACCTGCTTCAAAGCAGCGGCCGTGGTTTGGTCGCTATCCACGGTCGCCTTTAACTTACCGGCGTTAAAGAGGACCTTAACCTCACTGACCCCGGCCTGGTGTTCAACCGCCGTTTTAATCTTGTCCAAGCATGACGGGCATGACATCCCGCCCAACTCCATTAGTACCTTTTCCATGATAAATCCCCCTTTTGGGCTTCAGTATAGGCAGGCCAACTCGAAAAATAATTGATCCCCATCAACTTTAATGAATTTTTAAGAGTCGCATCCCGTTGATGATCACGATTAAAATACTGAGCTCGTGAATCAACATTCCCGAGGCCATGTGGACGTAGCCGGCAAAGAGGCCGCCAAAGAGCAGGGTAACGGTCAAAATGGCAATCGCGATGTTTTGGTTCATGTTGGCGACCATCCTCTTGGCAATCGTCAGGGCGACCGGTAACTTGGCTAAATCGGAATGGAGCAAGACGACGTCGGAAACTTCTAAGGCAACGTCAGTCCCGTTGCCCATCGCAATTCCGACCTCGGCCGTGGCTAGGGCCGGGCTGTCGTTGACCCCGTCGCCCAGAAAGGCGACCCGGTGACCAGCTGCTTGGAGCTCCTTGATCTTTTCAACCTTCTCTGCCGGCATCAGGTTCCCGACCACCTGGGTCATCCCAACTTCTTTTCCGACCCGTTCGGCGGTGGTCTGGTTATCGCCACTTAGCATGATCAGGTTCTGGTAACCCAACGCCCGCCACTTAGCATGATCAGGTTCTGGTAACCCAACGCCCGCAACTTAGTAAAGGTCGCCCGGGCCTCGTCTTTGAGCGGGTCACTAATACCAAGCAGGCCCCTCAACTGACCATCAACGGCGAAGTAAACCAGGGAGCGTCCCACTACTTGCCATGCCGACGCCGTGGTGGCCACCGCAGTTAAGTCCACCTGGTGGGTAGCTAATAATTTAGCGTTGCCAACCAACACCGTAGCCCCTGCCACCTGCGCCACCATCCCCTGGCCCGCCAGCACCTTGCTTTGGTCCACCGGTAAGGGGGCGACCGCTTCGTATTTAAGCACCGCCTTGGCCAGCGGGTGGTTAGCGACCGTCTCGACACTGACTAGCAATTGGTGGTCGCGCTCGCTAACACCTGTATCCCACCAGTCACTCACCACCGCGGGCAAGCCCTTAGTAACGGTGCCGGTCTTATCAAAGACCAGTGTGTCAACCTTACTCAAAGCGCTCAAACTGGCACTCCCCTTGGTCAACACCCCGAGCTTGGCGGCCCGACCGATCCCGGCGACGGTCGACACCGGCACCCCAATTACCAGGGCCCCGGGGCAACCAAGCACCAGGACGGTGATGGCTAGGGCGACGTCTTTCGTTGCCAGTCCAACCACCAGGGCAATTAGCATAATCAGCGGGGTGTAGTACTTGGCAAAGCGATCAATCACCCGCTGAGCCTTGGACTTACTGTCTTGGGCCTCTTCGACTAGTTCGATGATCTGGCCAAAGGTCGTGTCTTCCCCGACCCGGCTAGCTTCGACAACCAGGGTGCCATCCGCTAAGATTGTTCCGGCGCTAACGGTTTGGTCCACCGCCTTGGGAAGCGGCCGGGCCTCCCCCGTTAAGCTGGCTTCGTTCACTAAGCCGTGGCCCGTTTTACCACCCCGTCGACTGGTACCCGGTCGCCCGCTTTCACTAAGACCAAGTCCCCCGCGTCCACGAAGTCAATGTCCGTAACCTCCCCGGTGGCGTCGTTTACGTCGGCGAGGACGGTGGCGGTTTGCGGCGCCATGTAGGTCAACGACTTGACGGCCGCCCGGGTTTTCTTTAGGGTTAACGCCTCCAAGACGTCGCCGAGGTTAAAGAGCCACACGACGATGGCCGCCTCGTTGTACTCACCAATGATCAGGGCGCCAACGATGGCCACGGCCACCAATAGTTCGATCGAGATCACCCGGTAGGTCAAGGCGCTGACCGCCCGTAAGACCAGTGGCACACCCCCCATGATGGCGACGAGCACCATCAAGAGTGAGTAGGCTTGCCCCAAGTTAGTTAAACGGCTGAGTTCGGCGAAGATGATTAACCCCGTCATCGCCCAGACGTTTTGCTGTTGGTGGCGATTAAAGAATTCTTGGACTTTTCCCATAATTATCCCTCCTTTGTTACCTTAAGGATATCCGGTACCACCCCCATTTAAATTGATCGGAATCAAGAGTACCAAAAGAAGTGCGGAACAACCGTAAAGCAGGCTGTGGACTAAGCTAGGGTGAAACGTAAAAAGGCGGCCGACGGAAAGTTCTTCCGTCAGTCGCCCGCTTTAGTTTAAGAATAATCGTTAGTTAGCCAATCCCCATCGATGAACTGTGAGTAGCCATCCGTTTGTCGGGGTAGAGTTCCTTGGCTAGGTTGGTGATTGCCGTAGGCGCCTCCCCGAAGCCGGTCGCAATCAGGGCCACCTTACCTTCGTAAACGACCCCGTCGCCGATTGCGTACACCCCAGGAACTGAGGTCTTCATCGTTTGGTCGACCTTGATTTGCCCCCGTTCACTCGCTAGGTCCAAAGACCAGTCCTTTAAAGCGGCGTTATTGGAGGTGAAGCCGTAGTTTACCAAGACCTTATCAACTTCGAGTGGTCGCTCTTCGTCAGCGCGCATCTTCTTGAGGTTCAAGGTGACCGATTGATCGGCGTTGACGGTTAAGTCCTTGGGCAGGTACGGGGTCAACTTTTCAATCGTTGAGGCCTCCAGTTGGGCAACGGTGTGTTCAAGGGCCCGGAAAGCATCGCGGCGGTGAACCAGGTAAACTTGCTCAGCCACGTCTTCTAGCATCAAGGCCATGTCGATGGCGGCGTCCCCACCACCGAGGACGGCAACGCGTTGGTCCTTAAAGTCTTCCTTGTGGTTGGCAAAGTAGCGTACCTGTTTGCCCTCCAGTTCTTCGGCGCCGGGCAGGGCCAGCTTGCGGGGACTAAAGGCGCCGTTACCCATCGCAATTACAATCGACTTGGAGGTCGACGTCCGCTTGGCGCTGTGAATGGTGAAGGAGCCGTCATCTTCTTTGACCACGTCGGTGACCTTTTCGCCCAGGAATTGATCGACCGGCGCCACTTCGATTTGGGCTGCTAGGTCATCCGCCAGTTCCTGGCCAGTGACCCCAGCCTTACCGGCCACGTCCCAAACCCGCTTTTCCGGGTAGAGGGCGGCGGGTTGGCCCCCCAGTTGGGGCAGTGCTTCGATTAGTTGGGCCTTTAGCTGGTGTAGGCCGCAGTAAAAGGCGGCGAACATCCCGGCCGGACCCCCACCAATAATCGTCACGTCATAGCGTTCTTCCATCGTTTCTTCCTCCTCGTTTTGGTTACCCTGCCGATTATACCACGCCCGCTTTTCTGAACAATTATTATGAATGTTCGGACTTTCTTGATTTTAATTTGTATTTATCCGGTGATTCAAGTATCATTGAAAGCGAAATCACAATCCTAAATTATACGTTACGGAGGGTTTTATAATGGCACAAAAGAAAATGATTTTGGACCTGGACACCGGGGTCGATGACGCACTAGCAATTGCTTACGCGGTTGCTGCACCCGACGTTGATTTGATCGGGATTATTTCTTCTTACGGAAACAACCTGCTCGACGTCTGCGCTAAAAACAGCCTTAAGTTGCTAGAACTGCTCGGTCAGACCGATGTTCCGGTTTACAAGGGTTTACCTCACTCCAGCACCAGCGATCATTTCGATGTGATGCAAGTTTCCAAGGACATCCACGGTGACAACGGAATTGGTGACGTTGACCTGCCAGAACCAAAGCGGGCCTTAGAAGAAATGTCTGGGGTCGACTTCTACATTGAAGCCGCCCACCAATACGGCCAAGACCTGATCATCATTCCAACCGGCCCGATGACCAACCTGGCCGCCGCCCTGGAAAAGGACCCCGAGATTGCCCACTTGATCGGCAACGTTACCTTCATGGGTGGGGCCCTGACCGTTGAAGGGAACGTGACCGACGTGGCCGAAGCCAACATCAACCAAGATGCTAAGGCAGCCGACGTGGTCTTACGAAGCGACCTACCACTGACGATGGTTGGCTTGGACGTCACTTTGCGGACCCTCTTAACTAAGAAGGAAACCCAACAGTGGCGCGAACTGGGCACCAAGTCCGGGATTGCCTTTGCTGACATCACCGACTTTTACATCGATGCCTACTACAACTTAGACATCGACAAGAACGGTTGCGCCCTGCACGACCCACTGGCCGTCGGGGTCTCCTTAGACCCAACCTTTGTGACCACGATTTCCCTGTTCATGAAGGTAATCTACGACGAAAACAACTACGGCCGTACGATTGGGGATAAGGACCGCTTAAACGACCCGAACCCGAATACCAAGGTGGCCGTCGACGTCGACAAGGAGCGCTACTTAGCCACCTTCATGGACCTGTTGACCAACTTGTTTAAGGAACACTAATAGGAAGTGCGGAACAACCTTCTCGACGGGCCATGGGCTAAGCCAGGAAGTGAGCGAAATAATGCTCACTTCCTTTTTCTTTTGTCCTCCACACCACTCTCCGTTGTCTTACGATGTTACCCGTTTTCGTCACGCCACGTTCCGTGGTCTTAGTCTTTTGGTAACTTTTCCACCGCTTTTCCACTTTTCCCCAAGGGGTTGTGGATAATTACGGACTTATCCCCAAGATATGGGTAGCCCTTTTTCCAACCTAGTCAGAGCACTCCCGTTTTTTAACAAGGCGTGGCGCCACGAACCGTCCTAAGCAGGCGATCGGTAAGAATTTTCTTGCCCCCACTACCAAAAACAGGTATGATGGTCTTAAATCATATCTTGTCTGGGGTGCCATTGGCTGATAAATACCCATTGAACCTGCTTTGGTTAGGACCAACGAAGGGAACGACAGGTAATCACCGTCAAAAATCAGCCACCCCATGTCCCGGGGTGGCTTTTTCTTTGGGCAAGGAATGGTAAAAATTTTTGGAGGAATGTTTCTCATAAATAAATCACGTTTCGGATTGCGCGACGTCATCTTACTTGCCCTAATCGGGATCATCTTCGGGGTGATCTACTTTGCCGGCGACTTTGTTTACAACGCCGTTACCTTAGCCCTGACGCCAATCGGCCTGGGGGCGGCCGGCAACGACTTTACAATGGGCCTGTGGTGCATGGCCGGACCATTAGCCGGTTTCATGCTCAAGCGCCCGGGATCCGCCTTTTTGGGCGAATTTCTCGGGGCGGCCGGGGAAATGTTTTTAGGCGGCCAATGGGGGGCTTCGAACCTGATTTCCGGGGCGGTCCAAGGGGTTGCTTCTGAACTCGGGTTCACCCTAGTTGGCTACCGGATGTACAACTGGCTGACGATCCTGTCAACGACGGCCACCACCACCATCCTAACCTTTGCCTGGGACTGGTTCCGTAACGGTTACAGCCACTTCGCCCTGCCGATCCTCTTAGCCTGCTTTGCGATTCGCTTCATCTCGATGTTTCTTTTCTGCGGGGTCTTGGTCAAGTTGATCACTAACCTCTTGGAACGCGCCCACGTCATCCCGCAAGCCCAGGCCTAACCCATGGAATACCGTATCCAGCACCTAAACTTTGCCTACCAAGAGGAACCGGTTTTAGTCGACCTAAACCTAACCCTGCCGGCCGGGGAGCTCTACCTCTTTTCCGGCCCTTCTGGTAGTGGAAAATCGACCCTCTTGAGCATTATGGCCGGCCTCTTACCCCGGTACGGAGGGACCTTAACCGGCGAGGTAAGTGGGGTCGAACCGGGCACGGCTTCCTTGATGTTTCAGGACCCGAGCCTCCAGTTTGCCCTCGACACCCCGCGCCACGAGGTTGAGTTTGCCCTGGAAAACCTGGCGCTTCCGGCCAACCAGATCCCGGCCAAGGTGGAACAAGCGCTGAAGTTTTGCCAGGCCGACCACCTAGCCGACCGGCGCTTAGTAACCCTGTCCGGTGGTGAACAACAGCTCGTCGCCCTTGCGATCACCGTGGCCATGGATAGCCAGTTGATCCTCCTGGACGAACCCTTCGCCTCCCTCGATCATGACCACCGGACCCAATTGTTGGCCCGCTTAGTGGAGCTTAAAAACCAGGGCAAGACCGTTATCATCGCCGACCACGACTTACAGGGCTACCGCCAGTACCAGCCGACCGTGATCGCCTTTGAAAAGGGGCGCTGTCGCTTATTACAAGGCGAAGAGGCAACGGAGCGCTTTGATCAAGCCGAGCAACTAGCTAAACCACTCCCAGCTTACTTGCCAACTGAAGGGACCACGCCCCTCTTTTCCCTGGCCGACTTAAAACTAATTACGAACGGTGCAACACTGTTAACCATCGACCAGCTAGGCCTCTTTAAAGACCGGGTCACCCTGCTAACCGGGGAATCCGGTAGCGGCAAAACCACCCTCTTTCGGGCCCTGACCAAGCTACGCCCCTACCTAGGTTCGGTTACCTACCAGGGCCAAGAAATCAAACAGGCCAAGGCGGCCCCGTACGCCCGCCAAGTCGGCCTCGTCTTTCAGCGCGCCTCTGACCAGTACCTCAACGTGACGGTCAAAGAAGAACTGGAGCTTAGCCAACAACAGGGGCAAAACCCCTACTTTACCCCGGAACGGGTCCAAGCTACCCTGAAAAAACTGGGGCTGACCGGGATGGACGAACGGGTCGTTTACTCGCTTTCCGGCGGCCAGCAAAAAAAGCTCCAACTGCTGTTGATGCTAATGATGGGTCAACCGGTCTTACTCCTGGACGAACCCTTCGCCGGCCTCGACAGTAAGTCGATTGAAGTGGTGTGGGAGCTGATCGACGCGAGCCGCCAAGTTTGGCCGCAAACGCTGATCATCATCAGCCACCAGCTAGCCGGGCTGGCCAACCACATCGATTACCGCCTCCACTTAGCCGACCACCACTTAACTTACCAAGGGGAGGTGCACCATGAATCCTAGTCTGCAACTGCTGTTGGTTCTCCTAATTTCCTTTGAGGTCTCCTTTACCAGCCGCTTAACGGCCAACCTGGTCTTCTTAGTGATTGCCATTTTCGTCTTATTGGCCCACCGCCTTCACTGGCGCCAGTGGCTGCGGCTGCTGGCTGGCCCCTTCTTACCGGCCCTGGCCCTCTTTGTGACGATCGTTTTCTATAGCCCCGGCCACGACTGGCACTTTGGCTTCGTCTTAGTCAGCCGGATCTACCTCTACGTAATGCTAGGGGCGACGGTGACCTTTACCACCACCCCGCTCAAATTGGCCCAGTCCCTGGAACAAACCGCCCACCTGCCGGCTAAGTTTGCTTACGGGACCTTGTCGGCGGTCAACCTCTTGCCTAAGATCAAGCAAGAAGTCATCCAAATCCGGGCGGCCGCTTTAATGCGCGGCGTCACCCTCCACCTGTGGTCACCCACCCTGTACTTCAAGGCGATCCTGGTGGCGATTAACTGGTCCGACCAGCTGGCCCAAGCGATCGAATCGCACGGCTTTGTCGAAGGTAAACAACGCACCTTCGCCCACCCCATCGCCGTTCACTGGTACGACTGGGCGCTCCTCGGCGGCGGAATTATAATTTTACAGGTGCTCTTAATTGCCTTTCCCTAGGCTTTTCGGTATGCTAAAAGAAAAGTTTTGGGGGAGGAGATTTGATGAACGAGCAGACCTTAACAAACCGAATCGTGGGGGGCTTAAGCTACCTGGCAGTCCTTTTCTTGCCAGTCTTATTTCCGCTGATCGTTTGGATCGTGGCCCGGCAAGATAACCCGCCGTTGGCCCACCATGGTAAGGTCGCCTTTTGGACTCAACTGGCGCCCTTCTTAGTCGTCATAGTCTTGCTAGTGGTCGTCGCCATCTTAAACGCAGTCGGGATTAGCGCCAGCCACCATACCATCACCGGGGGCGCCGCCTGGTTAAACATCCTCTGGGTGGTTGCCCTACTCGTCGGTAGTGCCGCCCTCTTTGCTTATAACATTGTCATGGCCGTCCTCGTCTTCTTAGGTCGGCGTTAACTTTTTGCGTTGTTACAAATAATGCGGAAGCCACCCACCCTTGCTTAGCACCCTTGCTTAGAAGGGAGTTGTTTCCGCCCATTTTTAGAAAGGATGATAATTCTTGTCGACGATTTTTGGGATCTTAATGCTCCTAATTGCCGTGGTGGCCGCCAACGTCTTACACCTCTTGTGGCCCCGGCTGCCACTGGCCATCTACCGAATTTTAGCCGGGATTGTCTTGGCCCTGATTCCCGTTCAATCCCACACCTTTGAACTAGATCCCAAAACCTTCCTCTTGTTAATCATTGCCCCCCTACTCTTTAACGACGGGCAGGGAACCTCCCCACGCGAACTATCGCGTAACCTCAAACAAACGCTATCAATGGCGGTCACCTTAGTTGTCTTCTCGGTACTGGTGGTAGGGACTGGCTTGCACTTAGCGATGGCGGAGACCTTCTCCTTACCGCTAGCCTTCATGTTGGGGGCAATCATCACCCCCACCGATGCGGTCGCCGTCAAGTCACTATCGGCAACGGTGGCGATGCCCAGAAACGTCAACCGGACCTTAGAGCACGAAGCCCTTTTTAACGATGCGTCCGGCCTGGTCTTGTTCGGCCTGGCCACCTCCACCCTGTCATCGGGGCACTTTTCCTTAGGGCAGGGGATCTTCACCTTCCTCTACGTCTTCTTAGGCGGGATCATCTTTGGGGCGCTGATCGGTTTCCTAGCCATCCAATTGCGGACAACCTTGATGCGGACCCACGTTGATATCGGGCGAATTGTGATCCCGATCAACCTGATGACTCCAATCGTCACCTACTGGTTTGCCGAGGAACTCCACTTATCCGGGATCCTGGCCGTGGTGGCCGCTGGGATCGTCCACGCCCTCTTGTACACCCGCTTGCGGTTGACCTCGGCTAAGGTCCAAATTGCCTCCACCACGATCTGGTCGATGGTCGCTGACATTTTAAACGGGCTGGTCTTCGTCTTCTTGGGGGTCACCTTGCCCAGCGTGCTCGGTAACACTTCCCTAGCGCGCCTAGCCAAGATTTTCGTGGTCGCCATTGCCCTCTACTTAGTAATGGGGGCGCTACGCTACTTCTGGAGCCAACTCAAGTTCGTTGACCTCCACTCTAAGAAAAAGCAGCGCCAAAAGGACAGTTTCCTACTCTCCCTTGGCGGAATCCACGGGACGATCACTTTAGCGATGGCCTTTTCAATCCCCCACACCATCAACGGCCAACCCCTAGCGGCCCGCAACACGATAATTTTGATCGCCGCCCTCGTGATCATCATCAGCATCACGGTCGGGGCGCTCGCCTTTCCACGCATCCTACCGGCCAAAAAGAAGAGTTACCGGCAAAGCGAGTTCCAATATCAACTTAACAAGACCGTCCACTACGCCATCGACCAACTCGCCAATGAACCGGGCGGGGCGGCCGAAAAAGCGGTGGTCTTAAACGTGTTATCCAGCCAAAGCACCCTAACCTTTAAGACCAACCAGGCCCGCTTCCAAAGGATTTATGACCGGGCCCACGAGGTCGAACTCGCCGCGATCACCAAGCTCAGTGAAGAAGGCAAGGTGACCGACAAGATCGCCCGCCTGTACGTCGGGTTGATCTCACGGGAACTGGCTAGCCACGGGGACGGGCTGATCAACTTCTGTCGGGGGATTTACTACCGGATCAAGTGGCACCGGGTCCGCCACCGGGTTTCGCACATAACCCCGGCCCAAACCGCCTACTTCAAGCGCGAGGTCGCCCCGATCCAGCAACAGGTCGCCCGCGTCTTTGACCTGATCTACCCCCAAGTCATCGCCTACCTGAATGACATCCAGACCCCCGCCAACACCCACGAGGTGACGATGGTCCGGCGCTCCTATTTCAACCGCCAGCGTTTCTTCCGCCAGCACGAGCACCTCGACGGCGAGCAAATCGACATCCTCTTCGTGGCGGCCTTCCAATTTGAACATTCCTACATCCAGCAGGCGGCCGCCAAAGGTACGATTTCGGTTGAACTGGCCAACGCCCTTAACGAACACATCTCCACCGACCAGTTGGTGTACATTCAATCGACTAACTAGGAAGTGCGACCCAACCTATCAAACAGGCCGTGGGCTAGGTATAGGTCACAGGTTAGCGCGCCAGCGGTGTTCTGTGGCCGGACTTAGCCACTAGGCCTGTGGTTGGGGAGCACGTTATGGGAAGTGCGACCCAACCGTTAGCCGCCATTCCCCTTATAACATTTGGTAACCCACCTAACGAAAAAACGCCCCCGTGGTTAAAACCACGACGGGCGTTTTTGATTCCCGGGTAATTTCCCGAGAAATATTAGGGACTACTGACGCTTGCGAGGGTGCGATTACTACCCAACTACTCTTTTTTAAAGGCAACACGGCAGTACACCAATGGACTCTAGCAGTTCGTTTCACGAACCTAGCTAGAGTCCTATTGGTGCTTGCGGAGGTACGATCCACCTTATCACCATTTTTCCTGAATTCTACATACGCAGTACGTCAGTGGCTTCCACTCGTTCGACTAGCGAACTTCCTAGAACCCTACTGACGCTTGCGAGGGTGCGATTATTACCCAACTACTCTTTTTTAAAGGCAACACGGCAGTACACCAATGGACTCTAGCAGTTCGTTTCACGAACCTAGCTAGAGTCCTATTGGTGCTTGCGGAGGCACGATCCACCTTATCACCATTTTTCCTGAATTCTACATACGCAGTACGTCAGTGGCTTCCACTCGTTCGACTAGCGAACTTCCTAGAACCCTACTGACGCTTGCGAGGGTGCGATTACTACCCAACTACTCTTTTTTAAAGGCAACACGGCAGTACACCAATGGACTCTAGCAGTTCGTTTCACGAACCTAGCTAGAGTCCTATTGGTGCTTGCGGAGGCACGACTAAGAAATCAGAGATTTCAGTCGTGCTCTCATTCCTGCCGGACCAGCAGGTCGACAATTTCGTCCTTGGTGATCTTACCAAAGACCCGGGCCACCAAGCCCTCGTCAATCTTTTGGTTGATGGCTTCCCGGTCGTAGCGAACCCCCAACAAACGCTGTTCAAAATCGCGCACGTCTTCTTGACCTAAGAAGTCACCATAGACCTTGAGGTAGGCAATCTTACCGCCCTCAATTTGAAAACGGAAGTCGACCGTCCCCTGGTCAAAGTGTTGGCGGTGTTGGATGGCCGCCTTGGGCGACTTGCCATATACGAAGTCCCAGTTGCTAAAGATCTCCGCGTTGATCTTGGCCACGGCGGCCTTGTCTTCATCACTCAGCACGTATTCCTTGGCATCGGCTAGGTCACTGACACCGAGGATCTTCTTGGCTAGCGTGTCGCGGAATTCCTCGATCGTCAGGTGCTGGTAGTCCGGCGTGAAGTGGGGCTTTAGGTTAGTTACCCGGCTGTGGACCGACTTAATTCCCTTGGATTCAATCTTGTCCTTAGGCACATTGAGGGCGTGGCCAATCACGTCGAGGTCGACGTCGTACATCAGGGTGCCATGGGAGAACATCCGCCCGTGGGCAATCCGCATGGCGTTGCCGGAGAACTTCTTACCTTCGATCTGTAAGTCGTTGCGCCCGGATAGTTCAGCCTTGGTCGCCCCCATTTCGTGCAGGACTTCGATCACCGGGTCGGTGAACTTAGCGAAGTTCCCGTTAGAGTGGCCATCATCTTTAGTGATAAAGCTAAAGGAAACGTTGCCCAGGTCGTCAAAGACCGCCCCACCCCCGGAGGTCCGGCGGGTAACGATGATGTTATGTTCACGCACGTAATCAAGGTTGACCTCTTCATAGGCGTCCTGATTGCGGCCGAGAATGATGCAAGGCGAATTGATGTAAAAGTAGAGGATCGGCTCATCGAGTTGGACGTGCTCCATCAGGTAGGTTTCTAGCGCCAGGTTATAGCGAATGTCCCTGGTATCAGTGACTAAGTACTTCATGCTCTCCTCCTCTAAAATGCGAATTGCTTAACCAGGTGCACCCTGACGTTTTGGCTTGAACCAACGATTTTAGCAACTGGGCAGCGGCGTTCGCACTTGGCCAAGATCTCTTGGGTCTCTGCTTCAGCGACTTGGGGAATCCGGACCTGGCAGTCCAAAAAGAACTGGTAGCCCTCGGTATCCTTGCCCATGTCAACGCCAACCTTAACTTCGGCGGCGTGTTCTAGTCCCCGGCGCCCCTCTTCAGCTTCGATCGTGGCGTTTAAACAAGTAGCCAGCGCTAATCCCAGGAGCTGTTCCGGGTTGGTCCCCGGGTCATCCTGGAGCGGGCTGGACGTCAAAACATCTAAGTCACCGCCCAGGGTCACGCGGGCGTGGCCGTTTAAACCGGCATCATTAATCACTTCGGTGTGGTATAAAGAACGAAAAGTCATCACTTTTCCCTCCTTATGAATGCGTTTGCACCCATTATACGCTGAACTGACTAAAAGAAAAGGGAAGTGCGTTATTGGAAGTACGCACCAACCAATTGGCAGGCCGTGGGCCAAGGATAGGGCACAGGTTAGCGCGGTACGCGGTGTTCTGTGTCCAGACTTAGCCACTAGGTCTGCGGTTGGGGAGCACGTTATCTGTACAACAAAAAGAGGTTAGAGAAAGATTTACCCTAACCTCTTAATATGTATGTCCTTCCTCTAGCTAAGAGGAAGGGTGAACAACTATGCTACATCAAGTGGCTAATCTTGATTATGGTAGCTAGCCATCGTGTGTTTACAACTACACCTTAGCGTATCAAGTAGGGCTTAGCAACTATTTAATATACTTCTCCAAAAAGTCCTTCACGTGCTCTTGGTAAGCCGCTGGGGCGGTCGCAAAGGACTTAGCGTGAACGGCTCCCTTGACCAACCACAGTTCCTTGGGACCCCTAGTCGCGGCGTAGTTTTGGTAGACCATCGCGGTTGGGACAAAGGTGTCCTTGGTACCGTGAATGAAGAGCATTGGGCGATGGTTGTGGTGTAGGGACTTCACCGAACTAGCCTGGCCGATGAAAAAGCCGTTGGCAACCCGGTTGATACCACTCATCGTCTTGATCAGCGGCCAGGCGACAAATACCGGCAAGCCGTACAGGTCCTTAGCTTCGTGCATCAGTTCGGCGTTAACGCTGGTGTAGCCACAGTCTTCAATGAAGGCCTTGACCTGGCTAGGCAACTTGATGCCCGACGTCATCATCGTCGTGGCGCCCCCCATTGAGACCCCGAACATCACGATCTGACTATCGGCGCCGTTTTCTTTAATCAGACGGTTAATCCACTTACGTTCGTCGTAGCGTTCCGGCCAGCCGTAACCGATGTATTTCCCCTGGCTATCGCCGTGGGCCCGGGCGTCCGGGATCAAGACGTTGTAGCCCAGCTGGTGGAACATCGCGGCGTAGGCCCCCATCGAATCCTTGTTATTCATGTAACCGTGGGCGATCAGGACCGACTTATTGGTCTTCTTGGCCGCCGGAATGTAATCGGCGTCCAGCTTCAGGTTGTCGGTCGCCGACTTCATCGTCCAAACCTGCTTAGGGGTCTTTTGGAACCACATCTTCTGGGCGTAAAGCGGGTCGGACTTTTCAATCTTGGTATTGTTGTTAATAAAGGACTTGTGCCCCGCCACCATTGCGACGTTAAAGAAATACAGGGCCACCCCTAAAAAGGCGACCACTAAGAGGGTCACTAAGCCACCGACCACCCAGGGCCAGCGGCGGCGTTTGTTGCTCGTTTTTTGCATCGTTTTCTCCTCAATTTTCAATCGTTTCATTTTACCACGCTGTGTGGGTAATCGTCATTTGCTTTTCTAAGACCACGGGGCGTGGCGTGAATGGTATAATAAAACTGAATTGAGGAAGGAAGTGTCGATATGTTTCCAGAACGACTCCGGGCCTTGCGCGCCGGACAAAAAATTACCCTCCAAGAACTAGCCGACGCCCTGAGCAAGAACTTAGCCCCGGGTGAAAAGCCTAACTCCCCCTCCCAAATCGGGAACTGGGAGCGGGGGATCCGGACCCCGTCTTACGTTGAGGTCCGCAAGCTAGCCGAGTACTTTAACGTCAGCCTCGACTACTTGACCGGGCGCTCCGACCACGACGAAACCGATTTGGCCAAGCTCTTTTTTGATACCAACAAGGCCCTGACCTTCAACCAGCGGACCCTAACCAGCGAGGACCGCTACGAAATCTTCCAACTGATTGACGGCTACTTTAAGGGCCAGGCCAACCGTCGCGAAACCGCCACTTTCTATGCCCAACAAGAAGAACTGAACTTAAACTTTAAGGACGAATCATGAACCCCAAAAAACTCCGCCAACTCAAAAAAGCTACTAAAAAGGCCCGGACCACGGCCCCAGCTCCCTACATTGCACAACTAACCCGCTACCGGGACCTGTTTGACAAGGTACCCCAGGTCAAGTACCTGCTCAACGCCGCCTTGTTAGACGACCAGTTGTTAAAGTCTGGGCTCTTGCCCCAGCCGTTGCCGAAGTTGCTCTTGCCCGATGACATCCAAACCGTCATCTTCAACCAGCTTGCGGCTAAGTACCCCCAGGGCGACGCAACCGGCGACCGCTTGTGGGACCAGTACACGGCCGCCCTGCCCAAGGTTGACGCCCTCTTGCGCGACTACCGTGACTACCTAGAGGAAACCTACGGAATGTGGTCCTTTACCAACGTCTCCTTTATCAGCAGCCTGAGTGATTATTTAAAGGGCGCACCGGTCTTGGAAGTGATGGCCGGCAACGGTTATTTGTCCAAGGGCTTAAAGGACAAACGCCCGACCCAAACGGTGTTCACCACCGATTCCACGGCCTGGGTCAAGGAGAACCAAACTGGGCGCCATCCGGTCATTTCAATTGAACCCTTAGACGCGCTCGCCGCCGTCGACAAGTACGCCGACCAGGTTGAATACGTGATCATGTCGTGGGCCCCGGACAAGGGCGAGGCCGACTGGGACTTGTTAGAACATTTGCGGGAACACTACCCCGCCCTCAAGCTCCTCGTGATTGGGGAAAAGGACGGCGCCACCAATTCCAAGCGTTTCTGGCAAGAAGCCCAGCTCTCCCAAGACGGCCTAGCCCAGGTTAACGCCGCTCTAAAGTCCTTTGACCTGATTGATGAACAGGTTTATTTAGCTAAATAAAGAAGTGCGATCCAACTCCTAGTAAGCATCTTACTATCTTCACGAATGTTGGACAGAAAACGTGGAAAATAACCGCAGGTCTAGTGCCTAAGTACGGCCGAAGAACGGTGCGTGCCGCACCAACCGTTCGTCCTAGCTTAGTCATACGACCTGCTTCGGAGGTTATTTCCCACTCAGCAATATAAAAACGCCACCCGCTTCTCCGTGGAGAAGTAGGTGGCGTTTTCGTTTGGCAAACGTGGCTTGGCGGCCACGTGGATGTGTATTGATACTATCTCAGGTCGCACCGGTCGTCCACTACCAGCTGGACCAGGCACCCTACAATCCGGTAGGTTACGTGCCCCACTCGAGAATCATTTCCGTTCGCACGGGGGAACCAAATAAGGGTCGGTTCCCTGACCTCTCGACTCATCGCAGTCTTTACCATACCACGATTTTAAGCTTCCGGCAAGGCTAATCGTCCTCTTCTTGGGCGGCCCGGTTTTGGGTCAAGGCGCTGAGCTGGTTAACCAGCCACTCACCTAGCGGGGTCACAAAACTGTTTGGCTGGTCGCTAACGGCGTCGGCGTCCCCCAGTTCATCGATCCGCAGGCCGGATTGGTTAAGCTGTTCGCCCTCAACGATCATGTAAACCTTCACCGGGTAAGGCTGGTCCCGTTCTAAAAGCTTGGGGTCTAAGCGCTGTGCTTCGGCCATCGGCACGTTGATCAGGTTCATTTCTAGGCGCACGCTGACTGGGTCACCAACCGGTACTTTGACCTCCCAGTTGTACTGGCTTAAGTGTCCGGTCGCGATTTGCTCGGCCATATCCATTAAACCGGCCTTTAGGGTGGTTGCTTGCTGGACAACGGCGGCGCTCACTTGCCCCGTGGTGACGTGTACCCGTTCACTCTCTAATTCCTCCAGGTATTGTTCGTAGGTCATTTCCATTGCTTGTTACTTCCCTTCTAAGCGCGAGTAGGTGTAGTTGAGCCGCTGGCGAATTCCTTGGATAATCCCGGCCACCGCCACGACGATTCCGCAGATGGCCACCAGTTGGATCAACAGGCCGGACATGGCGGAGCGGTCGTGCACTTGCAGGAGCCCCCCGAGGTTAATAATCCCCAAGTAGAGGTTAACCAGAATCGTGACGTAACTAGACAGGCGGACCCGCAAGGCCACGAAGATTACCACTAGGACGGCTAGGGCCACCAAAAAGCCCACCCGGCCTAAGACGGCCGCTGAATTCCAGGCTTGGCCAACCTGGGCGTACATACAAAACTCAATCACCGCCGCCAGAACCATGGCAATAATGGTGTAGGCGATGATCTTATTCGCGTTCGTTGTTTTTTTCATTTTGTTCCCCTTTTGCTAATCTTCCCCTATTCTAACTGATCAACCTGTAAAGCTCAATTTTCCTCCCGCCCCGGGTAGCGTATAATATAGGTGAAAGCATGAATGGAGGAATTGTTATGACAAACGGAACTTACCAACG
The DNA here is from genome assembly GCF_013394085.1 of Limosilactobacillus fermentum. Taxonomy (NCBI): domain Bacteria; kingdom Bacillati; phylum Bacillota; class Bacilli; order Lactobacillales; family Lactobacillaceae; genus Limosilactobacillus; species Limosilactobacillus fermentum. The sequence continues at coordinate 1,823,186 of NZ_CP040910.1, forward strand.
CATCTTAGTCCCCATCGACGGCTCCCGGGCGACCCCGGTCGTCATGGAAAAGGCGATTGCCGCCGCCAAAAAGCACCAGGCCCACTTAGACATCCTAAACGTCGCCCAGGTTAACCAGCTGACCGACGGCTACGCGATTGCCAGTTCGCTGAGCACCAGCCAAACCTTCGACCTGGTTAAAACGACCCAGGAGCGGCTGGGCGACTTAAAGAAGCACGCCGAAGAAAGCGGGGTTAAATCGGTCGCTATCCACATCCGCTTTGGCAACCCCAAGCAGGTGATCGCCCGCGACTTTATCGCCGACCACCACAACGATTTAATCGTGATTGGTACCACCGGCCTGTCGATGGTCGAACGCCTGATTGTCGGCTCGGTCACTAGTTACGTGGTCCGTAACGCCGCTTGCGACGTGGAGGTCGTACGGGTTTAGGTTTTGAATGAAAGGACGGCGCCCCTATGGTTTCGCATCAACTGACAATTTCCCTTGACGAAGATGCCTTTCGGGCCCTTGAAAAGAGGGCGCAAAGCGAACGACGCCCACTAGAAGAGGTGGCGGCTTCCATGCTGACCACCGCTAGCAAGGTCCCGGCGACCGGGATGACCAGTTTAGAGGGGCGCTTCGTGGTTGGCCAAATCGTCACCCCATCTGCTTTCGACCCCACCGAGCCACTCGTCTTGGTGCGGGGGATTTACTACCGCTACCGGATTGCGGGCAAGCCACAACCCGGCCAACGTTTCGTGGTCACCGCAGTCAAAGATAACGTCTTAACCCTCACCCCCACCAACGAAAGCGAGGATGATGCCTGATGTTTTTCTCCCTTGTAATCGTATTTATCATCTTCTTTCTCCTTTACGGCTACTTCGCCGCTAAAAGCGAGGCCAAGAAAAAACCGGATAACCCAACGGCGCCAGCCAAGCAAAACACTAACCGCCCCGTCGCCACCGGAGTTTCCTACCGCAGTGCCAAACATACAGGAGGTTTTAGCATGTTCGGAATTGCCATCGTCAAGCAAAACACCCAGGGGCTGATTGAAACCTTAGGGAAGTACTCCCGGACTGTCGAAGCCGGTTTACACCTGTACATTCCCCTGGTTCAACACGTCCGCCACGTTAGCTTGGCCATGCAGCCCATCTTATTGCAAAAGTACAGCGTCATCACCAGCGATAACGCCGACGTACAGGCCTCGGTTTCGTTAAACTACCACGTCACCGACGCCGTTAAGTACAGCTACGAAAACACCAACTCCGAGGAGTCGATGATCCAACTGGTCCGCGGCCACCTGCGCGACATCATCGGCCGGCTGGAATTAAACCAGGCCCTCGGTTCGACTTCCAACATCAACGCCCAGCTGGCCGCTGCGATCGGCGATTTAACCGGCCTGTACGGAATTAACGTTGACCGGGTCAACATTGATGAACTGACCCCGTCACCGGAGATCCAAAAGGCGATGGACAAGCAGCTGACCGCCGACCGGGAACGGGTAGCCACGATCGCCCGGGCCGAAGGGGAAGCCCGCAACATCAAGCTGACCACCGACGCTAAAAACGCCGCCCTGGTCGAAACCGCGCAGGCCCAAGCCACGGCGACGCGGACCAAGGCCGACGCCGAAGCCTACCGGATTGAAAAGATTCGCCAGGCCCTGAGTAGCGTTGACGACAAGTACTTCCGCGACCAAAGCCTACTGGCCTTCTCTAAGCTGGCGGAGGGCAACAACAATTTAGTGGTGATGGATAAAGACGACATCACCGAACTAGGTAAGGTCCCGGTCGCTAAGGAATTGTGGGACGCCGGCAAAAACAAATAAAGCAAGAAATTACTCCTAGAGATAAAACAGCCACCCAATTCGCCAAGTTACGAATTGGGTGGCTGTTTCATTTAGAGGAGGTTGGGTCGCACTTCCATAACGTGCTCCCCACCACGGGGCTAGTGTCTAAGCTGGCCGAAGAACGATGCGTACCGCATCAACCGTTCGTCCCAGCTTAGCCATACGCCCCGTCGAGGAGGTTGGGTCGCACTTCCTAATTTCCGTTAGCCGCGTTGGCCTTGGCTTCCATTTGCATGATCTTGCGTTCCTTGAAGACCAGGTAAACCAAGAGCAAGAAGGCAGCGGCGGCCGCCACGTAAATCGTCGTCGCCGAAGCGCCCCAACCAAAGTGGTCGACCAGTTGACCGATCAGGGCCGTCGCGGCCGTTTCACCGAAGACGTATTGGAAGAAGCCCATGAACCCGGTCGACAGCCCAACGGCGTAGTTCGGCACGGCTTCATTGACCATTAGTCCCACTAAGGACAGTGGGGCGTAAATCAGGCTCCCCATAATGAAGAGGACTACCGTGATTACGGCTTGACTGGTGCTAGTAAAGTAAGTGATCAGGCAGGCAATCAAACCAATCACGCAGATGAAACAAACTAAGGAACGGCGCCCCTTCAAGAAGTCGGAGACCAACCCTAAGATGATTACCCCTGGCACGGCCGAAAGTTCAAAGATCCCGACTAACCACTTGGCCCAGTCGGCGGAGAAGCCCTTGGTCGGCAGGTAACTTGGGATCCAACTCATGACCCCGTAACGGACAATGTAAATTGACATTGACGTCAAAGTAACGGCCCAAACCACCTTGTTAGTCAAGATGTCTTGGAAGAGGATCTGGGTGAAGGACTTTTGGGAAAGTTCTTGGGAGGTAGCTTCCCCCTTTTCGTCCAGTTCCACGTAACCAGAGTATTCCGCCATGTTTGGCAGCCCTACTGCTTCTGGCCGTTCCGAGTTAATAAGCAACATTAAGGTTGCGATAATAGCTGAGATAACGGAAGCGGTCAAGAAAACCATCGTTAAAGAACCTGAGAAGAGCAGGGTGGCCATTTGAATCACGGCCACGCAGGCAAAGGCCCCGGCGTTGTGGGCAGAGGCCCAGATGGAGAACATCGTCCCCCGGTTCTTCTTAGCGAACCAGAGCGAGATTTCACGTTGGCAGGCCACGGCCCCCATGGCTTGGGTCACGGCCACTAAGATCATCAGGAATAAGATGATGTAAAAGTTCTTGGTGAAGCCCAAGAAGGCGTTGAAAATACAAGATAGGTACAGCCCGGAAGCCAAGAACCACTTGGTGTTGGACTTATCGGCTAAGCCCCCCATGAACAGCTTGGCCACCCCGTAACCAATCCCAAAGGTTGATAAAATCAGCCCAATTTGACCGATTGAAAAGCCGTACGCCTCCATGATCGGCTTTTGTTCGGTGGTGAAAATCAGCCGAATGATGTAGTAGGACAGGTAGGTAACACAAGTGGCGACTAAGACCCCCGCCTGACGCTTGCGGTATTCGCCGGCGACCTTTTCTTTAGGCACCAGTTTCGTTGCGTCCGGTGACGGCTTTAAGAAGTTAAACATCTAATCACTCCTATTCTGTTTGATGTCCCCACCAGCAGAATAGTTACGAGAGGACCGAATTAAACCAGTGCTCATCTATGTATTTCCCGGGAAATTACCCCGGGGTCATAAATTGGACGGTTAACCGAGTTATCTACGAACTTGACCTGCGAGTGGTAGCGCTTTCGCCAACCGTATTATATATGGATTATCGACCAATTGCAACGTGGTTTATTGAATCACAGGTGTTTTGACGGCTAGGTAATTCGTTTTATTTAAATGCTTATACTCCCGAAAAATGTGTTCCGGCGTGAAGCCCAGGGCTTTAACGACTTCGGCCCCCTGACCGCTAATACCAAACCGGTCAACGCCCATAACTTTTCCGTTTAAGCCGACGTATTTGTACCACGACTGACTGGCACCCATCTCGACAGCGAGCCGCCGGGTTACTTGTGGCGGTAAGACCGCATCTCGGTACGCCTTCGGTTGCTCATCGAAAAGGTTAGTGCTTGGCATCGAAACGACCCGAACATCGATCCCGTCATCGAAAAGGAGCTCGCGGGCTTGTAAGGCTAGGGAGACTTCCGAACCGGCCGCAATGATAATGCCATCCGGCACCTCACGACTCGAATCCGCCAACACGTAACCCCCCCGCTCGACCGGTGCGTCCACCGTTTCTTCTAGCACCGGTAAGCTTTGGCGTGACGCCACTAATAACGACGGGCGGTCGGTCGTCTGTGCCATCACCCGCCAGGCCGCGGCCGTTTCGTTAGCGTCAGCGGGGCGAATAACGTTGAGGTTCGGCATCGCCCGGAAGCTAGCCAGCTGCTCTACCGGCTGGTGGGTCGGCCCGTCCTCCCCCACGGCGATCGAGTCGTGGGTACCGATAAAGATCGACGGCAGGTGCATCAGTGCCGCTTGGCGGATGGCGGCCCGCAGGTAGTCGGTGAAGACTAAAAAGGTGCTCCCAAAGGCCCGGGTCCCCCCGTGGAGGTTGATCCCGTTGACGGCCGCGGCCATCCCAAACTCGCGGACGCCAAAGAAGATGTTCTTGCCGGCCGGGGTGTCCTTACCAAAGGTGCCACCGCCGTCCAAGAAGGTCTTGTTCGAGCTAGCCAGGTCGGCCGCCCCACCCCAGAACTGCGGGTTGGCGCCGGCCACCGTTTGCAAGACCTCCGCACTAGCTTGACGAGTCGCCACCTTCTCCCCCGGTTTACGGGTGGTCGCTACCCCCGTCACACTTAATTGCGGGTTAGTCAACTGGCGGGCTTCCTTTGGGTACTGAGCCCGGTAGGTGGCAAAGAGGGCTTGCCAGTTGTCGTAGGCTGCCCGCTTATTAGCCACCGCGGTTTCGAAGCGTTGGCGGATCGCCGGGGCAATTTCAAAGGGCGCCGCTGACCAGGAATAGAAGTCGGCCATCGCTTGACGCCCCTCTTCCCCCAGGGGAGCGCCGTGCACCTTGTTTGTGCCGCCATTCGGGGCCCCGTAACCAATCGTGGTCTTAACTTCGATCATGGTTGGCTGCGTGCTTTGCTGGGCCTGCTTGATCGCCGCTTCAATCGCATCCAGATCGGCGTTGCCATCGTCAACCACCAGGTACTGCCAACCAGCTGCCGTTAAGCGTTGGCGTGGGTCCTCGTGGCTACTAAAGCTTAGCGGGCCATCTAAGGAAACCTGGTTGGAGTCGTACAAGACGATCAGCTTGCCCAGCCCTAATTGACCGGCCAGGTTGATTGCTTCCTGGCTGAGCCCCTCCATCAAGTCGCCGTCACCGGCCAGAACGTAGGTGTAGTGGTCGATCAGCGGCAGGCCCGGCCGGTTGTAGACGGCGGCCAAATGCTTTTCGGCCATTGCCAGCCCAGCCGCCATCCCTAGCCCCTGGGAGAGCGGGCCCGTCGAGGCATCCACCCCTGGGGTCCAGCCGTATTCGGGGTGACCGGGAGTCTTGGAGCCGAGTTGGCGAAAAGCCTTCAAGTCGGCGAGCGACAGGTCAAACCCGTTGAGGTGCAAGAGGCTGTATAACAACGCCGAGCCGTGCCCCGCCGAGAGGATAAAACGGTCGCGGTTAAGCCACTCTGGGTCGCGGGGGTTAAAGTTCATCACCCGTTCCCACAGGGTGTAGGCCATCGGGGCGGCGTCAATGGCAATCCCGGGGTGACCGCTGTTAGCTTGGTTAATCATATCGACGCTCAAAAAGCGTAGGGCGTTAACCGCCAGCATTTCTTCTCGTTGCATTCTTCCCCCTCCTTACTTAACCGGGTCAGCGACGTCATCGAGGATGCTAAAGCCCAGTGCCTGGATGTCTTCTTCGAAACCACGCACCGTGTCTAAGGCGACGTCGGCCGGCGTCATGTCCCGGCGCGATAGCCACTTTTGCAGGATCGTCGGTGGTACCGTGATGATGTCTAAGCCGGATTGTTCGGCCTGGCGGATGTTATCAACTTCCCGGGTCGACGCCCAGAGCAACTTCACGTTGGGGTAGCGGTATGACATTGCCGAGCTGCAAATCACAAAGGAAGTCGGGTCAACCCCGGTGTCGGCGACCCGCCCAACGAAGAGGGACACAATCGCGGGCACCACGGGATCGAGGGCGTCTAAGGCCCAGCGCACCTGTTCCTTGGTCGTGATCGCCGTTACGTTAAGCTTGATCCCCTGGTTGGAGAGTTCACGCAACAGGTTGATATTGGGTTGCCCATCTAAGGATAAGATCGGTACCTTGACGTAGACGTTGGGCCCCAAAGAGGACAGGATCGTGGCCTCTTCTTTAATCTGATCCGGGTCCTGGGTGAAGACCTCAAAGGAAACCGGCATCGACGGGAACTCGGCAACCACCTGCTTGGCAAAGGCCAGGTAGTTGGTTACCCCAGCCCGCTTCATCAAGGACGGGTTGGTGGTAAAGCCAGTCACTTCCGGTAACTTGGCCATTTCACGCATGTCATTAATGTCGGCCCCGTCGGCGTAAATTTCAATCGTTGCTTGGTTCGTAAATTGCATAACTAAATCGCTCCTTTTAAGAGTATACCAATTTCACATTATTAAGTTCGTCATGCTTCATATCATGCACGTCTCACCCAACTGGGTCAACAACCTTTTTGTAAATTGGAGCGGTTAATTTGTTAAGACCAATTATGTTTAATTCAATTATATCAACCGATTTAGCGATGAAATAAAGCTAATTTAACGCTTATTTAATTGGATAGACCATTTTGGAATAAGGGCGTCGATTTTTCACCCAAGCGGTTGCGCAAATTTTATAATCGCCGCATAATGAATGATCGATTCTTCATAGATTCAGCCAAAATTAAAATTAGACCAATCTGAAAATTTCGACAAAAAAAGGAGTGCACGCATGTTACACTCCTTTTTTGTTAGCAAAACCTATTTTTTATCGCGCGTGTAGAACTTCCGGGCCGTCTTGGCGACCAACGATTACTTCGTTGACCCGATCCAAGAAGAGACCGTGTTCAACAACGCCCACGGTGTGAATAAGGTCCTCAGCTAGGGTCTTCGGGGCATCAATCTTCCCCATCTTGAGGTCGATAATGTAGTTCTTTTCGTCAGTCAGGTAACGGTTATCCCCGTCCATCCGCCACTGCGGTTGGTAGCCCTTCTTTTCAAACTTGCGGAAAACGTGGGCCGCCCCAAACGGGATTACTTCTACTGGTACCCCAAAGTCGCCAAGCTTATCAACTAACTTTGATTCGTCAACAATCCAAATATTCTTGGTTGAGGCATCGTTAACGACCTTTTCCCAAAGCAGGGCGCCCCCGCCCCCCTTAATACCTTGGAAATCGTTGCTCACTTCATCGGCACCATCAATGGTAAGGTCAACGTGATCAACTTCATCAATATCTTTGATCGTGATCCCCAGTTCAGTTGCTTGCTTGGTTGTCCGACGTGAAGTAGTCACCCCAACGATCTTCAAACCTTCGTTTTTAACTCGTTCACCTAGGGCATCCACCATGAAGCGAACGGTTGACCCGGTCCCCAACCCAACGATCATACCATCTTCAACGTACTTAACGGCTTCTTTTCCAACGAGTGCTTTTAATTCATTTTGATCCATAACTATATCATCTCCAATGTTTAGTTTTACATTAAAAAAGACCGGAAACCCCGGCCTTTTTTACAAGTCTGAGAATGCGAGTCATTCCGATCCGCTCATTACTTCCAGGTTCGCTATTGATCATTACTGTAAGGTGTTGTAAGGAGAGTAACTAATGATCACTGCTCACACGGTTTTAACTGGCCGGTAACTTGGTAATCACAATGACTTCGCATCCTTGAGACAACGAAATTAACTATCAACCGTGGATTGGTATTAATGGATTTGATTTTATCCTAGCTGACAGTTAATTTTGATCTTCCCACATTTTGTTGAAAACGTCAACAACGTGATCAACAGTGAAGCCGTAGTCCGCGACCACTTCCGGTCCCTTCCCACTCTTACCAAAGGTGTCGACGCCGACAACTCGACCGTCAAGGCCCACAAATTGGTACCAAGCTTGCGTGTTCCCCATTTCAACCGCCAGTCGGTGACGAACACCAGTCGGTAAGACTTGCTCTTGGTAATCAGCGGATTGTTCCTTAAAGCGTTCAATACTTGGTACGGAAACCACTTGAATGTCGTATTCGCCTTGCTTTTGAAGCTTTGCTTTAACTTCTAGGGCTAAGGAAACTTCGGACCCAGACGCTAACAAGATCCCATCTGGTTCTTGCGTCTTGGCCGGCGAAATGATGTAGGCACCCTTTTCAACGTCGGCGCCCTTCGTTTCATCTAACACCGGCAATTTTTGCCATGATGCGATCAAAACGCTTGGCTTATCCGTCGTCTTAGCAATCACCTTCCAAGCTTCCACTGTTTCGTGCGCATCAGCCGGGCGGAAGACCTGAACGTTTGGAATCGTCCGTAACATTGCCAACTGCTCGATTGGTTCGTGGGTGGGACCGTCTTCACCAACGGCTAAGGAGTCGTGAGTAAAGATGAAGATTGATGGTAAGTGTTGAATGGCAACCAAGCGAATGGCAGCCTTAAGGTAGTCACTAAAGACCATAAAGGTACTTACGTAAGCACGGCTCCCCACGTGAAGGTTAATCCCGTTAGTTGCGGTTGCGGCCCCGAACTCACGGACCCCGTAGTAGACGTTGCGGCCGGCGTAGTTGTCGGGCGTAAAGTTGCCATCGTCCTTTAAGGCCGTCTTGTTTGAGGAGGCCAGGTCAGCCGCTCCACCCCAGAACTGTGGGTTTGCCTTGGCAAGTTGTTGCAAGACGTCGGAACTGGCAACCCGGGTTGCCATTTGATCACCAGTTTGATATTCGTCAACCAAGTCGGTCACGTCTAACATGTTAGAAGAACGTGAATAGCTCCTCCATTTGGACTAGATTCTTGATTCGACGCTTATAACTGGACTCCCACTTAGCACTGAAAGCCGCCAATCGTTCTTTGGCGGCTTGTAGGTTCTCTGCTTGCCGAATAGCCTTAAAGTCGGTGATAATCTCCCTGCGATCGTTTTTGCGAACGTACCCTAACAGGTTGCGCTCTGCGTGGACCCAGCACCGTTGAAACTTTGCCTGCGGGTAGTTAGCCTCAATCGCAGATTGAAGTCCAACTAAACCGTCGGCGATGAACAACTGAATATCTTTAATCCCCCGTGCGCGTAATCCCTGGAGTAGTTCAGACCAAGCGGCTCCGTTCTCGGTCGGTGCGATACTGTAGTCAAGAACTTCCTTACCGCCGTCACTTCGAATTCCGATCGCTACGTTAACGGCTTCTCGTTCAACGGTACCACGGCGTAACGGAATGTAAGTAGCATCGAGGAACACACAGACGTACTGTGAGTACTTGAATTTGCGCTCGTGGAACTCTTCAACCAGGTGTTCCGTCCGCTTAGTGATGTTTGAAACCGTGGTTGGTGAGTAGTAGTGGCCATACATTCTCTCAACCATATCAGCGATTTCACGAGTTGTGACGCCCTTGGAGTACATCTTGATGACCATTTCCTCCAGTCCATCAGTCCGACGCACGTAAGGAGGGAAGAGGGCGTTTTGAAACTTGTTTAACCGGTCCCGTGGGATCGTCAGATTAATTTCACCATACTCAGTGTCGATCGTGCGGGTGTACGTCCCGTTCCGGTAGTTCACGTCGTCTTTTGATCGGTCGATCCGAGTATGTGGTTCGTAGCCTAGCACCGCAGTCAGTTCATTTTGAAGGAACTGATTAGCGGCCACTTCGATTTGACGACGTAAGACTTCATTCAGGGTAATATCTTTGTCTGAAGATAGCGCTGCGATAATATCTTTGTTAAACTGGTTCATGGGGAAAGCCTCCGTATTCTGATTGGTTTTTAGCGATTTCAATCATACGGGGAAGGCTTTCCCTTTTTCAATACCCTCAAGGTATCAATTTACACAAAATATTTTACACTCCCCTTTCCACGACTCACATCAATACCTAAAACGTGCACTTTATCGCCTTCCATATATTTTTGAGGTAACAACTTCGCAGATTCGTTCATTTTCTAAATTCGATCTCAAGGACCCACATCCTAAATCTAACTGTTCACTACGTGTTGTTGGGCCAGTTTGACACTCGGAATGTATATTCCACTGATGTTGACGACCTCAACCTTAATTTAAGTATAGTAAAAGAGGTATCAAGATTGTCGTCACAATCTTGATACCTCTTACTTTAGGATGTTTGACGAACTTCCAAAAAACGCCACTCGGTCTTAACTTACCGAGTAGCGTCTTCCAGTTCTATTCTTCTAGTTTATGCGTTTTACGATGCCAACCCAAGTAGGCTGCGGCCCACACGATCAGCAGTAGGGCGACCAGATAATAACCCACCTGACCGAATTCCAAGTTTCCCAGCCATAGCCACATCCCACTGGCTTTCTTCATGAGGCTGACGCCCACTTGGAGCAATTCGATGCTGCCAATCATAAAGGCGGCAATGACCGAAATCGCGGTAACGGTCAAGTTATAATGTCGTTTGCGTTCCGGTGTGGCAAATGCCCACTGGTAAGCACCAGTCATCATAACAGAGTCCGTGGTATCCATGAGGTTCATTCCGGCAGCGAAGAGCAGCGGAAAGGCAGCCACGCCCCAACCCGCCGTTTGCGCATGGCCTGCCGAGAGGGCAATCAAGGCAATCTCCGTGGCCGTATCAAAGCCGAGGCCAAAAAGAAAGCCAATTGGATACATTTGCCAGCTATGATTAATCAAGCGGAGGAGTGGCGCTAAAATTCGCGTTAGGAAGCCCCGTTGTTGTAAGAGCTCGTCCGTGGTGGTAGCCGATTGACGAGTTGTTCGATACAAGTTGATAAAGATTAACAAGTTCGCAAAAGCTAAGATTAACAAAAAGCTCCCAGATACCAAGCCACCGATTCGACCACCCAGACTTTCTAAAATCGGTAGGTGTTGCTTAACTAAAGACATCGAGATGCTGACGACTAGGATTAAGAGACACACTACCGTGGAATGGCCCAGCGAGAAGTAAAAGCCCACTCCCGTTGCGGGTTGGCGCTGATTCACCAGCTTGCGAACGGTATTGTCAATGGCGGCAATGTGATCGGCGTCAAAGGCGTGACGGAGGCCCAGTGTGTAAGCCAGTAAGCCGAGTCCCCAGAAAGTTGGTTGTTGGCTAGCGGCGAGCCACAGACAAAGAAGCGCGATGGCATGTAGCAAAAAAGAGAGAAGATAGTAGGGAAGCGCTGCGGTAAAGATCAGCTTTTTCATTGAAAGGAACGTCCTTTCTAAAAACAAAAAGCAGGTTGCCTGATAAAGCCGGGCAACTTACTTTTTCAAAAATAACGAGTTAGAGCTTATTGGAAGACGCCCTGATAGAGGACGGCTGCCGCAATCGCACCAGCAATTGGCGCGATGATTGGCACCCAGCTATACCCAAATTGGGAGCTACCTTTATGCTCAAATGGCCAAATGGCGTGGAGTAACCGTGGGCCAATATCTCTGGCGGGATTCAACGCTGGACCAGTTGGTCCCCCAAAGGAAATGACTAAACACATGACTAAGAAGCCTAAGCCGATAAAATCCGCCCGTGGATCAAGTTTATCTGCCGTCATACTGATGGCCCCCAACACAAGTAAAAAGGTTCCAATAAATTCGTTAATGAACCCATTTAACTTGCTGTCAGCGGCATCAATCGTGGAAAAGGTTCCCAGGATGGCTTCTGCATCGGTTGTTTTGTCGTAGTAAGGCTTGTAAGCCAATACCAAAGTGAGTTGACCAATGATGGCCCCCAAGACTTGCGCCACGATGTAGGGCGCTACTTCGCCCCAAGGGAAATTACCCGTAACGGCCATAGCCAGCGTCATGGCAGGATTAATTTGCGCACCCGATACGGTGGCAAACATTAAGGCGGGGATCATGACCCCAATACCGTAGCCAAAGCCAATTAAGACCCAACCACCGTGATAACCTTTGGTACCCTTTAATTCAACGTTAGCGACGGAACCGTTACCCAAGGCAACCATGATAGCCGTCCCAATAAATTCTGCGATACAACGAACCAATAAAGAATAATGCATGTAAATTCTACCCCACTAAAACTTTCTCCTTTTGTGCTACCGAAAGCGTTTGATTCATCCGACCACTGGAGAACCCTTGTAAATCAACAGTAATATAATTATACCCCAACTGACGCAAGTGTTCAGAAACTTTTTCATTTTGAGCAACTAATTGTGAAAGTTGGTTAACTGGGACTTCAATACGGGCAATTTGATCGTGGACCCGAACCCGAACGGTAGCAAAGCCTAAGCTGCGTAAATAAGTTTCAGCGGCCATGACGCGTTGGAGCTTTTCACTCGTTAAGTCTGTGTTGTATGGGAAGCGGGAAGAAACAGAGCAAGAGGCCACTTTGTTCCAATTAGTTAGCCCTAAGCTTTGAGCCAATTCGCGAACCTCGCGTTTATAGAGGTCGGCTGTTTGAAGTGGGGAGACGGCACCGGCTTCGTCACGTGCACGCAGACCGGGCCGGAAGTCAGCATTATCATCCATAATCATGCCATCTAATACGGCATCAGCATTGAATTGGGTCGCTACTTGTGTCATGGCTTGGTAGAACATCTGCTTCATGGCGTACCAAGATTCAGGGGTATTGTGCTTGATCTGATCATTAGCCAAGTAGTCTAATTGAATACCGGTAACTTGTGCGCCCATGTCCTTGGCTAGTTGACCAGCCATTTCGTATTCTGCATCTAAGAAGAGTTCGGAGTTGGCAACGACTGCGAGGACATTATCGTGGCCTAAAACATCTAAAGCCTCTTTCAAAACAACGGTCGAGTCAATTCCGCCAGAGAAACCGACTACGACCCGGTTGTAAGCTTTTAAGGTATTTTGTAAAGTTGTTTCTTTATCAGCTAAAGTCATCATAATTGATTATCCTTTCTGTTCCATAGTGGTAAGTTCATTTAAAATCTTGGCCTGTAAGTCAGCCATAGTCAGCTGATGAGTGGTTGCCAATTGTCGCAAATCATCATGTTCTAAGGTACGCTTGGTTGTGTTATGGTAGCGCAGATATTTGACATGAATCGGTCCGTAGCTAGTCGTGACTAACTTAACCTGGCGATCCATGATGGCACGGTGAACGTGGTGGTAACGAATTCCGATCGCTGGGGTGGTTGTTAGCAGATAGGTCACAATGGCGGCTTGTTGTTGGGGAGTAATCAAACAACAAAGTTTGTAAGCCGGGCGACCTTTTTTCATGACAATGGGTTCACTCCAAGCATCCTTTGCGCCGCGATCTAACAGTCCCGCAATCGTATCGGCTAGTTGTTGGCCGGTGATATCGTCAAGGTTAGTTGCTAACAGCGTGACGTGATCCTGTTCTTGATTGACCGTTTGCTGGCTTAACTGGGAATTTACCAGTGTGGCCCGTAATGCATTTAGGCTGCCAGTCTCACGTTTACCAAAACCGTAGCCGGTCCGTTCAATAACGCCGTCACTGGTCGTGTCAAAGGCCGTGGCACAGCATTTGACAATGGCCATACCGGTGGGGGTAATCAGCTCCGTATGCACATCGAAACGTTGATGAATCGGAATGGCAGTTCCAATCCGCATCTGCATGACAGCCGGTACTGGGACGGGAACGGTGCCGTGAGCAATCTCGATGGTACCGCTCCCGTCAGCCAGATTATTCACAATAACGCGGTCAATGCCCATCAGTTCCAAGGCAATCGCCGCGCCGACCATATCGACGATGGAATCAATAGCGCCCACCTCATGAAAGTGAACGTCTTCTAAAGACTTATGGTGAACGTGGCCTTCAGCAATTGCGACCTGTTCAAACAGCGCAGTGGCCCGCCGCTTAACGGTGGGGGCTAATGTACTTTGCGCAATGAGTTGCTTGATTGTTGCAAAGCTCCGGCCGTGATGGTGACCATGTTCTGTAATGCCATTGTCTTTAACCTGGTGGTCGTCTAAGATGACATCGAAGTCAGTGCCTTGAATGCTTGAGCGACTACTAGGGGTGACGGTCAAATGGTAACCGGTCACTGGTAGTTTCTTCAATTCGGTTTCAAAGTCTGTTTGAGATAATCCGAGATCAAATAGCGCCCCTAGGAACATGTCACCACTGATGCCCGAAAAAGCATCTAACACTAATGTTTTCATGGCTGCTCCTCCTTCACGAGATGATTAATCATACTGGCATTGTAAGCCGCGCCGAAGCCATTATCGATGTTAACGACACTGATACCGGCCGAACAGCTATTGAGCATTGACAAAAGTGGTGTGAGACCGTTCAGATGGGTGCCATAACCGACACTGGTTGGCACGGCAATCACTGGCCGATCGACTAGGCCACCGACGACACTAGTTAAAGCGCCCTCCATGCCGGCGATGACGATCACAACGTTGGCTTGGCGAATGAGGGGTAATTTGGCAAATAACCGATGAATTCCGGCTACGCCAACATCATAGACGCGTGTTACCTGGTTGCCGAAAAGTTCTGCAGTCACAGCAGCTTCTTCAGCCACTCGCATGTCGGAAGTACCGGCCGTGACAATGGCAATATTTCCGACCGCAGGTAAGGCGTGGGCAGTTCGGACTAACGTCTGTGAGGTTTGGTCATAGGCCAATTCAGGTAGTATTTCTTGGACCGCCGCTGATTTTTCAAGATCGACTCGTGTCACGAGGATGGGTTGTTGGCGTTTCTCCATAGCTTGAACAATGCCCACAATCTGTTGCGCGGTTTTACCAGCGCCATAGATCACTTCAGGATAACCAGTTCGTTGCGTCCGCGCCGTATCAATCTTGGCGTAGGCTAGGTCATCAAACCCGGTATCGCTGACCTGTTTGGCAGCTTGTTCTGGTGTGAGTTGGTGGTTAGCAACTTGTTGGAGACAAGTTAATAAATCAGTTGATGCCATTATTATTCATCCTTTACGATTACGCCAAGACCATCGGGAATGACCGTCACTTGGGCTGCAGGTCCTTCACGGTTGAAGGCGCTGGCGAGTGCGTCATCGATTGAGGTTGCCAGTTCCATATGCATGTTTGTGATGAGACTGGGTTCAACCAAGTCAGAAACCACAATCACGTGGTGGTTAACCAAGATCCGGGCCAAAATTTGTGAAGTCCATTGGTCAGGCACCGTTTCTAAGCGCGGTGTGTTAATCGCCTTATCCAAGAATTCTTGGGGATCGGCGACGTCAGCAATGTTGTGATAAAAGCCGTCACCACCATGACCATCACGACAGCCAGCTACGATGATAATCGTCCCGTTTTGCTTATTGGTGGCTTCAGCGGCCGTCATGCCTTTAACTGCTTGATAGATATTTTGATCGAGTGGATAACCACCATTAGTGGTGATGGCAATGTCGCTCTTGATGGCCTTAACACCAGCTAACTCACTAACAAAATCCGTTCCTTGTTTATGAGCCGCTTCAAGGTCACCGGCAAAGGAGCCAATGATGTGCTTGTCTTCATCCAAAACCACGTTCAAAATAAACTTTAAACCAGCTTTTCTGGCGGCGTAGACCATATCATGGTGCACCATGTTGTGGTGAAGATTCCCGGTTCGAGAGTGCTTGTCGTTGATAAACTCACCGGAGTGGTTAGCCATGATTGTCTTGTAAGAAGAAATACCCGGCAAGACGGACTTGCGCCCACCAGAGAACCCAGCGAAAAAGTGGGATTCAATGAAGCCTTCGGAGATCAATAGATCGGCTTCTTCGGCCACCTTGTTGATAATGAGGTCACCGCCAGAAGGAAGCTTACCAATTTTCACCATGTCTTCATCAACTTGAGATTTATGCATAACAATTTCTTCATTGGCCACAATCTCTTCGCCATATTTGGCGACTAATTCGGCATGCGTTGAAGGTCGGTGGAATCCAGTTGCTACGAGAATGCGAATCCGCGCCTCTGGTGCTACTGAGCGCAAGCGCCGAAGTAAGATTGGCGTAATGATGTGTGAAGGAACGGGCCGGGTGTGATCAGAGCTGATAATCACGATATTTTTCTTTCCCGTAGCCAATTCTTCTAGGGAAGGACTACCGATAGGGTTGTCTAACGACTGTTCAACCAAGTCTTTTTCAGAGAGGCTGGCTTGATAGGTCGCCGCTTTGGAGACCAAGATGCCGGCTAGGTTGGCATCGTTGATGTGTGCCGTGACCGATCCGTGGTCATAAGGGAGCTTAATGTCTGCCATAATCTAATCAATCTTCTTTCTTTCAAAGGTACAGTTAGCAATTATAAACGTTTCATTTTCGTTTTCATTGACAATCCTCACTATGAAAGTGAATAATCGGATATCAATAGCCAGTGTCATTACCAAATGTTAATGCGAAGGGATATCCTTTTTCGCTAAGATAGGACTTTGCTAACGATAATTAATTTTGGAAGGAGTACCGCTTTTGCCGAATAAAGATATTGATGATCTGGTCCGCTTCTTAAAGGACAAACAGATTTCGACGATCACGAAGAAGTATCACAGTTATTTAACCTTCCACGGTCTGAAGGACGCTAATGTCTTTATTTTGAAAGAAGGCATCATTAAGACGTCCGTTATCTTGCAAGACGGACGTGAATTTAACATTTCTTATATCAACCAACCTGACGTTATTTCACTGTTACATGACGAAGCTTTGCAATATGATGAGCAACCTTTTAACGTCCGCATTGAATCGGAGACGGCAACCTTTTATCAGGTTAAT
The DNA here is from genome assembly GCF_013394085.1 of Limosilactobacillus fermentum. NCBI lineage: Bacteria > Bacillati > Bacillota > Bacilli > Lactobacillales > Lactobacillaceae > Limosilactobacillus > Limosilactobacillus fermentum. The sequence continues at coordinate 1,839,721 of NZ_CP040910.1, forward strand.
CGGGTAGAATTTTGGCAGTACGTGAATGCCAATTCAGAGTTACAGAACTACGTTAAACAGTATTATCGACACCGATTATCAGAAACCTTTGCCCGGATTCAACGACTCACCATGAACGGTAAGATGGGGGCACTGGCTAATTTCTTACATGACATTGCTGAGAAGTTTGGTCGGGATCTTCCCGATGGGGCCGGCGTGTTGATTGACTTTAACGTGACGAATGAAGATATTGCTGGGTTCTGTGGCATTGCTAATCAAACCAGTGTTAGCCGTATGATGCGTAAACTTAAGCTTGAAGATATCATTGACTTTGGCATGAGCAATGATCGTAAACGCCGAATTATCATTACCAATATGAAAAAATTAGACGACTACATTGCCTATTAATTTTGGGTCTAGAATTTTTGGTGTTGGAAAGTATTTCCATTCCAAAAGTACTAGGCCCTTTTTGATAACAAAAAAAGGCATCTAAGCCTCCCTAGTGCTATGCTTTAAGCGACGAAACTCAAGATAAGCGGGGTAGGAATAGATGTCTCAACTAGATAATACACTTAAATTACTGGGAATTACAGACACAAACATTCAGGTGTTCGGTACTCGTGAGGAATTTCATGGTCGGGGCTCGGGTCGCAAAAAGTATTTGGTCATCCAGGCAGAGCTTACCTACACACTCAGGCGCTGTCCCAGCTGTGGATACAATACGTTGCACCCTAACGGACACAAGCTCACTCATGTCCACATTGCAGGACCCATGGACCGGCCCGTAATTCTAGAGCTAAACAAGCAACGCTGGCGTTGTAGTAACTGCCATAGCACTTGTACGGCCACCACTCCAGTGGTATCAACCAACCACGCCATCGGTCACGGACTAGCGACTCATGTGCTGAAGCTAGCCAGTAAATCACTCCCGGCTAAGACTATCGCCAGTCTCACCGGTATTTCGACAAACTCAGTTCAGCGTATTTTGACGGCTAATATTCATCCACACGCGAGCCGCCGGTTACCGATTAATCTATGCTTTGATGAATTCCGTTCCACGCACGGCTCCATGTCGTTTATTTGCATTGACGCCGACACTCACAAATCAGTTAAAGTACTTAGCGACCGCCTTAATAGAACCATCAAACAGTTCTTTCTTAGTCAGTACAGCACCGCAGAACGGGCCGCGGTTCAACGCGTCATCATGGACATGAACGCCTCCTATCAGGCATTCGTGCACGAACTATTCCCTAACGCCGAACTCATTATTGATCGGTTCCACATTATTCAATTAATGGGCCGGACGATGGGTACCATTCGCACTCAATGTTTAAAGTAACTCGACAAGCATTCGCGGGAATATAAAGTACTGAAATCACTATGGCGCCTATTCCACAAGGCCAACCCTGACGCACAAAAGAGCCGCTACCTCTTCGGCCTGAATGAGTACTCGACCGAACAGAACGCCATTGATATTGGAACCGATACGTTTCCGGCCTTCAAAACAGCTTATGAAACCTACATCGATCTCCACGATGTTTTGATGGGGCGTCACGCTGATGAACTCAAGAATATCATCACTAACTATCAGCCTAACGGCACGCCCCTAGATACGGCCATGCATACCCTACGAAAGAATCTTAATGGAGTAATTAACGCCGCCAAATCGTCCTACTCTAACGGACCGATAGAGGGTATCAACCGTAAGATCAAGGAGCTCAAACGTGCTTGTTATGGCTTCTCCAATCAGGCCAATATGTTCACACGCGTCTACCAGCTGATTGCCTAGATTAGCTACCACAATAACGTCACGATGGTAGGCTTATTTGTTATGCCTTCAAGTACGATATTCAGACAACACACCAGATTAAACGCCGCAACTAATAAAACAACAAAAAAGATCTCCCACACGAGCTTCTTAGACTTACTTCCCCGATAGATATAAATTGCGGGTTATGTCCGTATAATTGGTGTAAATTCTAAATAGGACTTTGTGAAATCTGAAAGGAACTTCATTATGCCAAAAGTTGAATTAAATTGGCTCTACACTAAATCTTGTTGATGGATTACCATAGTGGTGATTCGTTGACAGGATTTTTTGGTTTTGAGGGCGGCGAATTATCAAACTCAGCTGCCCACGACTGACATTCTGATTCGTGGTGATAGTGGCTTCGCCACGCCAGAAGTTTACGATGTCTGTGAAGCCAACGATGTGTTTTACATTATTCGACTCAAACGCAATCGAAAATTACAGAATCTAGCTGAAAAGTTCGTCAAGATCAGTGATCAAACCCAGTGGTAAGAGGAAGAGACCCATTACTACTCTGAAATCTATCAATCAGCATCGTGGCCTAAGCCACGGCAGATTTATATTAAATCAACTCGAGTAGCTGGTGAACTGATCTTTTCACATGAATTTATCGTCACTAATCTGACTAATTTAACGGCTGAAACTGCCTTCGAACTGTATCACAAACGCAGCCAAATGGAAAATTACATCAAAGAAGCTAAAACAGGTTTCTTTTTCGATAAGACTGATAGTTCAACGTTTAATGCCAATGCTGCCCCGATGATGGTTAGTGTACTGGCTTACAATATTGTCAACTTTTTAAAGCAGCTAGCACTGACAAAACATGATTCCGGCTTGTGCGTTAGCACATTGCGGATTCGTTTATTCAAAGTTGCGGCACGTGTTGTGCATACTGACCGACGAATTCAGTTGCGGCTGAGCTCGTATCATGTTTACCATCGGCTGTCCTACCAGGCTCTACAGCGTATCCAGGCTATTGAATAACCGGTAAAATTAAAAAAATCTGTACAACCAAGGGACAAGTGTATCCAAAAGTTCAAAGCAATTCTGAGTTAGTTGAAAGATCTCACTAGCTAGAACTGATAAACATCGTATTTCAGCAAAAGATAAAGACATACCCGTCAGTTTTCGAAAAAATACGAAAACTGGCGGGATTTTTATGAACTATGAATAATTCAGGTGTATATAAAAACTGCTAACGCTACCTATTGTTAGGTAAAATTAGCAGTTTTAGTTAGTGTTTAATTAATTGGTTCAATTTTTTAGCCCAACTTGCTCTTCACGAAGTCTTGAACTTCTTCAACAGTGGCGTAGTTGGCGATGATTTCGTCAACGTAGCCGGCCCATTCCTTGGTGTCGAGCTTCTTCATCATGCTCCGGGTACGGAGGATGGAAGTAGCGGACATGGAGTATTCATCCAGGCCCATCCCCATCAAGAGTGGCAGTGCCATTTCGTCACCGGCCATTTCCCCACACATGGCGGCCTTAGCGCCGTTTTCGTGAGCGGAGGTGATGACGTGCTTAACTAGGGATAAGAAGGCTGGGTTCAGCGGTTGGTAAAGGTAGGAAACGGCTTCGTTCCCACGGTCAGCGGCGAAGCTGTATTGGATCAAATCGTTGGTCCCAATGGAGAAGAAGTCCACTTCCTTAGCCAGTTGAGCGGCGTTTAAAGCGGCCAGCGGGATTTCAATCATCATCCCGATCTTAACGTCGTCGCCCAGACCTGGGTGATCCTTTTGAACTTCAGCCTTGGCTTCTTCAAAGATCGCCTTGGCTTGACGAAGTTCGGCCACCGTCGCAATCATTGGGAACATGATTGAAACAGGTCCGAATTCAGAGGCGCGCACCAGGGCCCGTAATTGGGTCTTGAAGAGTTCTGGCCGGTCCAAGCAGATCCGGATGGCCCGGTAGCCCAAGAATGGGTTTTCTTCCTTTGGCAGTGGCATGTAATCGAGCGGCTTGTCCCCACCGATGTCCATCGTCCGAACCACGACTGGCTTACCATTCATGCCCACTACGGCCTTCTTGTAAGCTTCAAACTGTTCGTCTTCGCTTGGCATGTGGTCGTTGTCCATGTACAAGAATTCGCTCCGGAAGAGACCCACCCCGTCAGCACCTTGCTTAACGGCGTCTTCCGTGTCATCCGGCGTCCCGATGTTGGCCGCAATTTCAAATTCCTTGCCGTCCTTAGAAACGGATGGGGCATCGACTAACTTAGCCCATTCTGCCCGTTCGGCTTCGAAGGCTTCGGCCTTAGCTTCGTATTCCTTCACTTGGTCGTCACTCGGGTCAATGATGGCGTCCCCGTTCAAACCATCCACGATCATCATTTGACCGTGTTCAACGGAAGTCGTGATTTTGTTAGAACCAACGATGGCTGGAATCCGTAAGGTCCGGGACATGATGGCGGCGTGGCTCGTCCGGCCCCCCAGGTCGGTTACGATCCCCTTGACGAACTTAGCGTCCATCTGAGAAGTATCGGATGGGGTAATTTCGTGGGCCACGATCACCACCGGGCTGTTGATGCCGGCGATGTTTGGCAATTGCTTACCCAACAGGTGGCTCATTGCCCGCTTAGCAACGTCCTTAACGTCGGCAGCCCGTTCTTGCATGTAGGCGTTGTCGGTCATGGCGGCCAACATGTCAGCAAAGGCGGTCGTTACCTTGTCAACGGCTTCTTCGGCACCGGTGTGGTTGTTTTCGATGTTATCCTTAATTTGGCCCAGCATTTCCGGGTCAGATAAGATGGCGATGTGAGCGTCAAACACGCCCAGCTCTTCTTCCCCAAGGCGATCCTTAGCGTTCTCCTTGATTTGCGTCAATTCTTCAATTGAGTCTTGGAAGGCTTTTTCAACCCGAGCGTATTCCGCCGCCGTGTCATCAACCTTTACCTTGTCGTAGGACAGATCTGGGTCAACCAACAGGTATGCCGGGGCAATCCCGATCCCATCACTAGCTGCAATTCCCTTCACGTCTTTTGCCATTATATGTTCCTCCTAAATCTGGGTGTCAACCGTGTGACACTGCTCAATACGTCTAATTATAAACCGTTATCATTGTGAATTCTACCGTATATTAAGCGGTTGCATGTAACCGGTTCAACACGTTGTTATCCTATAAAAAACAGGCTGATTCTGCAAGAGAATCACCCTGTTTTTTGTAAATTTATAATTAAGCCTTTTGAGCTTCCTTCTTAGCGATCTTGTGTTCAGAAAGGAAGAACCACAGGATCAGGGCAAAACCAATTGCCGGAACGATGAAGGAGAATTGCATGGAACCAGTCAGGTCAGAAACACGACCCATGATAACCGGAAGGGCTGCCCCACCAACGAGGGACATAACCATCAGGGCACCACCAGTTTCGGTGTGTTGCTTTTCTTCGATCTGGTCCAACCCGTGAGCGTAAACCGTTGGGTAAACTGGGCCGAAGAAGAAACTAGTCGCAACGGCACCCCAGATTGCCAATGGTGAGTGAATTGAGCAAGTCAGCAGAAGAACAATCGTCCCTAATACACAGTACCAAATCATCGTCTTGGTAATGGAGTAACGGTTCATGAACCAGTTGGCAAAGAGCTTCCCAACAAACCATACCATGTAGCTAATGATCATGTAGTTAGTTGCGGCATGGTCAGAAATCCCCGGAACAATCCGCAGTGCCAAACGAATGGTGAAGGACCATACACAGGTCTGGATCCCAACGTAAAGGAATTGGGCCCCAACCGCCTTCATGAAGCGCCAGTTGTGGAACAGGTAGTTTAAGGATTCACCCATACTTGGTTGGTTAGCAGTCTTAGCGTCCGCCTTCGCCTTCCCGTATGGCATCTTCGTAATTGCTACCAATACTAACAGGATCAACAGAACAAACAAGATGTACTTGTACGGACGAAGCGTCAGGGCAAGGACTTCCTTGTTTAGTGCCATCTTTTGTGCAGCGTTCAAACCAGCAGACTCATTTTGCAAGTTACTGTGACCGCTAAAGATCAGGTACTTCCCTAAGATGATCCCCATGGCATCCCCGAACGGAATCAAAGTTTGGGAGATGTTAATCCGCCGGTTGGCAAACTCACGCGGCCCCATCATCGTTGAGTAAGTGTCACAAGAAGTTTCCAAAAAACTCAAACCAATGGCGATAACGAAGATGGCCGCTAAGAACATCCCGTAGGTTGCCATGTGAGAAGCCGGGAAGAACAGCGCACAACCAATAATGAAGAATGTCAAACCGGTCATAATAGCTGTCTTGTACGTGTTCTTCCGAATAATGTATGACGCAGGAAGGGCGATCAAGAAGTACCCACCGTAAAAGGCCGATTGAACGAAGGCAGTTGCCGTATCGCTCAACGTAAAGACCGTCTTGAACTGCGTGATCAAAATATCGTTAAGTGACGCTGCCATCCCCCACATTGGGAAGATCAACGAAACTAAAATGTATTGCCAAACCGGCGTCTTGCTGAGGTAGCCGTCGTCATATTGAACCCACGACTGCTTCTTTAAGTTATCCATGTCCTTACTCCTCCTTAGAAGGTTACCCCGGACTCAAGAATGATGTTTGAGTACGGCGTCATCTCACCCGTCCGAATAAATGCATGCGTCTTAGCTAAGTTCTTCTTCAAATCCGTGTGTGGCATAAACTCAATTTCAACATCTGGCAGTGCCTGCTTGATGTTTTCTAATTGTTCTGGGTTTTGGTCCTTGATTTCATCTGCTAAGTAGATCTTTTGAACCTTCATTTCCTTCAGAACGTTTTCCAAGATTTGCATGAACGTAGGCAATTCCTTGTCTACGCACAGGTCAATCTTCTTCGTCCCCATCGGAACTGGCATCCCGGCATCACCAATTGATAACCAGTCCATGTGTCCCATGCCAGCAACGACAGATGCTACTTCTGAATTTAAAATTCCACTCTTCTTCATGACTAATAACCTCCAAAACGACTCTACTTCAATGCTTCTTGAACTTGGTCAAACGTTGGGATTGATGGCATTGCCCCCATCCCTTGAACCGTCAAACTCGATGCGCGCTGAGCGTAGGTAATGGCGTCTGCCAAGTTCGAGAAGTCCGGTAACAATTGTGAAATTAACGCCCCAATAAAAGTATCCCCTGCTGCGGTAGTATCAATTGCCTTTACCTTGAAGGCTGGTACCGTTCCGGAACCATCCTTAGTTGAGTAGTAGGCCCCCTTTGAACCTAGGGTTACTAGGGTTACGCCAACCCCTTTGGCACGGAAGTACTCAGCAGTTTGATCCAGTGATGCATCATCCGTGATCTCAATCCCAGTCAGCAAAGCACTTTCCGTTTCGTTAGGAGCAATGATGTCCGTGTATTCCAGCAACTCCGGCAGGATTTCCGTTGCCGGTGCTGGATTCAAAACTGTAATAACACCATTTGCCTTCGCCATCTTAAATGCTTCTAAGGCAACAGTCTGTGGTGTTTCAAATTGGGTGATCAAAAAGTCGACCTTCTTCATCACTTCCTCGCTCTTACTAAGAACGTCCTTAGTCATCGCTTGGTTAGCCCCACCATAAACCATGATGTCATTTTGGCCATTTTCATCTAAAGTAACTAGCGCAGTCCCCGTACCGTGGCGCGGGTCATTCCCCACGTTCGTCGTGTCAATGTGATCTTCTTGTAAGGCATCACGCATGAACTTCCCTTCGGAGTCTGCGCCAACCATTCCAATGAAGTACGTCTCTGACCCAGAACGGACTGCAGCGACTGCTTGGTTCGCTCCCTTACCACCAGGCGCTGAACTCTTATCCGTTGCAGCTAGCGTTTCACCAGGTTCTGGGAAACGGTGAACGTGATAAGTCGTATCAACATTGATGCTTCCAAGAACAGCAACTTTGTTTGACATATAATTTCCTCCTGTTACAACGCATCCACGTAAAACGTTTTGTTAAAACCTTTTACGTACCAATCGACCCGTTTAGTTTATCATCACAAGAAAGCGGTTGCAACAAAAAATAGCGTCTTCAAAATCCTGATTATCACTCGTTATGCAAGCGTTTGCTAAATAATTTATTCGCAAATACCTATCATTACAACAATCAAAATGGCAGATTGTAAAATTTAAGTTGAACATTTAAGTGGACAGAAAAACCCATCAAGGTCTTTAATGGTGTTACCACAACATTCCATTAGAAAGAAGGACCCTGATGAGCACCACTATTTTATCATTCCAGAACCGTGTTGTCATTGAAACGCTCCATAATGAAGGACGTTCCTTGCGATACATCGCTAACTACTTAGGCTTTAGTAAGGCCACCATCTTTAACGAACTTCACCGGCTAAATAGTGAGTACCGGGCTGAGCTAGCGCAAACTGACTTTGAACGCAAGGTTAGTCAACGGGGGCGGAAGTCTTCGCTCACTAAAAACCTTAAACACTTAATCGAGGAAAAGATTCAAGTCCAGAAGTGGTCCCCTGAACAAGTTGCCCATGTGGTGGGGGTTGCCTACAAGACGGTCTATAACTGGATTGATCAAGGCTGGCTTGATATACAGTTGCCCGATTTACCTGATCATGGAATTCGTCGTCATCGTGCTAAAGAAAAGCGTGGTACGTTCAATCACGGCCGCTCCATTGAGGAGCGTCCTCATAAAGTCGAAACTCGCCAGGAATTCGGCCACTTTGAAGCTGATACCGTACTTTCTGGTAAACGTAAAGGTCAAGCTGTGGCTACTTTTGTGGAGCGTAAAAGTCGCCTGACAATTGTTAAACGGCTCCATGGTCGCGATAGTCGGTCCATGACTCAAGCCGTACTTGAACTAGCTAGTCAACTTCAAGGCAAGCTCAAGACGCTTACCGTGGATCATGGTAAAGAGTTCGCTAACTACCAGACAATTGAACAGCTAACAGGTACTCAGGTTTATTTTGCCCATGCTTATTCACCACATGAACGCGGTAGTAATGAAAACCGTAACCGAGTTTTGCGACGGTTTATTCCCAAGGGACAAGCCATTGAAGAACTAAGTGATTACCAACTGGTTCAAATCAATTGGTATCTGAATTCACGGCCACTTAAATGTCTTAATTGGCATACACCAATCGAGATCTTCTTGCTTAATCTACGTCACTAAATTCGTTCAAGTTATTTCTTGCAATCTGCCAAATAAAAAAAGAATTTTAGCAAAAGCACTAAAATTCTTTTTAATTTTTTACATCTCTATGAGTTGTTTTGCATCTTCTAAATCGGTAATTAACTCGCTTGCGTACCCACCAACTAAGGCGGCGTGAAGTGCTGCTAGCTTCGTACTCCCGCCCGCCACGAGGATTGAATGGCGTTTCAATTTTAACTGCTCAATGGGCAGCGCCATTGTTTGCTTCGATAATTGCGGATCAGCCACTTGGCCTTTACGATCAATAAATTGGGAAATTGCATCACCAACCGCATGTTGCTTTAAATAGGCAATCTGCTCCGCAGTTAAATACCCCAATTGAAACAGCATTGCATCATCCATCGTTGTTCCAACCGTAAAGAGGGCAATCTCAGCAGTAGCCGCTGTTTCCATGATTTGGTGAATAAACCGGTCCCTTAAAACAGCATCCCGGGTCTCTTGGTTATCAAAGATGACAGGAACCGGAAGAATTAAGGTTTGGGTGCTAAAAGCTTGGTTGAATTTTTCGGCAATGTAGCTGGCGTAGTTATTTCGCGATGAATTTGCGACCGTCCCCTTCAGATATACCGTTTGAACATCTTTTTTATTACTTGGTTGCAAGTAATCTGCCACGGCAGCCATTGTCCTCCCCCAACTTAACCCAATTGTGTCACCATCTTGGACAATTTCTTGGAGGTAGTTTGCCGTTGCTTGCCCCAGTTGTTCAAGAATCTGGGGATATGATTCACCCACTTGGTCAACAACAATCGCCCTTTTCAAACCGTACTTGGTTCGTAAATCCTGCTCTAAACTACCAACGTTTTCAAAAGGGTCCTGGATTCGAATATCAACCATTCCCGTATCAACGGCATACTGTAAGTACCTAGAAACCGTTGGTCGGGAGATTTCTAAATTTTTTGCAATATCAGTTTGACTAACTTTATCTAGATAGTAAGAGCTAGCAATCCGTAGTGCCAGCTTGAGTTGTGTTTCCGTTAATTTTTCACTTCGCATCACCATTCAACCCTCCTTGTCGTTTTCATATTTCCATTTTAATTATTTACAATTGAAAAAACAATAAATATAATGAAAGCGTATTCAAATAAAAAGGGAGCTAGAAATAATGGAATTTAATAACTACATTGACCACACCCTTCTCGCCCCAGAGGCAACTGAAGAGCAAATTGAACGCATCGCCAAAGAGGCGATGGACAATAACTTTCACACGGTAATGATTAACCCCTACTGGGTTGAAAAAGTCCACCTACTTCTGAAGGGTTCTTCTGTCAAAACGGCTTGTGTAATTGGATTTCCCCTCGGGGCCAACACCACCAAAATCAAGGTTGCTGAAGCTACAGATGCCATTGAGAATGGTGCTGATGAGTTGGACATGGTCATGAACATCGGCGAAATGAAATCTGGTCACTTGGATAAAGTGGAGCAGGATATCCAAGCAGTCGTTGATGTCTGCCACCAAAATAAGCGTGTTATTAAGGTCATCATCGAAACTTGTCTCCTAACTGATGACGAAATTGAAGCGGCCGCTAAGATCGTTGCTAAGACGGGGGCTGACTTTGTTAAAACCTCGACTGGTTTCTCCACCCAAGGCGCCACCGTCCACGCTGTCGAGATTATGGCCCAAGCGGTCAAGGGGACTTCCACGGCCGTTAAAGCCTCTGGCGGTATCCACACCCCTGAGGACGCCCAAGCAATGATTGATGCGGGTGCTACCCGTTTAGGAGTCAGTCACAGTCTTGCCATCATCGGTAAAGCATAGGAGGAGTCGTAACATGAAGAAATTTAACCTGAGCCATGAAATGTTTTCCGCCGCTACGTTTGACCTTTACGAAGACGACAACTTTAGGGTATCAACCTTCAAGTACCCCTCTGGTGTTGAAGCTCTGAAGGTGTCCAACAGCCGGGGTTACCTCACTCTCTTACCGTTCTATGGTTTGATGGTTTGGGACGCTGTTTTTGATGGCATCACCTTGAAGGAAAAAGATGGTTTCAGTCAGCCACTTTTCGGTAAGCAGATCTCTGACACTTACGGCGCCTTTGAATTTACCTCCGGCTTACTGGCAAACGGGAACCCCAGCCCCGAGGATAACCACGTTCAACACGGGGAGTTTGCAACGGCACGCATGGATCACGCAGCACTAGTTGTTGATGATGATACCATCACTGTTACTAGCGATTACGAGTACATCAAGGGTTTTGGTGACCACTACCTAGCCACCCCATCAGTTACGATGCGCAAGGACAGTGGCCTCTTTGATATTGAGCAGCACGTCAAGAACCTGTCTAACTGTGCCCCAATGACCTTGCAATACATGTGTCACCTTTGCTACGCCTACGTTGATAACGCAACAATGACGTCCAACATTCCTGATGAAGCCTTCCAGCTACGGACCTCCGTCCCGGCCCACGTTCACCCAACTCCAGAATGGACGGCCTTCACTAAGGAATTAGAGGAGAGTGGCAAGTTAATTGACAAGCTCGATGACCCAAGTCACTACGATCCAGAAATCGTCTTCTTCTCCTCCGACTTAACTAAATACACTGACACCGCAGAATTCCGGGTTGACCTTGGAAATGGTCATAACTTCTTAACCACTTACAAGACCGCCGAGCTACCAATCGTTACCCGTTGGATTCTTTATAACGGTGATCAACAAGTCAACGCTTTTGCCCTACCAGGAACTTGCACCCCGGAAGGCCAATTAGCCGCTAAAAACGCCGGCACTCTTATCACACTCAAGCCGCAAGAAGAACGTCACTTCCACGTTGTTACTGGTTTAGAAAACTAACCACCTCGCTTGTTTTAAAAAGGAGTGAAGAACATGACCCACGATATTACTGTAATTGGCTCCAACATGATGGAATTAACGACCGATATTGACCGCATGCCTAAGTTAGGGGAAACTGTTAGCGCCCCAAGTTTTCACATGGCCTTTGGGGGAAAGGGGGCTAACCAAGCTTACGCCGCCGCTCAACTAGGCTCCTCAGTGGCCATGATTTCAAAGGTGGGCTCCGACAGTCTTGGTCAAGCCTACTTGGAACACTTCCAACAGAGCGGCATTGACATTACGGGCGTTAGCGTCGGTAACCAAAGTAATGGAGTGGCGCCATGCTTCATCCAAGGCAATATGAACAGTATCATCGTGGTTCAAGGGGCTAACAGTGAGTTAACGCCAGACGTTCTTGATCAATACACCGATCTCATCAAAAGCTCCAAAATGGTTATCTTGCAACAAGAGATTTCGCTGGCAACGGACTACCGAGCCATTGACCTAGCTGAACAATTCCATGTTCCGGTGATGCTAAACCCAGCTCCCGCGAATGATAACGTTGACTTAGAACACATCACCAAGTGCGAGTTTTACTCTCCAAACGAAACGGAACTCGGTCGTCTCACCCACCTGCCGGTAGAATCTATCGACCAAATTAAAGACGCTGCCCATTCCCTTGTTGACCAAGGGGTTAAAAACGTAATCGTCACAATCGGAAGTCGAGGAGCACTCTGGGTTTGTGCGGATCATGAAGAGCTCATCCCCTCTTACAAAGTCAATGCCGTCGACTCCATCGGGGCTGGCGACTCATTCGTGGGGGCCTTTGCCCACTACTACACGAATGGTGAAGACATCCCAACTACTTTAAGGCACGCCAACGCCTACGCCGCCGTTACCGTAACGATGTCCGGAAGCCAAACCTCGTACCCATCCGCAGCCGAATTACCTCAGCTACAAGAGCAACTGGGCATCACCGTCGACCCGACTCAACTTGCTTAACTGAAACAAAAGACCAGTGGTTCAAATCTGCGAACCACTGGTCTTTTTGTGTCATAATCTTATTTTGCATTCTTTTCCGCCATCCGGTTCAAATAAGACCAAATTTGTGGTCGATACCGGCGAAGCCCATACAACGCTACCAAGTAGATAACGATACAAAGCCCAATCCAAACCGGATTCTGGGAAATAAAGGCCGCAAATATAAGGGCGTTTACCGGCCGGGCAATTAGATTGAAGCTAGTAATCAAGACTACCCCGGCTGGAATCGCCACCCCATTGTGAGAAACCGTACCGGTGTAGATAGTTCCTAACCAACTGGAGGCGTACAGCCCCAATGAGAACCAAACAATTCCGTTGGCAATCACCTTTAAAATATTGCCACGAGTAACGGCGACGATCGATTCAACCATGAAGGGCAACGATATTAAATCAACTACCGGTAGAGTCCGATTCCCCGGTAAGATGAAGGCGATTACCACAATAATCGGTATTAGAATCACCCCGGCAATGATTGTAGCTGGCTCCCCGTAACCAACCCCATCATCAACACCAAGGAACCACCGTTTTTTATCGTGAATAGCATCGATTTCTTTTCCTTGCTCAGCCACTTCCTTTTTGCGATTCTTGTCAATCTCTTCAGCCAATGGCGCGAAGGCTTTGGCAAAGACTCCGGTCACCAGCGGGAAAATTGTCATTACGGCAGCTAGCTGCACGGCAAACTGGAGGATTTGTCCCCAAGCTTTGATAGTTCCTAAACTATGGAGATTCCCTAGGATACCGATAATTAACCCTAACAACGCCCCTAAGGTCGTCGGTTCCCCAAACACGCCTAACTTATTCTTAAAGTATTCCGGAGTCACCTTAACCTTGTTGAAGCCGAGTAGGTTCCACAGTGGATCCAAAAGAATTGCCGGGATGGTCTGCTCAATGTTATGCGGGGCCGCCACCGTAGCGTTTTTGACCCCATAGTAATCTGACCATCGATCTGCCTGAACTTCCGCCAACACTAAGGAATACAGGAGCATAAAAAAGGACAACCCCATCGACAACCAAAAGTTGTGGGTAACATAGTAGGCCATCGTCCCCCAAATCATGAAACCAAAGTTGTTCCATAAGTTAGAGGCCATAAAGACTTTAGTGATTCCCAAGGCAAAGATCAGCAATTCAAACAGAAGCCCGAACACAAAGAAAGCCAGGCCTACAGTTGACCCAAAGCTAGCTAGAGACCCGGCTTGCCAGCCAATGTCGACCACCGGGAGTTTAATTCCGGTAGTACTCACCATCTGCTTAATAATCTTAGTGACCACCGGTGTGAATTCTGAAATGATCCAACCAAAACCCGTCAGCCCCACCCCGGCGTAAAGGGCGCTCATCATTGCCATTTTGGGTTGAACCTTTAAGAAAAGGGCGATGATAAAAATCATCACCGGGACGACAACGCTAGCCCCAAACGCCGTAAAAAAGGCATTGACATCTTGAAACATATTTTCCACCCCATCTGCTAGTGTACATTGAAAATAAATATATAAATCCCTCGATAAATCATTAGTGCTAATGTTATTCTAACTCTAGAAGAAAGCGTTTCCCAACTAAAAGCCGTTATTTTACCGGATAAGACGCTAACTAATTTAACATATTTAATTCAACTCTCTAAATTTTATGCACTCGAGGGGGCAGCATCGTGGAAAAACTAACAATTAACGACATTGCCAAACTAGCGGGGGTTTCAACGGCCACCGTCTCCAACTTTCTAAACCACAATTACGGCAAGATGTCTGCCAAAACTCGTGCCCACGTGGCTAAAATTATCACTGAACATAACTACCACCCCAATAGCGTCGCCCGCGATCTCGCAAAAAACGACAATAAAACAATTGGGGTTTCAATTGCTGACATCACCAATCCCTTCTCCGCCACCGTCCTTTCTGGAATCTCGGCGGTTTTTAATCAAGCGGGTTACCGGATGATCTTCACCAATGCTGATAATGATCAGGATACCGAAACTAGCAATATCCTACGGCTCCAAGCTCAAAACGTGGCTGGTATCATCATTGATCCAGTTAATCCCGACAATCCAATTTACCAGACTCTCTCCAATAACGACATCGTGATGTTCGACCGCCAGATGGAGACTCTAACCTTTGATTCCGTCGCCACCAATAATACGGAGGCAGTTGAAGAAATGACCAAGCGGATGATAATTGCAGGCTACGACGAACTCTACTTTGTCTCTTGGCCACTAGAAAAGGTCAGTACCCGTATCAAACGGTACCAGGGCTTTTTACGTGCCATACGTTACCCTGACGGTACCCATCTAATTCCGGTCCCTTACCCTGGTCAATCAGAATCGCTAGTAACTTTCCAAACCCAAATCAAACGGATCATGGAGCAGCGCGGGAATAAGAAAGTGGGTTTCTTTACGATGAACGCTAGCGTCTTTGTCCAACTACTGCAAACCATGCAACACAACAACTACACCTACCCGACCGATTACGGGGTCGCCACCTACGAAGAGTTTGACTGGATGACCGTCATGCGTCCCGGGATCTCTTGCATCCGTCAGGACTCCCGGCGAATTGGGACTGACGCCGCGAAACTCTTGAAAAAGAAGTTAGAAACTAAAGAAGGTGGCGTTCCAACCACCCACATCATTCCAACGACCCTGATTATTCGCGATAGCTTTTGATGGAAGTGCGAACCAACCTCCTCAACAGGCCGTTGGGCTAAGCTAGGGCAGGGGTTGATGCGGTTAAGCATCGTTCTCTGCCCGTACTTAGCCACTAGGCCTGTGGTTGGGGAGCACGTTATCCGTCTAACCTTCATCAATACTGTAACAAGCTGGGAGAAAGCTCGATTTTCTCTCAGCTTTTTTGATGGGACAAAAATTCCTCCACCGCTAAAATTTGCATCCCCCCCAGATTTGGTGACACGACAAATATTTAGATTTGCGCAAAACGAAAGTGCGTACCAACGCCGTGGGCTAGGCTAGATCAAATGGTTGGTGCGCCAACACCGTTCCTTGCCCGTACTTAACCACTAGGCCCGTGGTTAAGACCGCGTAATCTTGCGTAAATTTGCAGATTTGTCCTGTCCTCATTTTTCACGCCAGTATAACACCCAGGTATTTTCCGTTGGAGTCCATTCAAACCTAACCAAAAAACCAGACCAATCAACATCTGATCGGTCTGGCACGGCAATTGATTTAGTTAGCAAACATGGCGGGGTTGGCTGCCACGCTCTTATTCATTCGGGTCAACGTTGTGGCGACGGGCTGAAATTTGGTAAAAGACCAGTGCCACGATAGCAAAGAAGAACGGTCCAGCGATCGTCCAAAAGGCGGTCTGGTAGTCGTGTTCCAGCAGCGGTTGAACGAAGGTAAAGAGAATCCCGACGATCAGGATAATTTCCACCACCACGACTAAAATATTGGTCCACAGTCGGTTCTTAAAGACCACGAACGGGTAGTCCAGGTTCTTCTTTTTGAAAAACGGGAACGCCCCGACCAAGAAGAGGTACGGGAAGCAAGTGGAAACGTTGGCCATGTCGGTTAAAATCGTGTAAAAGCCCTGAGCGGCATTACCCCCGAAGGCCACTAAGAAGACGATTACGCACACGACGATCGCCTGTAGCCACATGGCGTTAGCGGGCATCCCAGCCTTATTTAGCTTGGTCAACTTAGCTGGCCAAAGCTTCGGGTCGGACCCCAGGATAAAGGCCTTAATTGGCGAGTACATTAGGATAAACAGGGCACCTAAGAAGCCGACCGTCTGAGCGATCGCCACGATCCGGGTCATCGTTACCCCAAAGCCTAAGGCCGCGGCGTGCGACCAGCCGAGGGCGGTCCCCGTTTCAACCCCAATATCATTGAAAATGGCGTAGGTAACGTTCCCCAGGTTGGTGGCGTTGGTCCCCAGGTTATCGTGGTAGTTAACCGACCAGCCGACCATGAAGATCATCAAAACGTAGGCGCCGATCGTAAAGACCGAAGCAATGATCAACCCACGCGGAAAGGTCTTTTGCGGGTTATCCATGCTGTCGGTTACCGACCCCAGCGATTCCATCCCCCCGTAAGCGAAGATGGCGTAAACCACGAAGGAAACAATGGCGATCGGGGTTTGGAACTGCGGGTTGGGCGAAGTGATAAAGGTCTTGAGGCCATGAATCGGTTCGGCCAACTGGAAGTGGTTGGCAAACAAGACGGTGAAGGACACCACGATGAAGATAATGTTAACGGCAATTGTGAAGATCCCACCGAGCGACCCGATCCGGGCGATCGCGTTCATCCCCCGCGACGATAAGAAGGTGATCGCCAGGATTAAAATGATCCCCAAGATCCCGATCGTTTCCGTCGACGAGAGGCCCATCACCCGCCAAGACTGGGTGGTGTCCTTTCCAAAGATCAGGGCCGAGAAGGTAATCCAGATCCGCGAGGACGTCGAAACCATCCACACGATCCAGGACGCCAGCCAAACGAAGGTCCCGACAAAGGCCCACCGTTCCCCAATCGAACCGGCCAGCCAGGAGTAAATCCCCCCCTTAGCTTCCTTAAAGGCGGACCCGTACTCGGCCATCATTAAGCCGCACGGGAAGAAGAACAAGATCCCGGCCAAAGCGTACCAGATGATACTGCCGTACCCCATCTGCAAGTAGGCGTTGGACACATTCCCAAAGCCAAAGATGGCGGTGATGATCATCGTAACCAGCCCGAAGGTCGTAATCTTCTTGCTGGAACCATTGTTATCCATCAAAATATCCTCCAATCGATTTTAAAAAATAAACATACACCCCTATTATAGTCCTATTTGACTAGATTTAAACGAATAATTATGCATTTATGATTGAGTACGACCCAACCATTGGGCAGGCCGTGGGCTAAGGATAGGCTACAGGTTAGCGCGTCAGCGATGTTCTGTGGCCAGGCTTAGCCACTAGGTCTGCGGTTGGGGAGCACGTTATCTTTGGAAGTGCGGACCAACCATTGGCAGGCCGTGGGCTAAGGATAGGGCACAGGTTAGCGCGCCAGCGGTGTTCTATGGCCAGACTTAGCCACTAGGCCTGCGGTTGGGGAGCACGTTATCTTTGGAAGTGCGGACCAACCATTGGCAGGCCGTGGGCTAAGGATAGGGCACAGGTTAGCGCGCCAGCGGTGTTCTATGGCCAGACTTAGCCACTAGGCCTGCGGTTGGGGAGCACGTTATCCAAGAAGTATGACCTAACCTTCTCGACAGGCTGTATGACTAAGCGAGGTACGTTATCTGTGTAATAGTGAAAAAGACCATCCCGAGGCGGAATGGTCTTTTTCACATTTTTTACACTGTTAAGTACATTAAGCGTGTGCGTGGGGCGCCGTTGGATGCGAGTTAGTGTTAGATGTGGCGGAGACGGTGGACGTAGCTACCGGCTTGTAGCCCTCTTCGGTCAGTACCTTGACGTACAGGCGGTGCCAAGAAATGACGCACCAAACACAAAAATAAATGTCCAGTAGAGTAGCAAGACCGTTCCCAAAACTACCCAATAAGAACATCAAGACAAGTCCTACTACCCAAACGTAAAGCGTGTATTTGAAGATTTCACCAAAGAGGCGGGGTGTTTTATAACGGGACGTACACAAAGCATAAATCCAAGTAAAGATCGCTAAGTAGGTTGGTCCGTCGTACTTATCCT
The DNA here is from genome assembly GCF_013394085.1 of Limosilactobacillus fermentum. Taxonomy (NCBI): domain Bacteria; kingdom Bacillati; phylum Bacillota; class Bacilli; order Lactobacillales; family Lactobacillaceae; genus Limosilactobacillus; species Limosilactobacillus fermentum. Next base: position 1,858,056 of record NZ_CP040910.1, read on the forward strand.
CTTTTACGTCACCGGCAGCGTTGACCATCTTAATGTCGTCCTTGTTGCTTTCGAAGTTAACCAGTTCCTTGAGGTCCTCTTTAACATTAATTTTCATGGTGTTCTCCCCCTTTTCCCTGCGTTAGTCCAGATCCCCAATCCTTAATTGACCTAACACACAAAATAGTGACTTTAACCTACTAAAACACCTTTTGATAATTTTATTTATCTTACTTATAAGATAAAATTAATAATAAAAGTTTCAACCCCTCCACATTAAATAATCAAAATTATTATTTTGTTTTGCGTAGTATTTCATTTTGAAAACAAAAAAAGACCACCCCGAGGCGGGATGGTCTTTTTCACATTTTTTACAATGCTGTTAAGTCAATCGTTGTTACTTGAGGCCCTTCCAAGTCCAAGCTTCAACTTCTGGTAAGTCCTTACCTTCAGTCCGGATGAAGTGGTTGTGACGAGCAACCATGTCGTCCATCTTTTGTGCGAAGGCAACGGCCTTTTGTTCGTAACCAGGTACGCTCAAGATAGCGTCCTTGGCCAAGTGGAACCGGTCAAGTTTGTTCAGGACACGCATGTCGAATGGAGTGGTAATGTCACCATTTTCTTCGTAGCAGTGTACATGAAGGTTGCGGTTGTGACGTGGGAAGAAGAGACTTTGGATCATGTCACGGAAGCCGTGCCATGCAAAGATCACTGGCTTGTCAGCAGTGAAGTAACGGTCGAATTCTTCGTCGCTAAGGCCTTCTGGGTTCTTAGCAATCGTCATCAACTTCATGATGTTGATCACGTTGATGTAACGGATCTTCAGTTCTGGGAAGTTGTCGTGAAGCAGGTCGATAGCGGCCAGAGCTTCTTCAGTTGGTTCAGTACCAGCGGAAGCAAAGACAACATCTGGTTCTGCGCCTTGGTCAGTGGATGCCCAGTCGATGTAGCCGAGGCCGTTAGCAACGAGTTCAGTTGCTTCATCGATGGAGAACCATTGGAGACGTGGGTGCTTGGAAGTAACCAGCACGTTGATGCATTCACGGTCACGGAAAGCCACGTCAGAGACAGCGAGCAGGGAGTTCGTGTCGGCTGGCAGGTATTCCTTGATCATGTCTGGACGTTCCTTTTCGTAAAGGTGCGTCAACAGACCTGGATCTTGGTGAGTGTAACCGTTGTGGTCTTGTTGGAAGACCGTGGAAGTATCCACGAAAGTCAATGCTGGGTAGTCGTGACGCCAGTATTGTTCCTTGGCCTTACGTAACCACTTCATGTGTTGAGTCAGCATGGAGTCAACAACACGACCAAATGATTCGTAAGTTGCGAAGAACCCGTGACGACCAGTCAGGGTGTAACCTTCGAGCCAACCTTCAGCTTGGTGTTCGGAAAGTTGGGAGTCGATGATCCGACCAGTGTGGCTCAGATCTTCGTCGTTTGGTTCGTGGATGTCTTCCATCCAAGTCCGCTTCCCGCTGTCAAGGGCAGCGTAAAGACGGTTAGACTTAGATTCGTCCGGCCCGAAGCCACGGAAAGTAGTTGGGTTAAGTTCGATCATCTTAGCGATGTACTTACCCCATTCGAGCATGTCTTGGTGCATTTCAGTACCGTGGTTCTTCACGTCAACGGCGAAGTCACGGTAGTTAGGCATCACGAGTTCCTTCGGGTTAACCCCACCGTTAGTGATCGGGTTAACAGCCATCCGGCGGTCGCCTTCTGGAGTGTTAGCAACAACCTTTTCAACCGGAGCACCGTTTTCGTCGAACAGTTCTTCTGGCTTGTAAGACTTCATCCAGTCAACGAGCATGTCCTTGTGTTCCATGTCGTCTAGGGTCACCGGAATCGGAATTTGGTGTGCACGGAAGGAGTTTTCGATCGGGTCGCCGTTCAAGTCCTTAACCGGACCAGTCCAACCCTTCGGTACACGGAAGACGATCATTGGCCATTGTGGCATGGAGTCGTCATTGTTTTCACGAGCGTGCTTTTGGATAGCCAGGATGTCTTCAACAGCGGCATCCATAACCTTAGCCATTTCTTCGTGAACTTCCATGTGTTCCTTGAGGCCATCAAATTCGCCACCTGCGTATGCAGATACGAAGTAAGGCTTCCAGCCCATCCCTTCGAAGTACTTAGTCAGTTCTTCGTCGGACATCCGGGAAAGGATGGTTGGGTTAGAGATCTTGAACCCGTTGATTTGAAGGATTGGCAGAACCGCACCGTCAGTGATTGGGTTGATGAACTTGTCAGAGAACCATGAAGCAGCCAATGGGCCAGTTTCGGCTTCCCCGTCACCAATTTCAACCGCAGCAATTTGGTCTGGGTTGTCAAGGATTGCCCCAACACCGTGGGAAAGGGAGTAACCTAATTCCCCACCTTCGTGAAGGGAACCTGGCGTTTCCGGTGCGGCGTGAGAAGCAGTTCCACCTGGGAAGGAGAAGTGCTTGAACAACTTAGCCATCCCGGCTTCGTCTTGGGTGATTTCCGGGTAAATTTCGGTGTAAGAACCGTCCAAGTAAGAGTTGTTAACCATCACTTGGCCACCGTGACCAGAACCTTCAATGTAGAACATCTTCAGGTCGTACTTCTTGATAACCCGGTTTAAGTGGGCGTAAATGAAGTTTTGCGGAACAATCGTCCCCCAGTGACCAATTGGCTTCGGCTTAACGTCAGAAGCCTTGAGTTCTTGGCGTAACAGTGGGTTGTGCATCAAGAACAGCGTACCAACACTAAGGTAGTTGGCGGCGCGCCAGTAAGCATCAACAGTTTCCAAGTATTCCTTGGAATTGTAATCTACTGCCATCAATATACACTCCTTCAATTCAATAAAAGATAACTACGTTTGACTTGTATAACGCATTGTAAATCGCAGATCAATTTACGCTTTCTATGATAACCGATTTGGCGTCAAAGTCAACCTTTTTAAAAATTGGACCGTATCAATTTCACCCAATTTTAACTTTTCCCGGGCGCTTTAAACCAATCTTGTCAATTGAGACCCGGAACTCCTAGTCAGTTAAGAGCTTTTCCATCGTTTTAAAAACCCCATTTTCATCATTAGTCGGGGCGGTAAATTTGGTTACTGCTAGTACCCGCGGGTCCCCGTTGGCCATCCCGTAACTTTGACCGACGTAATTGAGCATCGACAGGTCGTTTTGACCGTCACCAAAGGCGACCAGGTCGGCCGGGTCCCACCCGTGGCGCTTGACTAATTTCTTTAAACCGGTTGCTTTATCCATCCCAGCCACGATGATATCGAGGTTGCCGTAGCCAGACGAAACGGCCTCGAGCACCCCGGCAAAGTCCGCGTTGATTTTAGCCTGCAGTTCGTGGGTCCGCTCCTTAGGCACATCCATCATCATCTTGGTGACCTTGTCGTCTACCTCACTCAGGCTGTCGATCCGCTTCATGTGGGGGTAGTGCTTAATGGCGTGCTCCACGAAGGCCGGGTCCTCATCCTTGAAGGTGTAGGCCGTATCGTAAGCCGAAATGATGAAGTGGCTCCCGACGATTGCTTGGTGTAAGGCGTTCACCCTTTCCACCGTCTCCATGGCCACTTCACCGCAGTACACCAACTCGCCGTGATCCATTAACTCAACCCCGTTTTCGGCCACGAAGGCTAGCTGGTCCTTGACAGTTGGAAACCGATCTTCTAGTTGGTAATGGGGGTTACCCGACGCCACCACGAACTGAACCCCCTTGGCCACCATCAGGTCGTACACTTTGGCGAAGTAATCGTGATCGTAGTCGCTTTGGGAATTCAAAAAGGTTCCGTCCATGTCGACGGCAATTGCCTTAATTGTCATCAGTTATTACTCCTTATTAATTGAAACAAAGGTGTTGTAGCGCATGTACTTATAGTGGACGCGCATGTTGGAAACTTCAAAGGGCGTCCCATCGTCTAAAAAGAACACCCCTTCCATGATCCCCACTGGTTCGGTGGGGGTCAAGTTTAAGAGCTTTTGGTCGTTTTCCGTGGACGGGGCCGACGGTCAAGGTCATGTAAGAACGGGTGACGGTCTTGTTCATCACTTCTTCTAAGTAGTTAAAAATCGACCCTTCGACCACCGACGACGACAGGGTCGGGTTGATCTTAATCGGGATGTAGCCCGTTTCGATCATGAAGGGTTGGTCGTCAATCAAACGCAAGCGTTCAATCCGGTAAACGAAGTCGTCCTCACTCAAGAAGAGGTCCTGTTGGATTTCTTCGTCGGCCGGAATCACCTGGTAATTCAAAAGCTTGATCGCCTGCTTGCGGCCGTCAAACTTAAAACTATCGGTGATCCCCAGGTTGCTCCCCTCGTAAGAAAACATCGCCTGGTTCTTTAAGTAAAGCGGGTTGATGAAGGTCCCCGACCCCCGCTTTTTGAAGATGATCCCCTGTTGGACCAGGACGTCTAGGGCCCGCTTAATCGTACTCCGGCTCACCTCGTAATCGGCGCTCAGCGTCCGTTCATCGGGGAGTTTCATCTTGGGGTACTGGTGGGCCAGGATCTTCTGTTTTAAGTCGCGCATGACGGCGCGGTATACTAGGTCTGCCATATCAATCTTCCCCGTCCTTACCTGTTCGTGTATGCTATGCTTATCGTATTTAGGATACCATACCTTTGAAAATTTGGTTACCTGCATTTAAATTATTGGACCGTTCCAAATTCGGAAGCGGCCAGCGAAAAGGAGTCCAATTTATGAGCAAGAAAAAAAGCAAGTTAAAAAAGACCCAGGTGGAACAAATCCTCGATAAAAACGGGATCGCCTACCAGCAGGCCCACTTCCCGACTAAACAAGATGGCGATGTCCAAACGATGGTGGTTGACCACGGCGACGTTGATGAGCACCTGATCTATAAGACCCTGGTCTTGACCGGTAACGTCACCGGCCCCTTAGTGGGGGTGGTCCCCGTCGACCGCCACTTAGACGAAAAGGCGCTCGCCCGGGTGTCGGGCAACAAAAAGGTCGACATGGTCCCCCTAAAGGACCTCTTGAAGACGACCGGTTATGTCCACGGCGCCAACACCCCGGTTGGGATTTACGAAAAGCACCATTACCCAATTTTCATTGATAACGAAGCCAAGGAGACGCCAACGATCTTCGTTTCCTCCGGGCAACTGGGCCGCTCGGTGCAGTTAAACGCCGAGGACCTCGCCAAGTTGGTGAACGCCACCTTCGCCGACCTGCAAACCAAGTAGCCGATGACCAAGTTCTTACAGATCTTTTTAGACGCCAGCCTCTACCTGCTGTTGATCCCCCTTTTGTTTGGGAGCGCCCTGTCCCTGGTTTCCCACCGTAACAAGTCATTGGTGGTCATCTACTTTGGCTTCTTTGCCCAGGTCATCGGGGGCGGGATCGGCATCATCATCCACGAGCTAAGCCACTTGATCGTCGCCCTGCTCTTCCGCCACCAAATTAAGGGCGTTGCCTTGTTACGCATTCCCCGTCCAAACGACGGTGACACTAGCCTCGGCTACGTCCAGCACGCCTGGCAAACCACTTCCTTATACCAGCGCAGTGGTAACTTCTTTATCGGCGTCGCCCCCTTGATCGGCGGTACGGTCGCCCTGGTGGCTTTGACCCGCTGGCTGGTTCCACCAATCTTTGCTTGGTGGCAGAGCCTGGCAACCGGGGTCTCTACCACCGCCACCGGCGACCTGGTCTGGTGGAAGGTTTTAATCTGGGTGGTCCTCTTAATCAACATCAGCGTCGGCGGTTTTGACCTGTCGACCGCCGACCTGGAAAACAGTAGCCACGGCCTCTTCATTCTGGTGGCCTTTTACCTACTAGTCTTAATCATCGCCAGCCTCTTCTTTACCCCGACTCAAATTAAGGGCGCCCTGCTTTCATTTATGATCCCGGTCTACTGGGCACTAGGCCTGGCCCTTTTGATCAACCTGATCACCCTAACCGTCTTAAAGCTACTCGGCAGGGCCCACGTTTGACCCCACCTTACCGCACGCCTACAATGTAACCATCACCATATAAGGAAGGATTTTCAATCATGGAAAAGAAACTCTCCGCTTGCACCACCGTTCTCGTCGGCAAACAGGCCACCATTGATGGCTCGACGATGGCGGCCAGAAACGACGACACTTACGGTCCGCTGACCCCGCAACGCTTCGTGGTCTACCCGACTTATAAGGACCACCCCAACCAAGTTAAGTCCTACCTCAACCACTTCGTCGGCGACCGGCCGGCCAACGGCGCCCGCTACCAGGGGGTACCCAACGTCAATTTGACCACCGAGGGGGTCTACGACGAAAACGGCTTTAACGAATATAACGTCGGCATGTCGGCAACCGAAAGCGTCTACGCCAACGAACGGGTGCTGGCCTTTGACCCACTCAACCTCGAATCCGGCCTCAACGAAGACGTGATTGTGGCAATGGTCCTGCCCTTCATTAAGTCGGCCCAGGAAGGGGTTGCCTACCTGGGGGACCTCGTCGCTAAGTACGGCTCCGCGGAAGGTAACGGGGTGATCTTCTCCGACAAAAACGACGTCTGGTACATGGAAATTGTCACCGGCCACCACTGGGTTGCCCAGCGAATTCCCGATGACGCCTACGCCGTAACCGGTAACCGGGTGGCAATCCAAGAGGTGGACTTTGACGACCCAGCCAACTTCATGTGGTCAGACGGGATCCAAGAATTCGTAGCTGACCACCATTTGAACCCGGACCTGTCCGGCTGGAACTTCCGCCGCATCTTCGGGACCGCCACCGTCTTTGACCAACACTACAACACCCCGCGCCAGTGGTACGGTCACCTGGTCTTATCCCCGGACGTTAAGCTCGACCCGCTGGACTTCGACCTGCCCTTCGTATTAAAGGCCGACCACAAGATCACCCTAGAAGAGGTCGAACAAGTCCTATCTAGCCACTACCAGGGCACGGTTTACGACCCACTGGGCCACGAGGGCACCGAACAAGAAAAGCGCCTCTTCCGGCCAATCTCTTTGAACCGAACCCAAAACTCCCACGTCCTGCAGGTCCGCAATGACCTCCCCGAAGCCGCTTCTACGATCATGTGGATGAGCTTTGGGATCCCGACTTTCACCCCGTACGTGCCGTTCTTTGGTAACGCCGACGAAGTTGACGCCTCCTACCGCAACACGCCTAAGGAAATGAACGTCGACTTCAAGTCGGCTTACTGGATGTACCGGGCCCTGTCGATGCTGGTGGAAGCCCACCACGCCGAGTTCTTGCAAGACGACCTCGACTATTTAAAGGACGCCCGCGAATACTTCCACCGCTTCGTTGACGAAGTGGCGCCGCTCGTTGACGGGATGACTAACCAGGAAGCCACCGCCATTTTAAGCGCTAAGAACCAAGAACTGGTAGCCGAAATGGCCAAGCGCACCAAGGACTTGATGGCTAAGCTGATGATGAAGGGGCTCGAGTTATCCAAGCTGACCTTTACGATGGATAAAAATCTGTGAGTGCGACCAACCTCCTCGACGGGCCGTATAGCTAAGCTAGGGCGAGGGTTGGTGCGCCAGTACCGTTCTTCGCCCGTACTTAGATACTAGGCCCGTGGTTGGAAGCACGTTATTATGGGCCCAACCATTGGGCAGGCCACTGACTGAAATAGGCGCCCACACTAAGTATGTAATTAGATAAGGGATTGGGGAAGGGCATCTTTTCCCGGTCCCTTTTAGAAAAGAGGTTTTAACAATGTTTCCCCAACTAGGGTTAAAGGCCTCCAGCGATCCGGCCCAAATTGAGGATCGCCTAAAGTACCACCCGCAAACCTTTGAGTTCTTCACCGACGTTCACAACTTCACCCCCGCCGGCCTGGCCGAGTTAAAGGCCGGCATCCGGAGTGTGCAGGGCGCCGGAATTGACCAAATCGTCATCCACCAACCGATGAAGTTCGGTGACATCCACAGCGAATTGGCGGCGCCACAAACCGCCTTCCCCGACCTGTACGACTTTATCGAACGCTCCACCACTACCCTCCTGGAGTTGGCCAGCGAATTTGACCTTCAAATCCTAATCCACGGTGGTTACTCGGGCGATTTCCCGCGGGTGATCCCCTTTTATCAGAGCTTAGAAGCGGCCCAAGCAGCGGTGCTAAACCGGCTGGATCGGTTCCAAGAACTGGGTGGTACGCACATCATGTTTGAAAATTCGATTTCGGAATTTTTCGCCTATGGTAATCCGGTCACCGAACGGGCCATCTTAGACCACGGCTACCGCTTGGCCTTTGACACCTCACACTGCTTTATCTACCTGCACGGCGCTAACGACGCCTTGTGCGCCTCCCTGGCTAAGCTCAAGGACCGGGTCGTCCACTACCACTTGGTGGACTCGATGGGCCAAAGTCACGATTCCCTGCCGCTTGGCACTGGTAAGATTGACTGGGCGCGCGTCTGGCCCCTGTTAAACCCACGGGCCACCAACATTTACGAGATCAACTTAGCCGACCAAACCGACTGCCAAGAACAGTTGGCTAGTCACCGTTACCTAACGGGCTTGATCGGCTAACGCAAACTAAAAATAGGCTGGAAGAAGGGGCGTTTTTCTTCCAGCCTATTACTTTATCTTCGAATGTTAAACAAATATTGTGCCGCACCAACCCCCGCCCTAGCTTAGCCAAACGGTCTGTCGAGAAGGTTGGTCCGCACTTCCCCTAACGTGGAAAATGACCACAGACCTAGAGTACGGGCGAAGAACGGTGCTGACGCACCAACCGTTCGCCCTAGCTTAGCTATACGGCCTGTCGAGAAGGTCATTTCCCACTTCCCTACTTAATCTTAGTCGGCGGCAGCTGTTCTTGTAAAACGGCCAACAAGGCGGTGGTCTTCAAGCGCGCAATCGTCGTGACCACCGCTAGGTTCAGCAGTTCTTCAATCGCCGGATCCAAGGTGGTTTTGTTGGCCTCCTCGTTGCGCAAGGCGGCATTGAAGAGGTCAACGAAGCGGTCGTAGGCGGCCATCGGGTAGTTATTGACGGTCACCTGGTCAATCGCCGCCCGGATCGTCGGCAGGGCAAAGGAACCCTTTAATAACGAAATTACGGTCATGGCGGCCAACTGGTTTTGGGAATACTTCTTTTTGACCGGGGCGATCACGATCCCCTTTTTGACGTAGTTGTTAATCATCGCCTTGGTCAACGGGGGAACGCCGAGCGGGCGCAGGCGGTCGTTAACCAGGCCGATTACCTGGTCGGCGTACAGGCCCATCTCCGGAAAGTCCGCCCAGTGGGGAAGTTGAACCTTACTAACCTGGGTGGCGAAGTGTTCTAATTGTGTTGCTGTCATCTCTGCCTCCTAACCCAGTCCCACTGACTGGTTGACGTACTGTTCGGTGGTAACGGCGGTGGTGATGAGGGCGACGGTTTCTTCTTGGCCAACCGTTGCTTGTTGAATCGGTTCACCCTCACCCTTGACGTTGCCGCCCCGCCCGGTAACCGGGGGCGTTCGCACGATTACGTAAGGGTACTCTAGTTCATCAATCATCTTGACGGCGTACAAGTGCTCCATTACTAATGACGTCCCCGCCGTTTGAAACCAGGCGCCGACCTGTTCTGGGCTCGCGTCATCCGCGGTGCCGGGGACCCCGTGCATCACGATCCGCTTCGGCGCCGGCGACCGATCGACTAAGGCCACCAGGTCCGCCACCAAGTCACCAACCGGGTCCAAGGGGTTCGGCAACCATACCAAGGTCGTCTCCGGGGCCAGGGTACCGGAAAAGTCTGCCGTCGTGGTGACCGCCGCCCCTTGCTCGGTTAAGGCTTGGGCCACGGGGGCAACTAACTTCTCCCCACCAATTATCCGTACTTGCATTTTAATCACCATTTTTCCCTTTATTGTACCGCAAACTGGCCGGTAACGGGGACGGGACCAACTTGCCGTTCGGAACTGGTTATCAATGTTATAATAATTAGTACTAACTTTACCAGACCGCCGAATAAGCGCACCATTTTAAAGCGAGGGATTCGTTATTTTGGACAGCCAGCAAATTATGACTAACATCAGCATTATTTTAATCACCTTTATTTTCGCCGCCTTCTTCGTGGCCGCCGAGTTTGCCCTGGTGCAAACCCGGATTACCGCCCTAGAAGAGGCCCAAGAAAACTTCGAGGAGCGCCGGGGTAAAAAGAGCCTCAAGATCGAACGGGCGCTCACGATGGTTTCTAACTTAACCGAGTACCTATCGACCACCCAGGTTGGGACCTCGGTGTGCGGGATCATCCTCGGTTGGATCGGGGAGCAAACGATCGAAGAACTCCTGATCAACTTTTTGAACCTCCCCGCCCTAGCCCTGTCGACCACCGGTGCCCACGCAATTGCCGCCGTCATCGGGGTCCTCTTGTTAACCTACTTTGAAGTCGTCTTAACCGAGATTGTACCGAAAAACATCTCGATCGACATCCCGGTTAAGATGCTACTCTTCACCGTCACCCCCTTGCACTACTTCCACCTGCTATTTTACCCCTTCGTGTGGTTGCTTAACACCTCGGCCAACGGGCTTGTCCGCCTGGTTGGGATGAAACCGGCCAACGAAGCCGACGAGGTGCTGTCGCAAAGTGAAATCATCTCCTTGTCACGCAATGCCGTCCGCGGCGGGCAATTAGGGCGCAACGACTTGGTCTACATGGAACGGGCCTTTGACTTCAACGACAAGGTCGCCAAAGACATCATGATTGACCGGACCCAACTAACCGTCATTGACATCACACAAAGCGTTGGCGACGCCCTCGACCTGTACATCACCTCCAAGTACTCGCGCCTGCCGGTCGTGGCCGACGGTGATAAGGATAAGATCTTGGGCTACGTCTTTAACTACGACTTGATCCGCCAACAGCGTGTCGACCCCACCGTTTCCTTAGCCAAAATCTTACGCCACCTGTCAACAACACCGGAAGCCACCCCGATCACCGAGGTCTTGCAAATGATGATCCGGACCCGGGTACCGATGGTGGTGGTGATGGACGAATACGGCGGTACCGCCGGGATCATCACCGACAAGGACATTTACGAAGAGCTCTTCGGGACCGTCCGCGATGAAATTGATAACGTCGCCGATAACCTGATCCAAAAGGGTGAACACGGTCAATACCAAGTCGATGGCAAAACGACCACCTACGATTTTGAACGCTACTTCCACACCGACATCAAGGCCTTTGACCACTCCAACGCCGTTACCTTAGCCGGGTTTGTAATGGACACGGTTCCCCACGTTCACGAGGGCCAGACGATTGAACTAGGCGACTTTCAGTTAACGGTGGCCGACTACCAAAACTCATACATTGATCGCTTTGTAGTTCAACGCCTGGAAAAAGAACCGGACTCGCCGGAGTCACCCAACCCCGGTTCTGCCGCTTCTTAGCGCGCTAGGTCACCAAAGTCGCCCTTTTAAATCCCCCCTTCCCCAGGTAAAATAGAATTTATAGAATAATCAGGAGGCCTTGTCGCATGACAACCATTAACGTCTTATACATTTCCATCGAGGGGAACACCCGCTCCTTTTTAAAGCGGCTGCAAACCTACGCTAACCAAATGAACAGCATCAACCCCGCTAATCCGACCATCAACCTCAAGGAAATCACCGCCCAAACGATCCCGGCCCACGAAGAAGAGCCCTTCTTCGCCTTCGTGCCCACCTACCTGGATGGGGGCGACGGCTTTACCTCTGGTTATACCGAAATGATGACCAACCCGCTGGGTGAATACATCGCCGAGGGCAAGAACGCCGACAACTTGATCGGCGTGGTCGGTAGCGGCAACAAAAACTTCAACGAGCAATACTGCCTGACCGCCCGGATGTACGCCAAGGCCTTTGACGCCCCGTTTGTAGCCGATTATGAACTGCGCGGCACCAACGAAGACTTGGAAGTGGTCTACCGGCGCCTAAAGGATGTGGCGGAGAAACAAGGCTAAGAAGTGCTCACCAACCTTCTTGGCAGGCCGTATGACTAAGCTAGGGCAAGGGTTGCCGCCCTGGCGGCGTTCTTTGCCCGTACTTAGGCACTAGGCCTGCGGTTGGGGAGCACGTTATCTGTATAATAGTTAAAAAGAATCCCCGAATGAAAAATCCCGAACCGGATCAATCAACACTCGATTGATCCGGTTCGGGATTTTATTTAATTGAAGTCTAAAGAGGAGGTTGGGAACACTCACTTCTTTATTCATGCTTTACAAACCCAGCCGAAATCAGCCAGGTAATGCCATAGCGGTCCACAATCTGACCCGCCTGGCCCCCCGCTGGTTGGGGGCTAAAGGGTAACGTTACGCGCTGATCATCGGAAGCGGCCAAGTGGTCAAAAAAGTCGGCCGCCGCAACGTTATCATCGGCAAAATCGAGCATGATCGAAACCAACGAAGACGTCTGGGGCATTGCCATCATGGCGTCAGCACAGATGAAGGTCTGCCCAGCGATCGTAAATTCACCGTAGGCAGTTGTTTCGTCTAAGTCCGTTAGTTCCAGACCGTAGCTATCTACCTGAGCCTTAGTTAAGGGGCGCCGCGCCACTATGTCAGCATCGAACTGCTCAGCGTAGTAGGCCATGGCCTCCTTGGCGTTTTCAAAGACCAAGTAGGGGTATATGTCTGCCATTATGTTCCTCCGTTTTTTTACAGTATCAAATAAAATTATAGGGGCGATCGGGCCATTCGTCAAACTGCCCCACCCCATGAAACCGAATTAACATTGATTAACCGGGACGTAAAACGGTTTAACATTTTGTAAACCATGTTATACTAGACTAGCTTAATTTTTACGAAATCATTAAAGAAAGGAACGCCCTTCATGAAAACTACTCGTCAGCACAGCGCCTTTTTGATCATCGGGATCTTCTTGCTCGGGGCTAGCATGCGCACCCCATTCACCTCAATCCCTTCGGTGATCAACGAAATCGCCGCTAGCTTCCACACCCCGGCCACCTCGCTGGGGATCTTAACTACCATCCCCCTAATTTGCTTTGGCCTTTGTTCCACCCTGGTGCCCGGGATTGCCCGCCGTTTAGGGAACGAACTGGCCCTTTTCATCGCCCTATTGTTGTTAGCCGCCGGTTCTTACCTGCGGATCTTTGGCTTCAGCGCCCTTTTGACCGGGACCTTAATCATCGGGGTGGCGACCACCTTCATTAACGTCTTAATTCCGGCCGTCATCACCGAGAACCTACCAACGAAGATTGGCCCGGTCACCGGGACCTATAACGTGGCGATAACCCTCTTTTCAGCCGTCGGGGCCTACGCGATCGCCCCGATCAGCGCCGCCTCCAGTTGGCAATTTGCCATCGTCTTATTGTCCGGGTTAGTCCTCTTCACCGCCCTGGTGTGGTTGCCTAACCTACGCTTTAACTACCGAACATCTGGGACGGATACCAAAGAAACCGGCGCCAACATGTGGAAGAACCCACGGGCCTGGTTCTTATTGTTCTACTTTGCCGGTTCCTCCTTCGTCTTTTACACGATCGTTGCCTGGCTACCGTCAATTGCGATGGCTAACGGGATGACCACCAACACCGCTAGCCTGATTGCCGGGCTCTTCCAGCTCTTCTCGATCCCCACTGCCTTTGCCACCCCGGTGTTAGCCACTCGGATGAGCAACCGGATTTCCCTAGTCCTGGCGGCCGGGATCTCAACGGCACTGGGCTTTTTGGCGATGTTACTTCCCATCCACCAGTTCTGGTACTACGTCCTAATCGCCCTCTTACTTGGGTTAGGGACGGCAGCCACCTTCTCCTTAATCATGACCCTGCTGGGCTTAAAGACCCGCACGGCTGGTGACACCCGGAACCTGTCCGGAATGGTTCAATCGCTGGGTTACCTACTGGCCGCCTTTGGTCCGACCGTGACCGGGAACCTCAAGGCCGCTTCCGGTTCTTGGCACGGCCCGATCATCGTCACCCTGATTGTGATCTGCTTGTTCACCCTCTTTGGAACCCTGAGTGAACGCAATCAGTACGTGAATTAGGAAGTGCGACCTAACCATTGGCAAGCCGTGGACTAAGGATCGGACGAGGGTTGATGCGACACGCATCGTTCTCCGGCCGTACTTAGACACTAGGTCCGTGGTTAGGAGCACGTTATGGGAAGTGCGACTAACCTTCTCGACGGGCCGTATGGCTAAGCTAGGCTGAAGGTTGATGCGGTACACATCGTTCTTCAGCCGTACTTAAACACTAGGTCCGTGGTTAGGAGCACGTTATGGGAAATGACCACGGGTTAGCGCGCCAGCGGTGTTCTGTGGCCGGACGGTTACTAAGAGTTTGAAAAATTTATTTCAATCTAGACCAATTGACACGAAAACCGGTTAGTAGGCTGTTCGCCGCTAACAAGGTTGGTGATCCATTTCACGAAAGTGGCACCACCACTACTGGGCGCCCGTGCAATCAATTTCCAGAAAGTATATAATTAGTTCGTTAAGGTTGTATTCTTTGATCATTCTTAGAGGAGTGAACATTTTGGCTAAGGAAAATAAAGCTGTCATCACATTATTCGGGGCCACCGGTGACTTGGCCCAACGCAAGCTCTACCCATCTTTGTTTAACCTGTATCAAAAGGGTTACCTTGCGGAACACTTTGCCCTGCTCGGGACGTCCCGTCGGCCGGTTTCCGACGAAGAATTCCAAGCAATGGTGGAAAAGTCGATCTCTGGCATTGACGAAGTGCAAGCTGGTAACGCACAGGCGTTCGCTAAGCACTTCTTCTACCAATCTCACGACGTCACTAAGCCGGAACACTACGAAGTGTTAAAGGAACGGCTTGAAAAGTTGGACGAACAATTCGAAACGGAAGGCAACCGCCTCTTCTACATGTCGATGGCCCCACAATTCTTCGGGACGATCGCTTTGAACTTAAAGAAGCAAGCCCTGCTGACTGACGATGGGTTCAACCGTCTGGTCATCGAAAAGCCATTTGGTCGCGACTTTGCGTCTGCCAAGGCCTTAAACGATGAACTTTCCCAAACGTTTAAGGAAGACCAAATCTTCCGGATTGACCACTACCTGGGTAAGGAAATGATCCAAAACATCGAAGCCCTGCGCTTTGGGAACACGATCATTGAATCCCTTTGGAACAACCGTTACATCGACAACATCCAGGTAACCCTGTCCGAAAAGCTCGGGGTTGAAGAACGGGCCGGTTACTACGACCACTCCGGTGCTTTGCGTGACATGGTGCAAAACCACATCATGCAAGTCGTTGCCCAATTAGCGATGGAACAACCCGTTGCCTTCACCGACTCCGACGTCCGGGTTGAAAAGATCAAGGCCCTGCGTTCCCTGCGCTTGTACACACCGTCAGAAGCCGCTTCTAACTTCGTGCGTGGCCAATACGACGCCGGCGCTGACAACCCAGACTACCGTCATGAAGACGGGGTTGACCCACAATCCAACACCGAAACCTTCGTGGCTGCCAAGCTGATGTTTGACAACTACCGCTGGTCCGGGGTGCCGTTCTACGTGCGGACCGGGAAGAAGCTGGCTGACAAGTTCACCCGCATCGACGTGGTCTTCCGTAAGCCGTTAATCGACATCTTCGCTAACCCACGGATGGCTTCTGAACAATCCCTGAAGAGCAACGTCTTGACCATCTACGTTGAACCGCAATCTGGTTTTGCCTTGCGGGTTAACGCCAAGACGGCCGGCCAAGGTTTCCAAACTGAACCGGTTGACCTGGAGTACATGCAAAACGACTCCAGCAAGAAGGAAGCTCCAGAACCGTACGAACGTCTCTTCCACGACGCCTTAGAAGGTAACCACACCAACTTCGCGTCCTGGTCTGAAATTGCCTACGCATGGAAGTTCGTTGACGTCGTTCGTAAGCTCTGGGACATTGAAGAACCTCAATTCCCGAACTACACGCCAGGTACGATGGGCCCAGCCGCTTCTGATGAACTACTGGCTCGCGATGGCCGGGCATGGGTCTACAACTTAAACCACTAGACCTTACGGTGATGGTAGCGCTTTTGGTAAAAATTGGTAGCTGACTAATCACCTAAAAAGGACCGGCATGGGCGCCATCGCGGCCTTGTTCAAAGTTACGCAAAGGTATTTCCCCACCCGGTTCAATCTGTTATAATGTCACTTGTATGTAAGTAATTGTTTATTTAAGGAGTGTGACAACACAATGGCTGATCAAACGGCACAAATTGGTGTAATCGGTCTTGCCGTCATGGGTAAGAACCTGGCGCTGAACATTGAAAGTCGCGGTTTCACGGTTGGGGTATACAACCGTCACCGTGAACGGACTGACGAAATGATGCGCGACCACAGCGAAAAGAAGCTCGTTCCTTCATACACGATTGAAGACTTCGTTAACTCCCTGGAAAAGCCTCGTCGAATCCTGATGATGGTTCAAGCCGGTAAGGGTACTGACGCTGTTATCAACGAACTGCTTCCGCTGCTGGACAAGGGTGATGTCTTAATCGACGGTGGGAACACTAACTTCCACGACACCATGGCCCGCAACGCTAAGCTGGACGAATCTGGGATCAACTTCATCGGAATGGGTGTTTCCGGTGGTGAATTGGGTGCCCTCCAAGGTCCTTCCCTGATGCCAGGTGGTCAAAAGGAAGCTTACGACCTGGTTGCCCCAATCCTGACCCAAATCGCCGCTAAGGCTGAAGACGGCAAGCCATGTGTTTCCTACATCGGTCCGAACGGTGCAGGTCACTACGTAAAGATGGTCCACAACGGGATCGAATACGGGGACGAAGAATTAATCGACGAAAGCTACAACGTTATGCGTAACGTTCTTGGCCTTTCCGTTGACGAAATGGCTGACATCTTCGCCGAATGGAACAAGGGTGAACTTGATTCCTACCTCGTTGAAATCACTGCTGATATTCTGACCCGTAAGGACGACTTAGGTGACGACAAGAACTTACCAATTGTTGACGCTATCTTGGACCGTGGTGCTAACAAGGGTACTGGTAAGTGGTCTTCTGAAACCGCCCTCGATGGTGGTGCACCACAATCCGTGATCACGGAAGCCGTTTACGCTCGTTACATCTCCATGCTGAAGGACGAACGGGTTGCCGCAAGCAAGGAACTTCCTGAAGACGTTGAAAAGGTTACCTTTTCCGACGACGAAAAGAAGGAATACATCGAAAAGGTTCGCCAAGCCCTTTACTTCGGTAAGGTGATGTCTTACGCCCAAGGGTTCGAACAAATGCGGATCGACTCCGAACGCTACGACTGGAACCTGCAATACGGTGAATTAGCTCAAATCTGGCGTGAAGGTTGCATCATCCGTGCCCAATTCCTTCAAAAGATTACTGATGCCTTTGAAAAGAACCCGGCCCTCAAGAACTTGCTTCTTGACGACTACTTCAAGGACATTGCTAAGAAGTACCAAAAGGCCATTCGTGAAGTGGTTGCCCTCTCCGTTAAGGCTGGGATTCCGGTTCCTTCCCTCGCCGCAGCCATCAACTACTATGACTCCTACCGTGCAGAAGTTCTGCCTGCTAACCTCTTGCAAGCACAACGCGACTACTTCGGTGCCCACACTTACGAACGTACCGACCGTCCGGGGAACTTCCACTACTCCTGGTACGAAGAACAATAAAAACTGTTTACTCAGTTCAAGAGCCTCCTGCGGGAGGTTCTTTTTTTATGGGAAGTGCGGACCAACCCATCAAGCAGGCCGTGGGCTAAGGATAGGGCGAATGGTTGGTGCGGAACACACCGTTCTTCGGCCAGACTTAGCCACTAGGCCTGCGGTTGGGAGCACGTTATTGGGAGTGCGACCCGACCTTCCTTAACGGCCGTTGGGCTAAGCTAGGGCGGTGGTTGATGCGGCACGCATCGTTCTCCGTCCGTACTTAGACACTAGGCCCGTGGTCGGGAGCACGTTATCTGTGTTGCATCCAAGCATCAAAAAACGGGCGCCCAACTAGGACGTCCGTTTTTTCTATCATCTAGTATCAAATTTTACTTTTCCGGCAACTTATTGTTAACGTCGGTCCGCACCACCAGCACGTCCACTTGGGCGTTCCGCTTTACAAAGGAGGTCACTGAGCCAACCATCGCCCGTTGAACCCGGGAAAGGCCACTCGCCCCCATCATGATCAAGTCATTGTGGTGGTCGCGTGGGAAATCAAAGGAAACCACCGTCTTAGGGTTCCCCAACCGGATGTGAATGTCGATGTTGTCAAAGCCTTCTTCATTCTTGGCCCGTTCCAGCAGTTCATCTAAGTACTCCTTGGACTTATCAACCAATTGGTAGGCAATGCTTCCGTCAGACATGCCGGCGAAGTTGTAAGATATCGCCCGGGTGTCGACCACGTTTAGTAAATCAAGGTGGGCGCCGTTACGTTTGGCCGTTGCCACCGCCTTGTTGAAGGCCAGTTCTGCTTGCTTGGATCCGTCAACCGGAACCAGGATGTTTTCGTATTCTTGACTCATAAAAGTAACCTCCATTCACTCAACTCTTTCACTCATTATACCATTGATAAAAGGCTTTCAAAAGGCGGGATCACTCGGAGCTGCAACAAAATTGACTTTTGAATCCAAAACGCCTAAAATTCTCACAAACGTTATTGGTTCATATGAAGGGACGCTCACTTATGGATACCATCGATCAAAAAATCATCAACATGCTGCAAAAAAACGCTCGGGTCTCCTTAAAGGAACTTTCGGCGGCCTGCTTTATTTCTTCCCCCGCCATCGCCGCCCGGATTAACAAGCTGGAAAAGGCCGGTATCATCACCGGCTACCACACCACGGTGAACCTAGAAAAGCTCAATTACCACGTCAAGGCCTTCATTCAGGTTCAACTCGAACCCAGCCAAAAAAAGGAATTCTACCCGTACGTGGACTCGATTCCCAACGTGGTTGAATGCAACTGCGTCACCGGTGACTACTCCGAAGTGATGGAAGTGGTCTTTGAAACCACCGCCGCTTTAGATGAATTCATCAACGACATCCAAAGCCGCTTTGGCAAGACCAGTACCCAAATCGTTTTCTCCACCAGTGTTGAGCACCGTGGATTACACCTCGCCACTGAAGACAAGGAAGACTAAGCACATCCCCCACCCTTACCCAGGTGGGGGATTTTTTTAGCTGTTTAGGTTACCGGTAACCCAAAATTAAATAATAGTTGACTTCTTTACACCGATTGGATCAAACTTTAAGCGTTAATTTTTCAGGAAACCGGTAAACTAAAAGGGAGTGTCGTTTCATGTTCAACATCAACAGCTTCAAGTTAACTGACAAGGTCGCCATCATCACCGGCGGGGTCTCGGGGCTAGGTGAATACTACACCCGGGCCATGCTGACGGTCGGCGCTAAGGTGATGGTGGTTAGCCACTCCGAGCGGGACTGGGACAAGATTAAGGCCGTCGCCGCAGAGCTTGGTGGCCAGGTCGCCTTCTTCGCCCAAAACGTCACCGCAGAAGACGCCCCGCAAAAGATTGTTAACGCCACCTTGGACCAATACGGCCGCATCGACATCTTAGTCAACAACGCCGGCCGCCAAATTCGCCACCCCTAGGATGAATTCCCCAAGGAAGACTGGCAAAAGGTGCTCGATTTAAACCTCAATTCGGTTTACTACCTTTCCCAAGAAGTGGCCAAGGTAATGAAACGACAGGACGGCGGTAAGATCATCAACATTGGTTCGATGCAATCCTACCGGGCCGGCAAGTTCATCTTCCCTTACACCGCTAGCAAGCACGGCGTTGTCGGTTTAACCAAGGCTTACGCCGACGCATTGGCCGCTGACAACATCCAGGTCAACGCCCTGGCGCCGGGTTACATCAACACCCCGATGACCAAAGCGCTACAAGAAGACCCGGTTAGAAGCAAGGAAATCTTGGAACACATCCCGGCCGGACACTGGGCCGAACCGGCTGAACTAATGGGCACCGTTGTCTTCTTGGCCAGCGCAGCTTCTAACTACGTCACCGGGGTGACGATCCCGGTTGACGGTGGCTACCTACTGCGTTAGTAAGCAGGTGACCAGATTGGCCAAACAATACACAACCATTAATGACATTGCCCACGCCGCCGGGGTTTCCAAGACCACCGTTTCGCGCTACTTAAACGGGCACTTTGAGCGCATGTCTGAGCAAACCCGGCAAAAAATTGCACAGATCATCGAAGAGGCGGGCTACCAAGCCAATTCGCAGGCCCAGGCCCTCTCCCACCGGCAAAGCCACCTGATCGGGATGGTGGTAGCCGACATCGAAAACATCTTTTCCTCCCTGCTCTTTAAGGGGGCCGACCAGGTACTAGCGGCCACCGATTACTCAATCATGCTGATGAACGCCAACAACTCCGCCACGCTCGAGCGCCGGCAATTAGAACGCTTGATTAAACTCCGGGTCGACGGGGTGATCCTTCAGCCCAGCCTGATGAATGCCGACACCTACCAGCTCTTAGCAGACGCCCAGGTACCAACGATCATCGTCGACCGTAAAGTCACCCCCGCTAAGTGGTCCCAAGTCATCACCGACAACCAGGGCTACTCTAAGCTCCTGGTTGACTACGCCGCGCGCCAAGGGTTTCAGCAGGTAGTCGTTTTAAGCGAGGCGATCAACGCCAATTCGGCCCGGCTGGAACGGTTGGCCGGGGTGCAAGCGGCCGCCAAAGAGCACGATTTAACGGTCCACCAAGTCGAAATCACCCACGATGAGCCGACCGGCAGCATTTACGCTAAGCTAGCTCAGGTACCGGACTGGTTGAACGGGCGCACCGTTATTTACGCCTTTAAGGGCACCTTGTTAACCCGCTTAATGGAGACTCTGGCCGAGTTTAACGTCCAGATCCCCAAGGAGGTCGGCGTGATGGCCTTTGACGACTGGGACTGGGCCAAACTGATGTCGCCACAGATCACCACCATCCAACAGGACCCGCAACAACTAGGTCAAGTCGCCGCAAAAAACCTCCTCGCCCTGCTCGACCACCAGGAGGTCCCGGCTACGACCCTGGTCGATTCCCAGATTATGGTTCGAAAGTCGCTATAGCTAAAAGTGAGTGCGGACCAACCACTAGGCTTGCGGTTGGGGAGCACGTTATCTTGGAAGTGGGAAATGACCTTCTCAACAGACCGTATGGCTAAGCTAGGGCGAACGGTTGGTGTGGCACGCACCGTTCTTTACCCATACTTAGGCACTAGGCCCGTGGTTGGGAGCACGTTATCTTTGGAAGTGCGACCCAACCTCCTTGGCAAGCCGGATTGTTAAAGGCACTATAAAAGCCCAGTCACGCGGGATTCCGCACGGCTGGGCTTACTGTTTAGTTCTTAAGTAGCACTTCAATTCTGTCTAGGTACCGTTCAAAGACCGCCAAGGCTTCCTCTAGGTATTGGCTGGTGGTGGCGTCCACACCGGCTCGCTTGAGGATTTCGAGCGGCGCCGCCGAGCCCCCAGCAGAAAGGAAGTTCAGGTAGGCTTCCTTGGCCCCCGGCTTGTGTTGCCAAACGGCGCTAGCTAAGCTGGTCGAGGCCGCCCAGGAGGTGGCGTACTGGTAGACGTAGTAATTCATGTAAAAGTGCGGGACGTAGGCCCAAGACTGGGTCGCCGTGCCGTCTAACAGGGCCACGTCCGGCCCGTAATACTTCTTCAGCAGGGCGCTGCTGGTTTGGTCCAAAAAGTCGGCCGTTAACGCCTGCCCCGCCTGTTCGGTTTGGTAGGCGGTGTGCTCAAACTCGGCAAACTGGGTCTGCCGATAGATCGTGCCAATAAAGCCATCGATCGCTTGTTCTAAGACGTAAAGTTGCACCTTTTTATCAGCTTGGTACTTTTCCAGCAGGTAGCTGGTCAGGATCTGCTCGTTAAAGGTCGAAGCCACCTCGGCTAAGAAGATCGGGGCGTCGGCGTACTGGGCCGGCTGGTGGTGCTGGCTAAACCAGGAGTGCATGGCGTGGCCGGACTCGTGAGCCAAGACGTAGGTCGAATACAGCTTATCGGTCCAGTTTAGCAAGATGAAAGGGTTGGCCTTGTAAACGCTGATTTGGTAACCCCCTGAGCGCTTACCGGCGTTTTCGGCGGCGTCAATCCAGCGGTGGTCAAACTCCTCTTTCAGCCCGGCCGTGTACTCACCACCCAGCACGCTCAGGGCATCTAAGGTCAGCTGCTTACCCTCCGCAAAGGTCGTCTTCAACACGTCATCGCCGGCCAGCGGGGTGTTGATATCGGCCTGGTTAAAGTCGGCCAACCCCAGATAATCCTTTTTAATCCGGTACCAGCGGTGGGCCAAATCCAGGTGGTCATTGACCGTTTTTACCAGGGTGTCGTACACTTGCTCGTCAATCTGGTGCGGGGCCAAGGCGGCCTGGCGCCCCGATTGATAGTGGCGCAGTTCGGCGACCGCATTTTGGGCCCCGACAAAGGAGTTGAGGGTCTGGGCAAAGGTGTTGCGTAGGTCGTGGTAAGGCTTGGCGTAGGCCAAGGTGGCCTCTTTTCTGACCGGCCGTTTCAAGGACTCGGTGAACTGGCTACGGTTACCGTGGGTCAGTTGGACCAGGTTACCCTCATCGTCGTGAACCTGGCCGAAGTTGAGGTCGGCGTCGTTTAAGGTGTTGTAGATTTCATCGGCACTATCCAACGACCGGTTGAGCCGCGACAAAAGCTTCTCTTCGCTCGTCGTCAGTACGTGGCCCCTTTGCAGGCGGATCTGTTCTAACTCGTAGCGGAATTCTTCGAGTCCTGGTTCCTGCTTGAAATAACCGTCCAGCGCCCCTTCGTCAATCGCTAAAATTTCCGGTTCCAAAAAGGATTCCTTGGTGGCGATCGTCGTGGCCGCCTTGGCTGCCGTCCCAAACAGGGCGTTGGCGTTTGCATCGGTGGTGTCACTGTCCCGGCGTAAGAAGGCGTAGACGTATTCTTTTTCCAGGTCGGTTTCGATTTGCTTGTGAGTGTTTAATGCAGCGAGCAGCTCCTTGGCCCCATTAAGATGGCCGGCAAACCCGGAGAGCTTGTCGGCCAGCAGTAAGGTGTCATCAAGGTCCGCCCGCATGGCGTCATCGGATGGGTACAAAAGCGTCAAGTCCCAGGTTAATTCGGTGGGAACCTCATCGCGCGCCAGTAAACGGGTGTTGGTCATGATTATGCTTCCTTTAAATCTTCTTTTTTGTAGTTATCTAAGTAGTGGTGGTACTTGTCTTGGTCTAGCGACTTTTCAGATTCACCAATTACCAACGTGGCAACGGTGTTCCCGACCACGTTGACGGCGGTCCGGCCCATGTCGACAAACCGGTCAATCCCGGCGATAAAGGTTAAGCCGGCTACCGGCACCCCGATCGTAGAAACCGAGGCTAAGAGGACCACGAAGGAGGCCCCCGGTACCCCGGCCATCCCCTTGGAGGTGATCATCAAGACCACCAGCAGGGTAAACTGGTGCTCCCAGGTCAGGTGTAAGCCGTACGCCTGGGCCAAGAAGAGGGCGGCTAAGGATTGGTAAATCGCCGACCCGTCGAGGTTAAAGGTGTAACCAGTCGGGATGACAAAGGAGGCAATCCCCTTGTCGACCCCCATCTTTTGGGTCTTTTCCATCAGCCGCGGCAGGGTCGCCTCGGAGCTGGCGGTCGAAAAGGCCAGCATGATTTCTTCAAAGACCGCCCGCATCGTCTTCCAATAGTGCAGGTGGAACATCTTAGCCACGATCCCGAGGACCACGACACAAAAGATAACCATTGTTACGTAGGCAATCAGGATGAAGTAGCCCAGTGGCAGGAGGGCGGACAACCCCATTTGGGCAACCGTCATTCCGATCAGGCCAAAAACCCCAATTGGGGCGAACTTCATCACCCAGTTGGTGACCTTGAACATAACTTCGGAAACGCCGTTTAAGACGTCCACTAAGACCTTACCCCGTTCCCCAATCGCGGCGATCCCCAGACCGAAGAAGACGGAGAAAAAGATCACGGGCATCATTTCCCCATCGGCTAGGGACTTAAAGATGTTCGTTGGAATAATGGCTAAAATTGTATCCCAAATCCCGGTATGGGAGGCCGACTTAGCGGTCGTCATGTACTTGGAAATATCACTTCCTTGTAGGTCATGGATGTTAATAAAGGTCCCAGGGTGGGCAAGGTTACCAACTACCAACCCTAAGACAATGGCGATCGTGGTTAAGACCTCAAAGTAAATGATGGTCTTACCACCAATCCGACCAAGCTTGTGTAGGTCCCCGATGTTGGCAATCCCAACCGTCAGGCAGGAGACCACGATTGGTAAAACAATCATTTGAATTAACCGTAGGAAAATCGTCCCTAGGTTACTCATGATCGTAATGGCGCCCTGGTTATGGTAGGTAAAGGCCCCACACACAATCCCCAGGACGAGTCCGATCACGATTTGCCACCCGAGACTCAGGCGGAAAAAGCGGTACTTCTTCATAAAGAATCCTCCATCTCATATCTCTTAAAAGTCACTCTCATTATTTTATCACAATTTCAGGATTTCTTTCGGCTTTTCCGCAAATTAGGTGATAAACCAATTTCGTGATTTACTAACTTGACGGGCTTTGCCGGTTAAAACAGCGGCGCCCCGATTTTAAAAGCCGAACTTTCCCAATCAATCTTTAAAATTTCCCTAGAAGTTGTATCATAAAACATGATCGATTTGCCATGAAAGGAATTACACCATGATAACCACTACCCGCGCCGATACCCTGTCCGGGCGCTTTTTCTTCTTATTCGTTTCCATCTTCTTAAACGCCTTTTCTAACGCCCTGACCGTTTCCACCAACATGGGGTCGGCGATCTGGACCGCCTCGGCCGTTAACTTGAGCCACTGGGTCCACCTCTCCTTAGGGAACGCCCTTTTTTTGGAGGGGATCGTGGTCGCCGTGGCCAACCTCTTTTTACTGGGGCGTTTTGACTACTTCCGTTTGATTCGCAACCTCCTTTACATCACTCCCTTTTCCTATTTACTAGCCGGCTTTGAACACTTCTTCATTTCCCTGGGGGTTGGCACCCTCCCCCTGTGGTGGCGGCTAATCTTAGACGTCGTTGGCCTCTTTGGGGTCGCCGTGGCCGTTTCAATCTACCAGCGGGCCAACTTGATCATGCACCCCAACGACGACCTTCCCTACATCCTGCGCTTCCGCTTTATGCACGGGTCACCAGTTTGGTCCCAGTGGGCCTCCAACGTTCCGCCGCTGTTGATCGTCTTGTTCTCCTGGCTCTTTACCGGCCAATTATTCGCCTTTAACTTTGGGACCTTTTACAACATCGCCACCCAGGGTTACCTGATTGGCTGGGCTGATCGCCACGTCTTCAAGAACTTACACCACCATTTGGAATTTAAGAATTAGGAAGTGCTCCCCAACCTCAGGGACTGGCAATTGCCAGCCTCTTTTTTTACTTTTGGCAGATTGCAAGAAATAACTTGAACAAATTTAGTAACGCAGATTACGTAAAAAGATCTCAATCGGTGTTCGCCAATTTAAACATTTGAGTGGTCAGGAATTCTAATACCAGTTAATTTGAATCAATTCATCATCGGTAATCTCATCAATCGGTTGACCTTTGGGAATGAAGCGGCGTAGTACTCGGTTGCGATTTTCATTACTGCCTCGTTCATGTGGCGAATAAGCGTGCGCAAAGTACAGCGGAACACCGGCCTGTTCTTCAATCAAATTGCTCCTATCCTAGTATTTGGTACATAAATTTCTGAACAGTTGTGCCATAATTAATAAAACAAGATAGGAGCATTCCAATGAAACGATATCAAGATGATTTTAAAGCCAGCATTGTGAAGATGCATCGTGAAGAGAAAAGATCTATTCGCTCGCTTTCCGAGGAATACGGTGTTTCTCCAGCCGCAATTCATAACTGGGTTAAAGGCGCTAAATCAGTTGAGCTAGAAGACGGTACTGAAGTAACGTCCAAAGAATTCAAACAACTTCAAAAGGAAAATTAGCGATTAAAAGAGGAACTTGAAATTTTAAAAGTTGCGGCGGTGTTACTGGGAAAGCATTAGGACGAATTAATTGCCTTGTCTTCATAGAAGATCAGTTATTGCGACACCGCTTATCAATTATTCTTTCGGCACTGAAATTACCGCGCAGCACCTATTACCATTGGAAAAGATATCAGCCTAGTCAACACGAACGTGTTGATAATCAGCTCAAAGAAAAAATTAAATTGATTTGGGAAAATAATTATCGTGCCTATGGTTATCCACGAATAACGATGGTGCTTCGCAAGTCAGGCATCTGTGTTGGGTCAAAACGAATTTTACGATTAATGAGGGAAATGGAGATTCACTCTTTAATGAATCGGCGATTTAAAAAACCTGGCACTCATGTGGATCATTCACAACGCCCCAATTTAATCAAGCACCAGCCCAATGCAAGGATATGGCGTGCTGACATTACTTATTTGGAATTACGTCCAGGAACCTGGGTTTATCTCAGTTCTATTTACGAACCAAAGGTTCATCAAGTCCTTGCTTTCAAGATTGGTCGTCAGATGGAGGCGACGTTAGTTGTAGAAACGATTAATCAGGCGCTTGAATGTCATCAAAAGCCACAATATTTTCACTCTGACATGGGTTCACAGTACACCAGCAACGAAGTTGAAACTTTACTTGAACGGCATCAGATTAGCCACTCATACTCAAAACAAGGTTATCCTTATGATAATGGGCCAATTGAAGCTTTTCACTCATTGTTGAAGAGAGAGTTTGCCTTTCAAACAACTTTTTCCGATTTTGAGGACTTGGTAATCCGAACCTCAAATTACATCAGTTGGTTTAATTCCGACAGAATTAGAACGAGTGTTTAGAAAAAGATGTGCCATTTATTGACATAGGAGCAATATTTGAGACAGATACGCATCAAAAAAAAGGCAATTCATCACGCCCTCGTACAATACCCCTTAGGGTTGACACTTTAAATAATAAAAGTGTCATCTCTAGGGGGTGTTTTGAATAGGAACATATTCAACGACGGAAAAATTAAGGTTACTCAGTAATTACCAAGATTCAGACTACTCACTCGGGGTATACGCGGATTATCACCAGGTGCGGACCTCTAGCCTTAACAGATGGATTAAACAATTTTTAACGGCTGGTTTAGCTGGATTGATTCGCCCTGAACACAATCACAGGTACACACTTCAAACCAAGCGATCAGCCGTTAAAGCTTACCTTTCAGGTACCCTGTCAGGCCAAGCAATTCTCAATAGATATCAAATTCGTAGTCTTTCCCAACTACATCAATGGATTGTCCGGTACAATAGTGGACAATTAAGTGTTGCTTACGCAACAAGAAAGCGAGCTAGGAAAGTGGGCCGAAAAGTTACTTTTGAGGAGAAACGGCAAATTACTCAATGGACAATTGATCACGAGTATAACTATCAAGCCGCGGCAAAGAAATTTAATGTCAGCTATCAACGGGTCTATTCATGGGTACGAAAGTACCAAAGAACTCACGATTGGGAATCCCTTCAGGATAACCGGGGTCGCCATAAAGGCAAAACACCAACCAATGAAGTGGAAAGATTACGACAAGAAGTAAGGCAGCTGAAAGCTAAAGCGAAGGAACGGGAGGTACAGATTGCCTTCGCAAAAAAATTGGTCGAAATACACAATCGGGAGGTGGAACGGCCGGACGATATCAAGCGATTCAGGAAATGAGCCAAAGTGGGTATAAGGTATCTGATCTAGTTAAAGCAGCCGGGGTAAGTCGGCAGGCTTACTACAAGTGGCTTACCCATGAACCGACGGTTCATGATATTCAAGATCAAGAAATTCTAAAGCTCGTTAAACAGTTAGAAGCACAACATAAACACTGCGTTGGTTATGACAAGATGACCCGTTTGATAAAGCAGGAAAGATTATCATACACAGTTAACAAGAAGCGCGTCATGCGCATTATGAAGGAACACAGTATTAAAGCGGACTATCGTCAGCCTAAGAGAAAACGTGTGCAGGAGCAGGAAACTTATGAAGCACAGAATACCCTGAACCGCCAGTTCGAACAAGCTGCCGCAAATCAGGTGTGGGTGACGGACACGACGGAAATTGCCTACAACATTCGTAAGTACAAAGTCCGTCTACACGTTGTCCTGGATCTATACGGTCAATACCCACTTAGCTGGATTATTACGCCTACAGAAACGAGTACTGGGGCTATTAAAGTATTTCAAATGGCCAAGCAGAAAGCCGGAGGTCTGGCACCGCTAATCCACACTGATCGCGGAGCAGCATATACTTCCAAAGCATTCAACCACTACTTGGCTAGTAATAACAGCCAACATAGTTACTCAGCCCCAGGAACACCAGCTGATAATGCGGTGATGGAGCACTGGTGGGCTGATTTTAAATCTATCTGGTTAGCACACTCACCACAACCACAAACGTTTGAAGACTTAGAACAGCTGGTGACAGAAGGCCGTACAATAGCCTTAAAAGTTGTCACTTTAAGAAATAAAAAGTGATGACTTTTGAGGCTATTTTTATGAAAATCACCTATTCAACGACTACTAAGCTTCGCTTATTAAGTCAATTTCAAAACGTTAACGAGTCACTCAAGGTTTTCGCTGATTATCACAATGTAGGTGCAGGGAGTTTAAAGCGTTGGATCCAGCAGTATCTAACTGGCGGATTGGCTAATTTAGAGCGCCCAGTACACAATCGCCGGTACCCTAAGAAGCTTTTAAGCTTCGTGCCGTCCGTGATTATCGAAATCACCGTCTTCCTACCAAAGAAATCCTATTAAAGTATGATATCCGTGGATTATCCCAACTTCGTAACTGGGTCATCCTTTACAATAATGGTAAAGAACCAGTAAGAAAGCGAGTGCGGAAGATGGGACGAAAGGTCTCGTATGACGAGAAAATCGAAATCGTTAAATGGGTCTTGAAGCATAATTATGACTACAAGCAAGCAGCGCAAAAGTTTGATATTACCTATTCCAGAGCGTATGCCTGGACACAGAAATACGAGCAAGCAAACGATTGGACGGCCCTAAAGGACCGGCGTGGCAAGACCAGGGGTAGGCAACCAGCCGACCGTGAGAAACAGTTACTCAAAGAGATTCGGGGCCTCAAAGCTAAATTACGTGAAAGAGAGGTTCAGATTGCCTTCTCAAAAAAATTGATCGAAATAAGCAACCGGGAGGTGAAGCGGCCAAACGATATCAAGCGGTTCAAGAAATGACCAGCAGTGGCGAGTACACAGTTAGTGAAACGGCCCGAGCTGCGGGAATCAGTCGGCAAGCGTATTACAAATGGTTAAATCGTAGATTATCGCTACGCGAACAGCAGGAACGGGAAGTACTGGAGGAGATCAAGCGAATCGAAAAACGGCATCAAGATAGTGTTGGATACGATAAGATGGTTCGTCTATTGAATAAAGAGGGCCGATTAAGTTACAGAGTGGGGATTAAGCGGGTTAGCAGGATTATGAAAATTAATGGAATTCGGGCGGATTACCGGCAGCCAAAAAAGGACCGCCAGGGAGCAAAACAAACCTATCAAGATGAAAACCTACTAAATCGGCAATTTAAGCAAGAAAAGCCGAATCAGGTTTGGGTAACAGATACAACAGAACTGACTTACGGGACCGCTAATAAAGTCCGTCTACACGCCATCTTAGATCTATATGGACAACGGCCAGCAGCATGGTTAATCTCACCAACGGAGACCAGAGAAGCCGCAATCAAAGTCTTTAACCAAGCCGCTAAGGCTAGTGGAACCACTCCAGAAATGATCCATACGGATCGTGGAGCGGCATATACGTCCACCAATTACAACGAAGCTCTCCGTCAGGAGAAGGTAAGGCATAGCCTATCGTCGCCTGGGACACCAGCGGATAACGCCGTAATGGAACACTTGTGGGCAGATTTTAAAGGCATCTGGCTCGAGCATCGTCCAAAGGCGCAAACTCTAGCAGAGTTACAGGAACAGGTTCGTGCTGGAATAATGTACTTCACGAATCAGTTCATTTCCGCTAAAAGAAATGACCAAACCGTGGCGGAATATTACCACGATTTGGTTGGATAAGAAAAATTGTGTTTTCGTTTTTATAAGTGTCAACTTGACAGGGGATAG